>CANHNO010000028.1 GCA_947462065.1 Burkholderiales bacterium | reverse complement strand
TTCCTCGATGTGCAGAACCAGTTGCTGCAGTTCGAGCCGATGTTCCGTGGCACGCTGAGCCAGACCAGCGTCTACCCACGCGAAGTCGTCAAGCGCGCTCTGGCGGTGCAGGCGAGTGCGGTGATCCTGGCGCACAACCACCCTTCTGGTATCGCCGAGCCGTCGCGGGCCGATGAGTTTCTGACGCAGACGCTGAAGCAGGCCCTCCAACTGATCGATGTGCGCGTGATCGACCATCTGGTGGTAGGTGGCGACCAGGCGATCTCGTTTGCCGAGCGAGGCCTGCTGTGACCCCACCGCGCCGCGTGCGAAGCCTGCAGGACCTGGCCACGCTGAAGAAGGCCCTGGCCAAGGATGCTGCCGAAGCAGCGCGGCGCGAAGCCGAAGCGCGAGCCAACGCCGCCCGCGAACAGCGCGAGCGCCAACTGTTCGAGCACACCGTCGGGCCGGTGCTGCCGTTGCGCCGTGTGGCGGCGATGCCGCTGGCGCGACCGCGCGTTGAACCGCTGCCGCGCCAGCGCGAACGCGATGAGGCGGCGGTGCTTCGCGAGGCAATCTCCGATGAGTTCGATGTCGAGTCACTGCTCGAAACCGATGACGCGCTGTCGTGGCGCGGCGAGGGCATCGGGCCAGAAGTGGTGCGCAAGCTCAGGCGCGGCGTGTGGGCGATCCAGGCACAGCTCGACCTGCACGGTCTGCGGCGAGACGAAGCGCGCGAGCAACTCGCCAGCTTCGTGCGGGAGGCAGTGCGTCATGGACTGCGCTGCGTGCGGGTGATCCACGGCAAGGGCAATGGCTCACCCGGGCGTGAGCCGGTGCTGAAGTCGAAGGTCAAGACCTGGCTGGTGCAGAAGAGCGAGGTCATTGCCTTCGCGCATGCACGCGCGGCTGATGGCGGCAACGGCGCGCTTCTGGTGCTGCTGAAACCCACCGGGCCTTCCCAATCGCCGAAGACTGAGAGCGCACCGACGCGACGAACATCCCGCATGGACGAGCGCTAGCGCCTGATCTCAGGCGCCTTTGTTGCGCATCCAGTCGGCGGTGCCAAAGAACGACTCGGTCAATCGCAACGACATCGCCTGGTCAATACTCAGTTCGCGCATGGCCTGACTCATGCAGGCCATCCACTGATCGCGTTCGGCGATGCCGATCGGGTACGGCAGGTGTCGGGCGCGCAGCCTGGGATGACCGAACTTCTCGACGTAGAGCTGGGGTCCCCCGAGCCAGCCGCACAAGAACCAGTGCAGCTTGTCGCGCGAGCTGTCGAGTACGTCGGGGTGCAGCGCTCGCAAGCCGGCGAATGCCGGCTCGAGGTCCATCAGATCGTAGAAACGGTCGACGAGCTGCCGCACTGCAGGCTCGCCGCCAAGTGCCTCGAACGGAGTGGTACTCACCCGAGCAGTTTGTCGGCCACGGCCCCGACGCCCAGGGCCGCGGGGCTGCCTGGCAAGGCCTCCATCAACAGCTGGCGCTTCAGGATCGCCTCGCGTACTGCCGGATCGATCGGCACCTCGCCTGCGAGGTCGAGCTTCAACGATTCCTTCTCGTTCCCAAGCATCGGCGACACATAGCGATCGATGACCTGCTGCAACTGGCCGCGAATGGTCCGCCCCTCACCTGCACGAGCCACTTGGTTCACCACCAGCTTGATGACACGCCGACCCTGCTGGGTTGCCAGCACCTTGATGGTGGCGTAGGCGTCGGTGAGCGAGGTCGGCTCGGGTGTGGCCACCACCATCACTTCATCGGCCAGCGAGACCGCGAACAGCACCACATCGGAAATTCCCGCGCCGGTGTCGAGGATGATGCAATCGAAGCGCGGCTTCATCTTCTCGATGATGTCCAGCAGCTGCTCGCGAACGTCATTGGTCAGCCGCGAATACTCGACGAGCCCGGAGCCCGCCAGCAGCACCGAGAAGCCACCCGGAGCCGCCAGGATCGCCGTCTCCAGATCGCATTTGCCGGTGAACACATCGTGCAGCGTGTTCTTCGGGAACAGGTTCAGCACCACATCGAGGTTGGCGAGGCCCAGGTCGGCATCGAGCACCAGCACGCGCTGGCCCCGGCGCGACAGCGCAGCGGCCAGGTTGGCCGAGATGAAAGTCTTGCCAACGCCGCCCTTGCCGCTGGTCACGGCAATCGTGCGGGCACGGCGGCCGCTGGCATGCGGGCTGGGTTGAGCGGTGGGATCGGTCGGCGAAGTCATGTCGGGAAAATCATTCAAGGTCCTGGAACTGGGAATTGCCGAACAGCATCCCCTTCTCTTCGGCACTGACCTGGACCACTGGAGCATGTTCGAGGCAAACGCGGTTGCGGCCCTCTGTTTTGGCAAGGTAGAGCTGGCGGTCGGCGCGCTCGACCCACATAGCGACTGAGGAGCGAACCCACTGCGGAGCGAAAGCCCCGCCAATGCTGATGGTGACCTGCACGTCGACACCGGGCGCCACATTCACGGGGCGCCGCTCGACCTTGGCGCGGATCCGCTCTGCCACGGTGAGGCCGAAGGTCGTAGGGCAGTTGGGCAGGATGATGGCGAACTCCTCCCCGCCATAGCGCGCCACGGTGTCCATCGGGCGCACGCAGTCCTGCAGGGCCGCAGCCACCACCTTGAGCACCTGGTCACCGGCAGGGTGACCGAAGGTGTCGTTGACGCGCTTGAAGTGGTCGATGTCGGCCATCAGCACGAGCGCCGGCTCCCCGGCACGGGCCACCCGGTCGATTTCTCGGGTGATCGACAACTCGAACTGGCGGCGATTGGCCAGCCCGGTCAGTGCATCGCGGCTGGACAGGTCGCACAGAGCGTCAACCACCGCCTGCAGCCACAGCGTCGAGCCGGGCTCTGCACCCACATGGAGCTCACGGCCGGCCTGCTTCAGCAGGAGCAAGGCCGTTTGAAGTTGGAGCTCGGCGGGCAGGTCAGTGGTGGACATCGGTCAGACAGGCACGAATCGGCCAAACAGGCATTCAGTCTAGCGGTGTCGCAAAACGTAACAGCTTGGTTCAGAGGGGCAAATCCGCGGCAGTTCGGGGGATCAAGCCGCGCGCTCGCCGATTCAAGTCACCCAGCGCCCTGCCGATATAGAGACATGTTTCCCACGCCGCCCAATCGGAGCGCTCGACGATGTCTGCCGTGATGTCTGCCTCTGCACGACCCCGCCCCGATGATGGATATTCAGCGATTCAGCGCGATCTGGCCTTCGATGGCGCCGACTTCGAACGGGTGCGCAAGCTGATCTACGAGCGTGCCGGCATCAGCCTGGGCACCGGCAAGCAGGCCATGGTCTACAGCCGCGTGTCGCGCCGGCTCCGCGAAACAGGCCACAACTCATTTGCCAGCTATCTGCAATGGCTGGAGCAAGCCCACGGCGCCGCGGCCGATGCCGAATGGCAGGAATTCATCAACTGCCTGACCACCAATCTCACTTCGTTCTTTCGCGAGGACCACCATTTCACTGCGCTGGTCGAAGACTTGCAGGCCCGCTCGGGTCAGGGCCCGGTGCGCATCTGGTGCAGCGCGGCTTCCACAGGGGAAGAACCGTATTCGATCGCGATGACGGTCAATGAAGCACTGGGACGCAACCATGGTGCCACGCTCGTTGCCAGCGACATCGATACCAATGTGCTGACCACCGCCGCGACCGGGGTCTATCCGCTAGAGGCCCGCGGGCTGTCGCCAGATCGGCTGCGGCAGCACTTTCTGCGCGGCAAGGGAACGCAATCCGGGCTGATCCGGGTACGTCCGGAGCTGGCCCGAATGATCGAATTCCGCACGCTGAACCTGATGGACACCCGCTGGTCGCTCGGCGACCCGTTCGACATCGTGTTCTGCCGCAACGTGATGATCTACTTCGACTCGCCGACGCAGTTGCGGGTGCTGGAGAAAATCCACGCGACGATGAAGCCGCGTGGGCTGCTCTACGTCGGTCATTCCGAGAACTTCACTGAAGCGCGCAACCTGTTCCGGCTGCGCGGGAAGACCATCTACGAGCGCGTTTGACACAGCTCTGGCACACGAGACCCATGACCATGTCGATCGCTCCGAACAACAGCACTTCTTCGTCCTTGTCGAGGCCGCGCTCGATACCGGTCGGCGGGCTGTCAACACAAAGCTTCGGCACACCGGCCGCGGGCTCGCGGCTTGCGCAATTGCGCGCCAAGGTACCCAAGCCCGGCGAAGCCTCCTTCTTCTTCTACGAAGCCCATTTCAAGAGCGATGCGGTGAAGGTTCTGCCCGGCGAGTACTACGTCGACGATCAGGACCTGCTGATCATGACCACGCTGGGCTCGTGCATTGCCGCCTGCCTGTGGGACCGCAACGCCCGCGTCGGCGGCATGAACCACTTCATGCTGCCCGAAGGCGTTGGCGACTCGGGGCGCTACGGTTCCTACGCAATGGAGCTGCTGATCAACGAGTTGCTCAAGCGCGGTGCTTCACGCTCGGGACTGGAAGCCAAGGTTTTCGGCGGCGGGGCGGTGATCAGCGGCATGAACTCGCTGAACGTCGGCGAGCGCAACACCAGCTTCGTGATGAACTACCTGAAGACCGAACACATCACCGTGGTGTCCAAGGATGTGCTCGACATCTACCCACGCAAGGTCTGCTTCCTGCCGGCCAGCGGCAAGGCGATGGTGAAGCGACTGGCACCGACCAGCAGCGATGCGTTGGTTGCACAGGACAGAGTGGCTGTCGAACGGGCGATCACCTCGAGCAGCAGTGGCGGCTCGGTCGATCTGTTCTGACACTGCGGACCTTTTTTCAAAACATCTCTGACTGATTCGAGCAGGCCATGGCGAAGACCCGTGTGGTGGTAGTAGACGATTCGGCGCTGGTGCGCAGCCTTTTGACCGAGATCATCAACAAGCAACCTGACATGGAGTGCGTCGGCGCAGCGGCTGACCCCTTCGTGGCGCGCGAGATGATCCGCGAGCTGAACCCCGATGTGATCACGCTCGACGTCGAAATGCCGCGCATGGATGGCATCGATTTCCTCGGCAAACTGATGCGCCTTCGGCCGATGCCGGTGGTGATGGTCTCAACGCTGACGGAGCGGGGCGCCGACGTTACCCTGCGCGCGCTGGAACTCGGTGCCGTCGACTTCGTAGCCAAGCCGAAGATCGGCGTGGCCGACGGCCTGAAGCTGCTCGCCCACGAAATCACCGACAAGGTACGCATCGCCGCCAAGGCGCACCTGCGTCGGACCGTGGTTCCTGCTGTTGGCGGCGCCGCCAACACGCCCCGCGTCATCGCCCCGCCAGCATCGATCGGCCGACTGTCCACCGAGAAGGTCATCTTCATCGGCGCCAGCACCGGTGGCACCGAAGCGACGAAGGAAGTGCTGATGAACCTGCCGCCTGATTGTCCTGCAGTGGTCATCACACAGCACATGCCGCAAGGCTTCACCAAGAGCTATGCAGCGCGCCTGGACGGGGTGTGCAAGGTGCGTGTGGCCGAAGCGCGCGATGGCGAACGAATCCTGCCGGGCCACGCCTACATCGCACCTGGCGGCCTGCACCTGAGCGTCGAACGCAGTGGCTCCAACTACATCGCCCGGGTGCGTGACGGCGATCCGGTGAACCGGCACAAGCCCTCGGTCGAGGTCCTGTTCAAATCAGCCGCCCGCGTGGTCGGCCAGAACGCGTTGGGCCTGATGCTCACCGGCATGGGCGCAGACGGTGCCACCGCAATGCGCGAGATGCGCGACGCCGGCAGCTACAACTTCGTTCAGGACGAAGCCAGCTGCGTGGTGTTCGGCATGCCGCGTGAAGCGATTGCAGCCGGTGCAGCCCATGAAATTCTGCCGCTGACGC
This sequence comes from Burkholderiales bacterium, assembly GCA_947462065.1. Taxonomy (GTDB): domain Bacteria; phylum Pseudomonadota; class Gammaproteobacteria; order Burkholderiales; family Burkholderiaceae_C; genus PBB1. Next base: position 17,406 of record CANHNO010000028.1, on the reverse strand, counting down.
AGATCGCGTCGAAGCTCATCGAGCGGCTGCGCAACACTGCGGGCGCGTCGATGACCCGCGTCTAGTGCGGTGCGGTACCTGCTTGCCAAAGCACGATCTGCGCGATGAGTTCAGTCGGCTGAGCCGGATGGCATAACAAGTCCAGAGACGCTGGCTTGTTCTCGACGAATTCCGCCACCGTTTTCCCCATCGACGCGTTGGCCCGTTGCTAAGGCAGCGTCGAGTACGGCAAGGGCGCCGATGCAGTTTGGCGCTGCGCAGGCTCAACAGGACTTCAATCGATTGCCCGGCAAACACCCCCAAGCCGACGGCCTGCCCACCTATGACCCAATGGGCGCTCCGGCACAGAAGCGGAAGCCTGGTTCACCCACGACCAGCGGGTTGCCGGCAAACCGGGAGTCGTAGGTCGCGTCATTGACCTGAAACACACTGTCTCCGAGGATGGCGTGCGAGCAGAAAGCCACTTCGCGCGGAGTTTCCTGCGCGCCTTCCATGCCCAGATTGGCCTTGATCTTGCCCAGGGGACTTTCTTCGGGTGGGCGAGGAAAAAAACGTCCCTTCGCCTCGACCGGCTACCCCGTCAAGGGATGTCCGGTAGATGGAGTTGTTTCGGCTGACCGGATGCGAGCTTGAGAGCCGGATGGCTGGCCAGTGCGATCGGCCTTTTTTGTCTCATTTTTTCGCGTGATACGCCGATAAGGGACAAATCAAGCTGCTGCGGCTCAGAGCGCCCCTGTGCAGTGCCCCAGAGACTTCCAAGCCCCCAAAGGAGATCCCCGATGTTTGATCACTGGACCCTGAAGAAGCGCCTGACGCTGACGTTTGCAGCCATCCTCGCGCTTACGAGCTTGTTGATCGGCGCCGCCTTGTTCAACAACGGCAAGATACGCGACGACGTGAACTGGAATACGCACACTTACAAGGTGCTGGCGGAGTCCGACAAGATGCTGCTGAACATGGTCAACATCGAGACCGGGCTGCGCGGCTTCGTGGCCGGCGCGAACGAGAAATTCCTCGAGCCCTTCAACATGGGCCAGCAGGAGTTCAGTGCTGCCTTCAATGAGGCCAAGTCGCTGACTTCGGACAACCCGGCGCAGCAGGGTCGCCTCGAGAAGATGATGGCCAACCACCATGAGTTCATGGCGGTTGCGAAGAATCTGGTGACGCTGCGCCGCGATGTCACGGCTGGCAAGGTGCCGCTGGACGCCCTGCTGCGCGAGTTCAGCGCCGGCAAGGACAAGGCGGCGATGGACGCCTTCCGGGGTGGCGTCGCCGAGTTTGCGAAAGCCGAAGCAGACCTGCTCGTCACGCGCTCAGCGGCGCTTGAGTCGACGATGTCGAGCACGACCTACACGCTGGCGCTCGGCGGGCTCGCTTTGTTCGCGTTAGCGGCTGTGCTCGGCTTGACACTGACGCGCAGCATCTTCCGCCAACTCGGTGCCGAGCCAAGTAAGGCGGCAGCAGCTGTGAACGCTGTTGCTCAGGGTGACCTGACCGTGCAGATTCCGCTATGCCCAGGCGACACCACCAGCTTGTTCGCAGCGTTGGCCCGCATGCGCGACAACCTCGTCAAAGTGGTGACCGAAGTCCGTGGTAACTCGGAAAGCGTGGCCACGGCCAGCGCGCAGATCGCACAAGGCAATCAGGATCTGTCAGGCCGCACGGAGCAGCAGGCGAGCGCGCTGCAGCAGACCGCCGCCACCATGGAAGAGCTTGGCACGACCGTGCGCAACAACACCGACAGCGCCAAGCAGGCGAACCAACTGGCTCAAGGCGCGTCGGAAGTGGCAGCGCGGGGCGGCGATGTGGTGGGACAGGTTGTCACCACGATGCAGGGCATCAACGACAGCAGTCGCAAGATAGGCGAGATCATCAGCGTGATTGACGGCATCGCCTTCCAGACAAACATCCTGGCGCTGAACGCAGCGGTCGAAGCCGCCCGCGCTGGCGAGCAAGGCCGGGGCTTTGCCGTCGTGGCCTCCGAGGTGCGCAGCCTGGCCCATCGCAGCGCAGAAGCCGCCAAGGAGATCAAGACGCTCATCGGACGCAGCGTCGAGCAGGTGGATCAAGGCACGGCGCTGGTCGACCAAGCCGGCAAAACCATGGACGAGATCGTCATCTCGATCCGACGCGTGACCGATATCGTGGGCGAGATCAGTTCGGCCAGCGTGGAGCAAAGTGCCGGTGTGTCGCAGGTGGGCGAGGCAGTGACGCAGATGGACCAGGCGACGCAGCAGAACGCTGCACTGGTCGAAGAAAGTGCCGCTGCTGCGGAAAGCCTGAAGAACCAGGCGCACCAGCTGGTTCAGGCTGTGGCGGTGTTCAAGCTGTCGCAGCACGAGGGCTTCGCAAGAGGGTCCCATGCCGAGGTACCGGCAGCAAACGCCCCCAAGGTCGAGCGCCGCAGTCCCGACCGTGCCAAGAACGTCGCCCGGCCGAAGTTCAAGGCCGAGCCGCGTGCAGAAGTCGCCCAAACCAGCCCGCCTGTCGCCGCGCCCACCAGGACCGGCACTGACGACTGGGAGTCGTTCTGAGTGCGGTCAGCCGCACCAGCAGCCAACCCAGCAATCATGCAAGCACCTGCCCCAACCCAGAAGGAATCAGTCATGAGCATCGCCATTGAAGACCGCCCAGCGGGCGCGACTGTCGCCGAGCGTGGCACGCCAGCATCGACAAGTCCAAACACCAGTCATGCGACCGGCACGCCCAAGGAATTCCTCACCTTCCGCCTGGGCGGCGAGGAGTACGGCATCGACATACTGCGCGTGCAGGAGATCCGCAGCTACGAGGCGCCCACACGGATTGCCAACGCACCCCATTTCATCAAGGGTGTGGTCAACCTGCGCGGAGTGATCGTGCCCATCGTCGACCTGCGACTGAAACTGGGCTGCGAGGCGGCCCAGTACGACGGATCTACCGTGGTCATCGTGCTGAACGTGCGTGGCCGGGTCATCGGCGCGGTGGTCGATTCGGTGTCTGACGTGATTGCGATCGGAGCCGACAGCATCAAGGCAGCTCCGCAACTGCATGCCTCGCTGGATGCCGGTTACATCATGGGCATCGGCTGCGTCAAGAGCGGCGAGACCGAACGCATGCTGATCCTCACCGACATCGAAGCGCTGATGAGCAGCGCCGAGATGGGCTTGATGGACTCAGCGCTTTCTTGAGCGGGCGAACTGGCAAGAGGTCAATGGCGTCATCGACAAGGCTGGGCGGGCTGCGCACGGGACAGATCAGCGAAGCACGGCAGCGACAGAGATCAGGCCGGTGGCAGGAACAGCTCCTGTAAATCGTTGAGCAGGTCGTACCCGCGTGCTGTGGGCTGAATCCAGTTCGGCTCGCGCATCAGCAGGCCCTTGCGCACCGCTTCATCCAGCGCACGATCGATCGAACTCAGCGGCAGGCCGGTGCGCTCGGTGTAGCGCGCCAGCTCGACGCCCTCCCTCAGCCGCAGCCCGTTGAGCATGAACTCGAACGGCAACTGCTTGCGCGGTACCTCTTCGTCCTGCGCGATCGCCCGGCCGGCCAGCGCATTCGTCATGTAGGTGGACGGATCGCGAAAGCGCACCTGCCGCACCACGCGCTGCGGGTAGCTGATCTTGCTGTGCGCTCCAGCGCCGATGCCGAGGTAGTCGCCGAACTGCCAGTAGTTCAGGTTGTGCGCACAGCGGTGACCGGGTCGAGCAAAGGCCGACACCTCATAGCGCGACAGGCCGACCGCTTCGGTGGCCTGCACGATGCGGTCGAGCATGTCGAATGCGGTGTCGTCGTCAGGCACCGCGAGGTCACCGGTGGGAGGGTGCTTCGCAAACAGTGTGTTGGCCTCGATCGTCAGGTGGTAGATCGACAGGTGCGGGGGCTGGAACGACAGCGCCGCAGCCAGGTCGGCCTCCAGTTCGGCCGGGGTCTGCCCGGGCAGTGCGTACATCAGGTCGAGGTTGTAGGTGTCGAAGGCTTCGCTTGCCTCGGCGAGAGCTGCCCTCGCCTGCGCGCCGTCGTGCACGCGGCCGAGCGCCGCGAGCTTGTGGTCATCGAAACTCTGAACACCGACCGACAGGCGCGTGATGCCAGCCGCACGGTAGCCGCGAAATCGGTCGCGCTCGAAGGTGCCCGGGTTGGCCTCCATCGTGATCTCGCAGCCGGGCTCCAGCGGCACGCGGGCGCGGATGTCGGTGATCAGCTGATCAATGCGATCGGGCGGAAACAGGCTTGGTGTGCCCCCACCGATGAACACCGAGTGGATGCGGCGGCCCCAGATGAAGGGGAGCGCTGCCTCGAGGTCGCAGCGCAGTGCATCGAGGTATCGGTCAAACGGCAGTATCTCCGAGCCATCGCCGCCGTCGACAGCGCGACGCTCGTGGGAGTTGAAGTCGCAATAAGGGCACTTCTTCAAGCACCAGGGCAGATGCACGTACAGCGACAACGGCGGCAGCGCCGCGAGGTTCAGCGTGCCGGGGCGCAGGTAGCGGGCCAGCAATTGGTTCGGGTCGACGTTGACCGCTGCCGATGCCGCTTCGGCGGAATCCGCCGACACGATCAGGGGCATGGCAGTGCGTTCAGCCAAGGCCCCAGACCTCGCGCATCTGCCGCAGGATCTCGCGCGATGCGAGGCCGCGGTGGCTGCGCTCGTTCTTGTCTGCGGGGCTCAACTCGGCGACCGTCTTCTCCAGCTCGGGGATGTACAGCACCGGGTCGTAGCCGAAGCCTGAGTCACCGCGCGGCGCGGGCCAGATCACACCGGGCCAACGCCCCATCGCCACCAGCGGCTGCGGGTCGTCGGCCGAGCGCACGGCGACGAGTGCGCAGACAAAACGTGCGCTGCGCTGCGTCGCTTCGGGAAAAGCAGACAGCTTGGCGAGCAGCACCCGGTTGTTGGCCACATCGCCCTTCGCCTGGCCGTGATCTTCGGCATATCGCGCCGAGCGCACGCCCGGTGCGCCACCCAGTGCATCGACGCAAAGCCCCGAGTCGTCAGCGATGGCCGCGCTTCCCGCTTGACGAGCCGCGTGGCGCGCCTTCGCGAGCGCGTTCTCGATGAAGGTCAGGTGCGGCTCTTCAGCCTCGGGAATGCCCAGGTCGCCCTGGCGCACCAGCAACAGGCCAAGCGGCGCGAACAGCGACTGCAGTTCGGCCAGCTTGCCGGTGTTGTTCGAGGCCAGAACCAGCTTCATGGCGTCACAGCCCGAGCGCCTGGCGCTGCGCGGCCACCAGTTGACGAATGCCCTGGTCGGCGAGCTGCAGCAGGCTGTCCATCTCGGCACGTGAGAAGGACGCGCCTTCGGCTGTGCCCTGCACTTCGACGAATCCGCCGGAGCTCGTCATCACCACGTTCATGTCGGTGTCGCAGGCGGAGTCTTCGGTGTATTCCAGATCGAGCAGCGGTGTGCCGTCGACGATGCCGACCGATATCGCCGCAACGAAATCTCGCAGCGGAGATGCGGCCAGCTTTCCTTGCGCCATCAAGCCTGCCACCGCATCGTGTGCCGCCACAAAGGCGCCAGTGATCGCTGCGGTGCGGGTACCGCCATCGGCCTGGATCACGTCGCAGTCGAGGGAGATCGTGCGCTCACCGAGCGCCTTCAGATCGAACACGCAGCGCAGAGAGCGGCCGATCAGCCTCTGTATTTCCTGAGTACGCCCGCTCTGCTTGCCCTTGGCCGCCTCGCGGTCGCTGCGGGTGTGGGTCGCGCGGGGCAACATGCCGTATTCAGCGGTGACCCAACCCTCGCCGGAACCACGCTTGTGCGGCGGCACCTTCTCTTCCACCGAGGCCGTGCACAGCACCTGGGTGTCTCCGAACGCGATCAACACCGATCCCTCGGCGTGTTTGGTGTAGTGCCGCGTGATGCGAACCGGCCGCAACGCATTGACGCCGCGCCCTTGCGTGCGTATGAAACTCATAGTGGAACCCTCAGGTTTTTTTGGGTGACGACGAGCGCCGGATGGCGTCGTTGATTTCCTTGATCGACCTCTCGATCTCGGCATCGTCGAGGTCGTCGATCACATCGTGGCCAAGCACGCTGGCCTGGATCGTGGAGGCGAATACCTCTTCGCCTAGAGCCTGTGTCGACACGCCGGCCGCACCGGTCGGAGCTTCGGACGCTTCCCACTCGATGGCCATCACCGACACGTTGTCGCACTTGGGTCCGCCGTTGCGCAACGCCTGCTCCACCAGTTCAGGCACCGACTCGGTGATCAGGTGCTGAGCCAGCTGTTCGGTGATCGACGCGTCGGTGACGGTGCTCCACAAGCCGTCGGAGCAGAGCATCAACCTGTCTCCGCCTTGCAGCAGGAACGGGCCGGCGGTGTCAATCACCGGCTTGCCCGGGCTGCCCAAGCAGGTGAACAGCACATTGCGGTTCAGGCGCTCACGCATCGGCACCACCGAGTGAAGTGCATCCTGCAGTTCGGCATAGGAGTGATCGCGGGTACGCGCCACCAGCTTGTCACCGCGCACGAGGTACAGCCGTGAATCGCCGCAATGCGCCCAGTAAGCCGAGTCGCCCTGCATCACGCAGGCGATGATGGTCGTGCGGGGCGTGTCAGGCAGCGCCTTCTGCGCCGAATAACGCAGCAACTGCTGGTGGCCGGCCATGATCGCCTGGTTGAGGAACGCGAGCGGGTCAACCAGTGTCGGCTTGGCCTCCCGCTGGAACAGCGCTGACATCGTCTGCAAGGCGAGCTGAGACGCCACCTCGCCTTCCGGATGCCCACCCATGCCGTCAGCCAACGCGAACAGACCGGAGTCGCGAGTGTACGAATACCCCATGCGGTCTTCGTTCTTCTCGCGGCCCCCCTTGCGACTGACCTGATAGATGGAAAAGCGCATGTCAGTGCTTGCCCGAGGGCCGGGCCGCCCCGAGCCGGACAGCGCCCACTTGGGGGGCGGGAGCAAAGCGACGTGAGGGCTCCATGACGTTACGCCTTGGCGCCGGTGGTCAGATTTTCAAGCTGCATCTTCAGGCGCTCGCCGAAGCTCAGCTTGGTGTAGCGGCGTTCGGTCTCACGTGCCAGCTCTTTCTGCAGCGCGAACACGCTCTGTGGGCGCGACAGTGGGTCGAGCGACATGCACCACTCGGTCACTTCGATCAGGTTGTCGGAATAGATGTTGCGCAGCCGACTCAGGCTCAACGCCAGCCGGTCCTTCTCGATGCGCTGCGGCGCGTCATTCGGCGGATAACCCTGCATGCAGGCATAGATGCAGGCCCCGATGGCGTAGATGTCGGTCCAGGGGCCGAGGGTGCCATCGCGGCGGTACATCTCGGGCGCTGCAAAGCCCGGCGTGTACATCGGACGGATGAAATTGCCTTCCTTGCTCAGCACCTCACGCGCAGCACCGAAGTCCAGCATCACCGCCTTGTTGTCGTTGGTGATGAAGATGTTGGCTGGCTTGATGTCGAGGTGGAGCATCTTGTGCTGGTGAACGATGCGCAAGCCACGCAAGATCTCGTCGAACAGGCTGCGGATGGTCGACTCGCGGAACACCTTGTCGCGCTTCAGATCGCGCGCGGTGACGATGAAATCCTGCAGCGTTTCGCCCTGCAGGTAGTTCATCACCATGTAGACGGTTTCGTTCTCGCGGAAGAAATTCAGCACCGAGACAACGCTCGGATGAGAGATCTGTGCGAGCGACCGACCCTCCTCGAAGAAGCTCTTCAGGCCCAGTCGGTACAGGGGCTGCTTCTCGGGCTTGACCCGGGGTGTCAACTCGCCCGGCGAGCGCTCTGCCAGTGACGATGGCAGGTACTCCTTGAGCGCCACCATGTGGCGCTGCGGGTCTTCTGCGAGATACACCACACCAAACCCGCCAGCCGCCAGCTTCTTGACGACCTGGTAGCCGCCGACCACGGTGCCAGAAGGCAGCGGAGCGGGCTTCAGCTTCGACATAATCAGCGGTTTTCACGGGTTGACATTCAATGCCAGTCTACAGCATGACCGGCTACGCCAGCGCCACAGCAGGCGCGGCTGAGACGCCGGTTTCGACCGCAGCCAGCGAGCTTCCAGTCTCCCGGTCCAGCACACCCTCGCGGGCCAGAGTCACAGTCGAGCTTCGCAGCGTGAATGGACGATTTCTCGACCTGAACCTGCGCCTGCCCGACGAGTTGCGCTCCCTAGAACCGTCACTGCGTGAGCTGCTGACCGCCGCCTTTCGCCGCGGCAAGATCGAGTTGCGGCTGAACACCCAGTCCAGCGCCGACACGGCCTGGCCGCAACCGCAGCCGGAACAACTGAACCGGCTCTCGCATCTTCAAAGCACGATTCGCGGCTGGCTGCCCAGTGCTCAGGAGCTGTCGGTCCACGAGGTGCTGCACTGGTGCAAGACGAGCGCATCCCAGGAACAACTGGACGATGTGGCACTGGACGCCGCCAAGCGAGCCATTGCCGGCCTGGGCGAGGCACGTGCACGAGAGGGCAAGCGCCTGGTCGAGGTGCTGATGCTTGGGGTGAACCGCCTTCGGGAGCTCGCCGCCAAGGCCGAGCCCTTGGTGCCGGCCACCGTCCAACGCCAGCAGCAGAAGTTTCTCGAGCGCTGGCAGGAGGCGCTGGAACAAACAGGCGCCGCCCAAACCGTGTCAGTCGAAGCACTGCAGGAGCGGGCCTTGAACGAGGCAGCGGCCTACGCGATCCGCATCGACGTCGCTGAAGAGTTGGCTCGGTTGCGAGCCCACCTCGACGAGATGGCGCGAATGCTCACGGCCGGTGGCGAGGTGGGCAAACGACTCGATTTCCTGATTCAGGAGCTACTGCGCGAGGCAAACACACTGGGGTCGAAGGCGTCGAGCCTGGAACTCACCACCATCTCTCTGGACATGAAGGTGTCGATCGAGCAACTGCGCGAGCAGGTGCAGAACATCGAATAACTTTTTCCCTGGAGGCCGCAGAGAGCCACATTCGCCGCCGCCTCACAGCGGCCTCTGCCGAGGCAGGGCATCACCCTGCCAGATCAAGGCTCGCTGAATGCTGAGCCTGGATCCGCGCGCTACTGCTGGCCACCTGATCAGCCAGCGGTCTGGGCAGATCCCAGTGCATTCGGGCGCTCGGGAGGCGCCAGCCAATCAGGCGTTCGTAGGCATAAATGGCATGCGTACCGAGCGACAGCAGCGAGCGCTTCCAGGCAGGCCAGTGCCGTATTCCGGCGATCGCCTCCACGAAGGCAAGACTGACGTCGCGCGTGGCGCGGATCTCGGCCATGGCATGTCGCTTGAGCGTGCGCTCGATCAACTCACCGTGTCCCTGCTCGCGAAAGCGCAGTAATTCCTCGTGACAGTAAGAGAGGTGGTTGACCTCGTCGTCAGCCACTATTGCGAGCCCGCGCTTGAGCTCCGGGTCGGACGGAGGCAGGTCCTCACGCAAGCGTGCGTGCGAGAGTCCGATGCCGCGCCACTGCAGCAGCACGCAATAGTCGGCGTGGTCGGAAATGTCTGCGGCCATCAGGCCGCGGCGGCGCAGGAAGACCGCGAACAGACGGCCATGTTTGTTCTCGTCATCGCCATGACGAAGAATCTTCGCGGCCAGTATCGGATCGCTTGTGAGCGCGGCTATGCGCTCGTTTTCCCAGCCGCCCTGCAACTCGTTCCGAGAAGTCGTTCCCGCCAGGAGGCGGGAGGCATCGTCGTCAGCGCGGACTTCTTCGAACAGAGAGCGCATCGAAAGCATGGCTCAGTGGTGAAGGTTGAGGTGGGAAAAACATAGGTAGCGTGCTTGACACGTCGAGTCAGCGGATTGCTCGTGTGTGGTGGTTGTCCACGACTCTCGCCCCAGAACGATTGGGTTATGCTCGCCCGCGGCCGCTGTCAGCCCTTGACTGTGCAGTGTGAAGTAACAATAAGTGAGTAGAAGCCATGACTGATCTGACAAGCGGCGGTGGGGCAAAAAAAGCGGTGGCGTCTGCCGCCGAAGTGGCCTCCAAAATCATTGATAGAGCGGACCGCGACGTGGCCCTCGTCGTGCAGTTGGTGGGAGAGAGTCAGTACCTGCTGGTGCGGCACTTCGAGACGTTCATTGAGGGCGAGCTGGCGCGACGCGGCGTTGTTTACGGCGACCATTTGTTGCTGCGTCCGCTGGTTGAGACCCATGGCCGCGAATTGGCGGAGTTCGTGTTGAGTGGTGTTGCCATCCATCACCGATTCGGCCTGAGCGCTCTGGAGAAGCCGGAGGGAGATCCGCTCCGCTTGCTCCGGTCGGACCTGTGGGATTCGATCAGGTCGCATACCGAGGATGCTGAACGGCACTTCGTGTCAGAGGCCGGCGGCCTGCCAAAGATCATCACTGAAGTCGAGCAGAACCTGCCGAAGATGGTGCGCCGCCCGGCCGAGTGATCGCCAGGGCTGGATGCCTGGGCGTTGCTGAATCAAGCGATCGTCAGGCGCCTCTCAGACACACTGGGACCTTTCGGCAGGATGATCTTGAGGACGCCGTTCTCGAACTTGGCCTCGGCCTCGGCGTCATCAACGTTTTCAGCGAGCGCGAATTTGCGGCAAGCAGATCCGTACCGCCGTTCGCTTCGCAGCAGCCGATGGCCTGACCGCTCTTCGTTCTCCTGCTTCAACTCTGCGCTGATCGTCACCTGATTGCCGTCGATGCGAATCTCGATGTCTTCCTTGCGGACACCCGGGATCTCAGCTTTCACGATGTAGCTGGCATCGGATTCACTGACGTCGAGGCGGATCTGTGGAGCGCCCCTGGTTGGCCCGAGTCGCCACGGGTGCAGCAGATTGCTGAAGGTGGAGTCCGTTGGATCAAGATCGAATATTTCATTGATGCGCAGGTCGTTCATGAGGCTCTCCTTGACTGAATGCTGCGGTGCAGCGGTGGGTCTCTCGGAACACGGGTTAACGCCTTTCCATGGCTGCATCATTCATTGGCCGCGGCCCGGCTGCTTTGATATTTCTCAACGTTGCCACTCCATCGGAAACGGCCGGGACGAGGTACGGTAACGGGCGCTGTCTACTCGGCACCGCAAGTCATCGTTGTTCGGGCGCTGGAAGTCAGCAAGTGCGGTGGAACACCTCGAAACAGAAAACCCCAGTCGAATCAACGAACTGGGGTTTTGTGTGAGACCAACCGGGACGTCCGAAGACGTCCTGAGACCGCGTTACATGTGGTCAATCATGACCTGCCCGAAGCCGGAGCACGACACCTGAGTCGCACCATCCATCAGGCGGGCGAAGTCGTAGGTCACCTTCTTCGACAGGATCGATCGCTTCATCGAGGCGATGATCAGATCGGCCGCTTCGATCCAGCCCATGTGGCGCAGCATCATTTCGGCGGACAGGATTTCTGAACCTGGGTTCACGTAGTCCTTGCCGGCGTACTTCGGTGCCGTGCCATGGGTCGCTTCGAACATCGCGATCGAGTCGCTGAGGTTCGCGCCCGGGGCGATGCCGATGCCGCCGACCTGCGCCGCCAACGCGTCGGAAACGTAGTCGCCGTTCAGATTCAGCGTCGCGATCACCGAATACTCGGCTGGGCGCAGCAGAATCTGCTGAAGGAAGGCGTCAGCGATCGAGTCCTTGATAACGATGTCTTTCCCGGTGTTGGGGTTCTTGAACTTGCACCATGGGCCGCCATCGATCAGTTGCGCGCCGAATTCCTTTTGCGCCAGCCCGTAGGCCCAATCACGGAAGCCACCTTCGGTGTACTTCATGATGTTGCCCTTGTGCACGATCGTGACCGAGGGCTTGTCGTTGTCAATGGCGTACTGGATCGCCTTGCGAACCAGGCGCTCGGTGCCCTGCCTGGAGACCGGCTTGATGCCAATGCCGGAGGTGTCGGGAAAGCGGATTTTCTTGACACCAAACTCATCCTGCAGGATCTTGATCAGGCGCTTGGCCTTCTCGCTCTCTGCCTCGAACTCGATGCCAGCGTAGATGTCTTCCGAGTTCTCGCGGAAGATGACCATATTGGTCTTTTCGGGTTCCTTCACGGGTGAAGGAACGCCAGTGAAGTACTGGATCGGGCGCAGGCAAACGTAGAGGTCGAGTTCCTGGCGCAGGGCCACGTTCAGAGAACGGATGCCGCCGCCGACCGGCGTCGTCAGTGGGCCCTTGATGGACACCACATAGTCTTTCAGCACCGTCAGCGTTTCTTCAGGCAGCCAGACATCGGGGCCATACACCTGCGTCGACTTCTCACCGGCGTAAATCTCCATCCAGTGGATCTTCTTCTTGCCGCCATAGCTCTTGGCCACGGCCGCATCCACGACCTTGATCATCACCGGGGTGATGTCGAAACCAGTGCCGTCGCCTTCGATGTAGGGAATGATCGGCTGGTCGGGAACGTTCAGCGAAAAATCAGCATTGACGGTGATCTTTTCGCCGTTCTCCGGCACTTTGATATGTTGATACATGGACGGGGGCTCCGCTTCGTGAGAGGCTGAAAATTCGACGTGAATCCGATACTGCGGAACAATTCTAGTTCAGCGGTGTGCGCGGCTTGGGCACCCCAAACCCCTCATCGATAATGAGTTTCTGCCACGCTGACCGCCATCCATGAACGTTGGGAAACTGCGCTTTTTGCGCGCCGGAATTCAGGGACTTTGCTGGCTCACATTCGCCATGCCGGGCTGGGCGCAGAGCGCGGCACAGGGCCTGCCCACGGTGACGCTCAACGCGGGTATTCACGTCATCACCGCCGAACTGGCACTCACCGCAGAACAGCGCAAGATCGGCTTGATGTTCCGCGAGTCGATGGCCGCCAACCAGGGCATGCTGTTCGTGTTCGACCAGCCTGGCCAGCAATGCTTCTGGATGAAGAACACGCTGCTACCGCTCGACGTGGCCTTCATTGCCGACAACGGCATCATCGTCAACACTGACCGGATGAAGCCGCGCACACTCGATCCGCACTGCTCCAGCAGATCCGTGCGCTTTGTGCTTGAAATGAACGAAGGCTGGTTTGCGAAGCGCGGCATCACAGCCGGATCCAAATTGACGGGCAAGCCGTTCACGCCATGAGGATGACCTGACTGTTTTGCCAATCCACCAGCGAAAACGCCGGTCAGCGACCGGCGTTTTCGTTTTAAGGCTGTTCGCTCAGGCGAAATTCGCTTCCGCGAAGTCCCAGTTGACCAGCGACGTCAGGAAGGTCTCGACCCACTTCGGGCGCAGGTTGCGGTAGTCGATGTAGTAAGCATGCTCCCAAACATCCACCGTCAGCAACGCCTTGTCGCCAGTGGTCAGAGGCGTGCCGGCCGCGCCGGTGTTGACGATGTCGACTGAGCCATCGGCCTTCTTGACCAGCCACGTCCAGCCGGAGCCGAAGTTACCGACGGCGCTCTTGGAGAAGGCTTCCTTGAAAGCGGCATAGCTGCCGAACTTGGCGTTGATCGCTGCGGCCAACGCGCCCTTGGGTTCACCGCCGCCCGCTGGCTTCATGCCGTTCCAGAAGAAGGTGTGGTTCCAGATCTGTGCTGCGTTGTTGTAAATGCCGCCCGACGACTTCTTGATGATGTCTTCGAGGCTCAAGTTCTCGAACTCGGTGCCCTTTTGCAGGTTGTTCAGGTTCACCACGTAAGCGTTGTGGTGCTTGCCGTAGTGGTACTCCAGGGTTTCCTTGCTCAGGTGGGGCGCCAAGGCGTCGATTGCGTACGGCAAGGCCGGCAGGGTGTGTTCCATCGTGGTCCTTTCAGTGGGAGACTTGCCCCATTAGAAAACGAAAGCGTGACTTTTGATTGTAGGCAGCGACGCCGAGATCGACGGCGCCTTAGGGACACATCCCCGTGCGGCGTGGTGGATCGCCCTGGCAGCGGCGGATACGCATCACTTCGACGTTTTGGTCACTGCGGTGACCTGTGCCACTGCCACGCCATCGCTCAGAACCGCGCGGACCGACTGGCCGATACGCAACTGCGAGGCCGACACCAAAGGCCTGCCGCCGTCGTCACTGACCCATGCATAACCGCGCTTCAGCACCACGGCCGGGTCGAGTCCTTGCAACCGCGAATCTAGGCGATCAAGAGACTGCACCGCCGTCTGAATCGAGGTGAATCCAGCGCGTTGAAAGCGAGCGCCAGACAGCTGCAAACCCTGCGCTCGGATCGCGACCAGCCGCTGCGCGGCGGATGCGAGTCGCAGCGCCCAGAGGTTCAGCACCTGTGTCTGGCGCAGCACCGCATCGACAGGGCGCAAGGACCGCATCGCCAGCGTGTCGAGCCGCTGTGCTTCGGTGTCGAGCGCACGGCGCATACGCCTGCGCATCGCTGCGGCAGCGGCGTCCAGCACAGACAGGCTGTCTGCGCGCGACGGCGCGCACAACTCGGCAGCGGCCGTCGGCGTGGGCGCACGCAGGTCCGCGACGAAGTCAGACAGCGTGGTGTCGGTTTCATGCCCGACACCGCTGACGACAGGAATCGGACACGCGGCGATGGCGCGCACGACACGTTCGTCGTTGAAGGCCCACAGGTCTTCGATCGAGCCGCCACCACGGCAAAGCAGAAGTGTGTCGACCTCGCGCCTTCGGCCAGCCATCTCGATGGCTGCCACCAGCGCTGCCGGCGCCTCGCTGCCTTGCACCAGACTCGGATAGACGATCAGTTCGACCTGCGGCGCGCGCCGCGCGAGCGAGGTGGCCACGTCGTGCAGCACCGCGCCACCGAGTGAAGTGACGATGCCGACCCGCCGCGGGTATGACAGCAAGGCCCGCTTGCGCGAGGCATCAAACAGGCCTTCGCCCTCGAGTTTTTGCTTGAGGCGCAGGAACTGCTCATACAGCGACCCGTCGCCGCTGCGCTGCATGGACTCGACGATGAACTGCAACTCGCCGCGCGGCTCATAGATCGCAATACGACCTCGCAACTGCACTTGCTGCCCGTCGGCCGGCAGGAACTGCAGCAGGCCAGCGGCCCGCTTGAACATCGCGCAGCGAACCGCCGCTGCATCGCCATCAGCGTCCTTCAGGGTGAAGTAGCAATGCCCGCTCGCAGCACGTGTATAGCCTGACAACTCGCCGCGCACTGTGCAGGCCGCGAATCGCGCTGCCAAGGTATCGCTGATGGCGTGAATCAGCGCCGCCACGCCCCAGACAACCCGCGGAACGCCAGCGTCTTGTGGCTCAACCACGCGCGAACTCAATGTAGGTGCGGGTCGAGAAGCCCACAGCCTCAGCCCACCGCGCTTGGCGGGCCATCGCGCCTGTCACACGATCCTCACAAAGCCGCAAGCTGTTGATTTGCATGAGGTTATGCCTGATCAAAGATGAAGCAATCTGTGTGAAGCGCTGTGAGATCAAGGTTTTCTGGATCTGCCCAGGCAGATATCCACAAAGTTATCCACAAAATCAGTGGGAATCATGTAGATAACACGGAACAGTCGGGTAGCCAAACGGAGATGGCATCAGCGCATGCTGCAGGGTTCGTTGGAATAGGCTTGGCGAGACTGGCTTGGACCCTCTGCGGCGAGGCCATAATCCACCGCGAACGACCCCGTTGTTTCACGCCACAGCGCGGAAAGTACCGAAGTGATTTCGATCATACAAGCCGCTGGATGGCCGATCTGGCCCTTGATTTTGTGCTCGGTGGCAGCGCTGGCCTTGATCTTCGAAAGGCTCGTGAGCCTTCGGTCGTCGAAGGTCACGCCGCCGCGCCTGCTGGAGGAAGTGGTTTCGGTCACCCGCGCCAGCCTGCCTTCAGCTGACGTGGTCAACAAGCTGGCGGCCAGTTCGGTACTGGGCACGGTGCTGGCCAGCGGCGTGCGTGCAGTCATTGCCGAGCCGCGGATCTCCGAAGAGGCATTGCGCGAGGTGTTCGAATCAGCAGGACGCGCCGCCGTGCACCGCATGGAAAGGTACCTGAGCCCACTGGGCACCATCGCCTCCGCGGCGCCGCTGCTGGGGCTGCTGGGCACCGTGATCGGGATGATCGAGATCTTCGGCTCGCAGGCACCCACTGGCGTTGGGAATCCCGCAGCACTGGCGCACGGCATTTCCGTGGCGCTCTACAACACCGCGTTCGGACTCATTGTGGCGATCCCGTCGCTGATCGCCTACCGCCATTTCCGTGGCCTTGTCGATTCCTACACGCTGGATCTTGAACAAGCCTGTGACCGCCTGACGCCACACCTGATGCGCTTCGCCGTACCGCGCACAGCGAGTTGACCCGCGATGGCGATGAACTTCCGCAAGGCGCGGCCAGAGGAACCGGAGATCAACCTGATCCCGTTCATCGACGTGCTGCTGGTGGTGCTCATCTTCCTGATGCTTTCGACGACGTACTCCAAGTTCACCGAACTGCAGGTCAACCTCCCCTCTGCCGACGCCGACAAGGCACGTGACCACAATCGCGAGGTGATCGTCGCCGTCGCTGCCGACGGGCGTTACGCCGTCAATGGACGCGCGGTAGACGGCCGCAGCGTCGAGCTGCTGACGATCGAGCTCGGCAAGGCCGCCGGTGGTCCGGGTGATACGCCAATCATCGTGTCCGCCGATGCGACCGCCGCCTACCAATCGGTGGTCAATGTGATGGACGCAGCGCGGCGCGCCGGGCTGCCGCGCCTCACCTTCGCGGCGCAGCGCAGCACGCCCGAGGCGGGCCGTTGAGCTGTCCTGGTCGGGCGTGATGGAGGCGGCGCTGCAACGCGCCTGGCTGCGCCGAGGAGCCACAGCCCTCGCGCTGTGGCCGCTGTCGATGGTGTTCGCAACGCTGGTGGCACTGCGCCGAGCGCTGTACCGCTGGCGGCTTTTGCGGCCTCAGCTGTTGCCGGTTCCGGTGGTTGTCGTCGGCAACCTGATTGCAGGCGGCGCGGGCAAGACGCCCACGGTGATGGCGGTGGTCAGGTGCTTGCAGTCTTGCGGATACCGCCCCGCCGTCATTTCGCGCGGCCATGGCCGACGCCGCGGCGCCGATGCGGTGATGGCGGTGCAGACGACGACAACGGCCGCAGATGCCGGCGACGAACCCCTGTTGCTGCGCCTGCGCCTGGGTGTGCCGGTATTCGTGGGTATCGATCGGGTTGCAGCAGCGCGAATGGCACTGGCGGCGCATCCCGACATCGACGTGCTGGTCAGCGATGACGGCCTGCAGCATTCGCGGCTGCCACGTGTCGCACAGGTGGTGGTGTTCGACGACCGGGGGGTGGGCAACGGCTGGATGCTGCCTGCCGGCCCATTGCGCGAGCCCATGACGCCGCAAGCGCCGCCGGACACGGTGGTTCTGTACAACGCGTCCCAGCCATCGACCGCGTGGCCAGGGCATCTGGCACACAGGCAACTGGCGGGGCTGGTCGCGCTGGCTGACTGGTGGGCAGGTCGGGCCGCGACGATGACGTGCCTGGCGACCCTGTCCGCCAGCCCAACGCCCGTGTTGGCAGCCGCTGGCGTGTCACAGCCCGAGCGCTTCTTCAGCATGCTGCGTGCGGCAGGCCTCGAGATCACCCCACTGCCACTGCCTGATCACCACGACTACACCACCCT
>CANHNO010000027.1 GCA_947462065.1 Burkholderiales bacterium | reverse complement strand
GCAGCGTGCCGACCGCATCATCGTGATGGACGGCGGCCGCATCGTCGAGAGCGGCACCCACACCACGCTGAGCGCAGCTGGTGGCCTGTATGCGCGTCTGGCCAAACTGCAATTCGATGCCTGAGTCCACTCCAGAAACCAACCACTTCCACCCATGACGACGGTGCCCATCCCATACGAAGACCTGATGCGCCATGTGCGCGACCACGGCGTGTTCAAGGCCGACCGCACCGGCACGGGCACGAAGAGCATCTTCGGCCACCAGATGCGCTTCGACCTCGCGGCCGGATTTCCGCTGATCACGACGAAGAAAGTGCATCTGAAGTCGGTGATCCTCGAACTGCTGTGGTTCCTGCGAGGCGATGGCAACGCGCGCTGGCTGCAGGAACGCGGCGTGACGATCTGGGACGAATGGGCGAAGGCCGATGGCGATCTGGGCCCGGTCTACGGCGTGCAGTGGCGCAGCTGGCCGACACCGGGCGGCGGACACATCGACCAGATTTCCGAGGTCATCAAGACGCTGAAGGCCAACCCCGACTCGCGCCGCATCATCGTCAGCGCCTGGAACGTGGCTGAACTCGACAAGATGGCGCTGATGCCCTGCCATGCGCTGTTCCAGTTCTATGTTGCACCGTCGGCGGTGGCCGGTGAGCCTGGCAAGCTGAGCTGCCAGCTCTACCAGCGAAGCGCAGACATCTTCCTCGGCGTGCCGTTCAACATTGCCAGCTACGCGCTGCTGACGCACATGGTTGCGCAGCAGTGCGATCTGCAGGTTGGCGATTTCGTCTGGACCGGTGGCGACTGTCATCTTTACAGCAACCACGCCGAGCAGGTTGAATTGCAGTTGTCTCGCGAGCCCAGGCCTGCGCCCACGCTGCACATCAAGCGACGGCCGGCATCGCTGTTCGAATACGAGTTCGACGACTTCGAGGTGCAGGGCTACGAACCCCACCCCGCGATCAAGGCACCCGTGGCCGTCTGAGGTGTCGGTTCTCGCAAGGGGAAAGTACCGACAAATAGGGCTCAAGCCTCGGGCGCACTCCGCCGAATAACCTGATAGGAGACAGGGACATTCCCGACCAATCTGGTCGGGTGTTCACATCACCAGGAACACAGGAGCGGCGCATGCGCAACAACCAGCCAGTGACTCAACGCGAATACGAGATCCCCGATGGCGCGACCCTGATGTCGACGACCGATCCCCAAAGTCATGTCCAGTACGCGAACGCGGCATTTCTGCAGGCCAGCGGATTCACGCGGGAAGAACTTCAGGGCCAGCCGCACAACATCGTTCGCCACCCCGACATGCCGCAGGAGGCGTTCGCCGACATGTGGGCGACGCTGAAGAACGGCGAACCCTGGACGGCACTGGTGAAGAACCGGCGCAAGAACGGCGATCACTACTGGGTACGTGCAAACGCCATGCCCGTGATCCGCCATGGCAAGCATGCGGGCTATATGTCGGTACGAACCAAGCCCTCGCGCGAGGAAATCGCTGCAGCCGAGGCGCTGTACCGAGACTTTCAGGCGGGGAAGGCGTCAGGTCGACGCTTTCACAAGGGATTGATCGTCCGCGGTGGTCTGCTCAGCTGGACATCGATTTTGCAGACCATGTCCGTCCGCTGGCGTATCCGTACCGCGATGCTGACGGCGTGGGCGCTGCTGGTGGCTGGCGTGGCCGCGCTAGGGATAAGCGGTACGCCGCTGGGCGGCTTTGCGGCAGGTTCGCTGTTCACGCTCGCCATGGCCTCGTGGGCGCTCGAGGTACAGATATCGCGTCCGCTTGAGCGTCTGCGCGAGCAGGCGCTGTCGATCGCGTCGGGCGAAAGCCAGAGCGCCGAGCATGTCAACCGCGTCGACGAGATCGGTATGACGCTGCGCAGCGTCGGCCAGCTGGGCCTGATGTTCCGCTGGTTGATCGACGATGTCAGCGAACAGGTGCTGAATGTGAAGACGGCAACCACCGAGATCGCCCAGGGCAACAATGATCTGAGCTCGCGTACCGAGCAGGCAGCTGCCAGCGTGCAGCAGACAGCCTCGTCGATGGAACAGATGACCGCCACGGTGAAGGGCAATGCAGAGACCGCCGATCAGGCCAACAAACTCTCGGGTTCGGCAAGTGAGGCCGCAGCCAAGGGCGGCATCGCCGTGTCCCAGGTGGTCGGTACCATGACCGAGATCAACGAGAGCTCCAAGCGCATTGCCGACATCATCAGCGTGATCGACGGCATCGCCTTCCAGACCAACATCCTCGCACTGAACGCAGCGGTCGAAGCGGCTCGTGCCGGCGAACAAGGGCGCGGCTTCGCGGTGGTGGCTGGCGAAGTTCGCAACCTGGCACAGCGCAGCGCCGATGCGGCCCGAGAGATCAAGGTGCTGATCGGCGCCAGCGTCGACAAGGTCGAGGCCGGCACCAGACTCGTCGACGATGCCGGTCACACCATGAACGACATCGTCGCTCAGGTGAAACGGGTGTCCGGCCTGATTGCAGAGATCAGTTCCGCGACCCACGAACAGCAAGACGGTATCGCGCAGATCGGGCAGGCCATCGGCAGCCTCGACTCGATCACGCAACAGAATGCTGCATTGGTGGAAGAAAGCGCCGCGGCATCGGACAGCTTGAAGCAGCAGGCTGAACGACTGGTCGAGGCGGTCAGCGTGTTTCGCTGAAGCCACAAGCCTTCAGTAGCTGATGGCGTAGAGGTACCCGCGGAAACTCAATACCGCCGTTCGCAGCCGGATCTGCTGCAGCGTCAGTTCGGGTGTCAGCTTGTCGCCTTCGTGATAGATCTGGCCGTTGATGATCAGCATCCGGCTGCCCGGGTTTTCCGAGTAGCTCGCGCCGCCCACCGTGACGGTGGGTAGTGCGGTTCGGATCTCTGGTGGCAACTCCTTGACGGCATAGACCCGCTCTTCGGTGCTTGGCGGCGATGCCGGTTGCGCGACCGCCGACCTGGCCGGGAGCTTCGTCGCTTCCTTTGTTGGCAACGGCTTGAACACCAGGGGCGGCGGTATCACGGATGCGACGGGCTCTGGCGGCTTGGGCGCCACCGCTGCAGGCGCGGCGGCTTGTGGCGGCGCTGAAGGTTGCTGCAGTGGGCGCTCCATGGCAACTTCCACACTGGCGACGGGTGTATCGGCCGACCACCACCAGACCGCGGCGGCAAGCACCATCAGCAGCGAGGCCGCCACCACCCAGGTCAGCGGACCCGGCCCATGCCCCTCGCCTTCGGTGCTGCCGATCAGCACCGATGGCGCGTGGATATTCGGCACCTCACCCCGACTGCGTTCGGATTCCGCGCGCTTGAGCGCATCGAGGATGTACGACATGGGGAGTCTCAGCGCACCGGGGTGGCGAGCGACAAGCGGGGCTCGGCCACACCTGACACCCGGTTCAGTTGCATGAAGGTAGTGGGGCCGGCGATGCCGTCGGACTTCAGGCCCTGCGCGCGCTGGAAAGCTGCGACCCGGACCTTCAATGCCGCATCGAAGGCACGGCCTGCGGTGGGCGCCGGCTCGCCCGACCAGGCGGCGAGCTGCGTCGCGAGCGTATCAACCACTGTCCCGGTGCCCCCGTCGTTGAGGGGCGCTCGGTAGCCGGCGGGCGCCCGCCACAGTGTCGCGAACTCTCCTTCCCACATCACGGCCAGCATGCCTAGAGGCATGCGCATCGGCTGCGCGCCGACCAGGACCGTGGCGCTGTCAATGTCCAGCGCCGTGAGCACCGCGAATGCCACCTGACCGTTCGCGTCGCGCAGCGTCAGAATGCCAGGGCGGTCCAGCTGCCGGATGATCGCCAGCGTGGTGGTCATCCGTACGCAAGGCAGCTGCTGGTCCTGCGCGCTGATGCACGGGGCTCGCTCGCCGCTGCCGAGTTGCGCTTTCCAGTAGTCCCCCAGCGCCGTCCAGGCCTCGTCCTTCTGGCTCGGCAAGCGCGCGAAGTCCGTCCTGGCATCAAACGGAAGGGATGACGTGGCAGCGACGGGGGTGCTGGCGGGCGCCTCAACTGCGGACGCGGCCGACATCGCCAGTGAAGCTGCTGACGCAGCCGACGCTGAAACGGTGGCGGCATTGACGCTGGCTGCCACCGCGGGCCGCTCCAACGATCGAACGACCCACCACCCCGCAACCCCCAGCACGAGGCCAGTGAACAGCGCCACCCACAGAGCGCCGCGCCGCGTCGAAGCGGGTGATGCGCTCGATCCAGTTGCATCGTCAAACACTTCACTGGCAGCCTTGTCGACCACCTGCCGATCGACAACCTCCTTGTGACTGGCGTAGGCCCCAAGCAGGGCCCGATCGCACAGGAGGTTGATGCGGCGCGGCACGCCGCCGCAAACTCGGTGGATGCGCCGCAAGGTGTCCGCTGCAAACGGAATGGGCCCGGTCAGCCCGGCGACGGCCAGCCGATGCCGGATGTACTGCGCGGTCTCGGCTTCGCTCAGTGCGTCCAGGTGAAAACGCGCGATGACGCGCTGCGCAAGCTGCTGCAAGCCAGGGCGCGCCAGCATCTCGCGCAACTCTGGCTGGCCGATCAGCACGATCTGCAGCAGCTTGCGTTCGTTGGTTTCGAGGTTGGTCATCAGCCGCAACTGCTCGAGTACATCGGCCGACAGGTTCTGGGCCTCGTCGATGATCAGGACAGTGTTCTGTCCGACCGCATGCATGCTGAGCAGAAACGCGTTCAGCGGATCGAGGTAGTCGGTGACTGTCGCGGTTCCCGGCTCGCGCTGAGGGTACGGAATGTGAAACTCATCGCACACCGAGCGCATCAGCTCGATCACGGTGAGTTTGGGGTTGAAGATGTAGGCGACGTTGCAGCGCTTGGGGATCTGCTCGAGGAAGCAGCGGCAAACCGTGGTCTTGCCGGCGCCGATCTCGCCGGTGAGCAACACGAAACCACCGCCGCCGCCCAACCCGTACAACAGGTGCGCCAGCGCCTCGCGATGGCGCTCGCTCATGAACAGATAGCGCGGATCGGGGGCGATCGAGAACGGGGCCTGCTTCAGGCCAAAGTGATCCGCGTACATGGCGGCAAGGATAGCGGGCCGCCGCTGGCGTCAGTGGCCGTGCGGCGCAGCGCCTCCCAAGGCCGCAATGATCTCCGGCGGTGCCTGAACCAGTTCGATCAGCACGCCCTCGCCTGCCACCGGGAATTCATCGTTGTGCTTCGGGTGGATGAAGGTGATGTCATGCCCAGCCGCGCCCTGGCGGATGCCGCCCGGGGCGAATCGAACGCCGTTCGCGCTGAGCCAGCTCACGGCGGTCGGCAGGTCATCGATCCAGAGGCCGATGTGGTTCAGCGGCGTGGTGTGAACCGCCGGCTTCTTGTCGGGATCGATCGGCTGCATCAGATCGACTTCGACCCGGTTCGCGCCCGTGCCCATCGCGCAGATGTCCTCATCGACGTTCTCTCGCTCGCTGACGAAATTGCCTGTGACTTCGAGACCGAGCTTGTCGACCCACAGCGTGCGCAGCCGGTCCTTGCTCGGCCCGCCAATGGCCACCTGCTGAATACCAAGCACTTTGAATGGACGAGTCATGAATGTGTTTCCTCTAAGCGCAAGCGAAGCGATGCGCTACATCAAGCCACGCCCGCGGAACCGGCTTGGCCGGGCCGCCAGGCGGCGCCCCTCGGGGGCAGGAGCGCAGCGACTGGGGGGCCCTATTCAAACCGGATGATGATCTGATCGACCGCGAGGCTCTCGCCCTTGGCCGCCTTCACCTCGGCCACCACAGCATCCTGTGTCGCCAGCAGGATGTTCTCCATCTTCATCGCCTCGATCACTGCCAGCTTCTCACCAGCCAGCACCTTCTGACCCGGCTTGACGGTCACATCGACCAGCAGCCCCGGCATCGGCGAGAGCAGGAAACGCGACAGGTCGGGCGGCGCCTTGAACGGCATCAGGGCATGCATTTCAGCGGCAAGCGGCGACACCACCTTGGCATCGACCTGAGCGCCGTTGTGGATGACTCGGTAGGCCAGGCCGATGCGCTCGATCTGGGCGCAGAACGGCGCGCCATCGATGCGGCCATGGATCACCACTTCGCGCAACGGTGTGTCGAACTCGATGTGATGTCGAGCACCGCCGAGTGCCACATGGAAGCCGCCGTTGTCGGGCACCACGCTGACCGGGACGCGTTCGAATTGCCCTTGTCCGTCGCCCGTGATGACAACCGAGTCCGGCTTGATGCTGAATTCATGGCCTGGCAACTGCCCGGTGATGCGCGCCGAGCGATCGAGGTGAATGCGGTGGGCGACCGCCGCCAAGGCGCGCAACAGCATCGGGTCGGTCTGCGGCAGCGCTGCAGCGGAGAAGCCGTTCGGGTACTGCTCGGCGATGAAGCCGGTGTTGAAGTCGCCAGCGACGAACTTCGGATGCGCCAGCAGCGCCGCCTGGAACGGAATGTTCGAACTGATCCCGCGGATTGCGAAGGCATTCAGCGCCTCGCGCATCTTCGCGATCGCATCCGCCCGGTCGCGGCCCTTGACCACCAGCTTGGCGATCATCGAGTCGTAGTACATCGGAATCTCGCCGCCATCGATCACACCGGTATCGACGCGCACACCACCCTCTTCAGGCACCTCGCCGCTCGCGGTCCAGGTCTCGGCCGGCGGGGCAAACTTCACCAGCCGGCCTGTCGATGGAAGGAAGCCGCGGAACGGGTCCTCCGCATTGATGCGGCATTCCATCGCCCAACCGTCGCGCCTGATGTCTTCCTGGGTGAGGTAGAGCCGCTCGCCAGCGGCAACGCGAATCATCATCTCCACCAGATCGAGCCCGGTGATGCCCTCGGTCACCGGGTGCTCGACCTGTAGCCGTGTGTTCATCTCGAGGAAGTAGAAGCTCTGGTCCTTGCCGACGACGAACTCCACCGTGCCAGCGCTCTGGTACTTCACGGCACGCGCCAGCGAGACGGCTTGCTCGCCCATCGCCTTGCGGGTGGCCTCGCTGATGAAGGGCGACGGCGCTTCCTCGATCACCTTCTGGTGGCGGCGCTGGATCGAGCATTCGCGCTCCCACAGGTAGACCATGTTGCCGTTTGCATCGCCCAGCACCTGGATCTCGATGTGGCGGGGCTCTTCGACAAATTTCTCGATGAACACGCGGTCATCGCCGAAGCTGTTGCGCGCCTCGTTGCGGCAGGAGGTGAAGCCTTCGAAGGCCTGCTTGTCGTCGTAGGCCACCCGCAAGCCCTTGCCGCCGCCGCCCGCGGATGCCTTGATCATCACGGGGTAGCCGATGGCCTGGGCGATCTCGACCGCGTGCTCAGCGGTGTCGATCGCGGCGTTGTAGCCCGGGATGGTGTTGACACGGGCCGCGATAGCCAGTTGCTTGGACGCGATCTTGTCGCCCATCGCGGCGATCGACGCATGCTTCGGGCCGATGAAGACAACACCTTCTTCTTCGACGCGGCGCGCGAACTCGGCGTTCTCGCTCAGGAATCCATAGCCCGGATGCACCGCCTGTGCGCCGGTCTGCTTGCAGGCGGCGATGATCTTGTCCATCACGAGGTAAGACTCTCGCGACGGCGCGGGTCCGATGTGCACCGCCTCGTCGGCCAGCGCCACATGGCGTGCGTCCTTGTCGGCATCGGAATAAACGGCAACCGTCCGGATGCCCATCTTCTTCGCGGTCTTGATCACCCGGCAGGCAATCTCTCCACGGTTCGCAATCAGAATTTTCGTGAACATGATCAGCGTCTCGTTGTTTTACGTTCAGGCCGGCGTAGCCAGGCCACCATCAAGCAACCGCCGCGGATCCGGCTTGGCCGGGCCGGTGGCGGGCGCCCCTTGGGGGCAGGAGCGAAGCGACTGGGGGGCCCAAATCACAGCGGAATATTCCCGTGCTTGCGCCACGGGTTCTCGAGCTTCTTGTCGCGCAGCATCACCAAAGACCGACAGATGCGCTTGCGCGTCTCATGTGGCTGGATGACGTCGTCGATGAAGCCGCGTGCGCCAGCAACGAAGGGGTTGGCGAAGCGGGCCTTGTATTCAGCCTCTTTCGCGGCCAGCTTCTCGGGGTCGCCCTTGTCTTCACGGAAGATGATCTCGACCGCGCCCTTCGCGCCCATCACCGCGATCTCGGCGTTCGGCCAAGCGAAATTGACGTCCCCGCGCAGGTGCTTGGAGCTCATAACGTCATAGGCACCGCCGTAGGCCTTGCGGGTGATCACGGTGATCTTTGGCACGGTGCACTCGGCGTAGGCGTACAGCAGCTTCGCGCCGTGCTTGATGATGCCGCCGTACTCCTGGCTGGTTCCTGGCATGAATCCGGGCACGTCGACAAATGTCAGCACCGGGATGTTGAACGCATCGCAAAACCGCACGAAGCGCGCGGCCTTGATGCTGCTCTTGATGTCCAGGCAACCGGCCAGCACCAGGGGCTGGTTGGCCACCACGCCCACGGTCTGCCCTTCCATGCGAACGAAACCGATGATGATGTTTTTCGCGTAGTCGGGCTGCAACTCGAAGAACTCGCCGTCGTCGGCGGTCTTCGTGATCAGCTCCTTCATGTCGTAGGGCTTGTTGGCGTTCTCTGGCACCAGCGTGTTGAGCGACCAGTCCAGGCGATCCGCCGGGTCGTTGCTCGGCCGCGCCGGCGCTTTTTCGCGGTTGTTGGTGGGGATGTAGTTGAAGAAGCGGCGCAACATCAGGAGCGCCTCCACATCGTTGTCGAACGACAGGTCAGCTACGCCACTCTTGGTGGTGTGTGTCGTCGCACCGCCCAGGTCCTCAGCGCTGACTTCCTCGTGCGTCACCGTCTTCACGACCTCGGGTCCGGTGACGAACATGTAGCTGCTGTCCTTCACCATGAAGATGAAGTCGGTCATCGCCGGCGAATACACCGCGCCACCCGCGCACGGGCCCATGATCATGCTGATCTGCGGCACGACGCCCGAAGCCATCACATTGCGCTGGAACACCTCGGCATAGCCGCCCAGCGAGGCCACGCCTTCCTGGATGCGCGCGCCACCCGAATCGTTCAGGCCGATCACCGGCGCACCGACCTTCATCGCATGGTCCATCACCTTGCAGATCTTCTCCGCATGCGCTTCGCTCAGGGCGCCGCCAAAGACGGTGAAGTCCTGGCTGAACACGAAGACCAAGCGTCCGTTGATCATGCCGTAGCCGGTGATCACGCCGTCGCCGGGGATCTTGTTGTCGGGCATGCCAAAGTCGGCACAGCGGTGCTCGACGAACATGTCCCATTCTTCGAAGGTGCCGGCGTCGAGCAGCAACTCGATGCGCTCTCGGGCGGTCAGCTTGCCCTTCTTGTGCTGCGCCTCGATTCGTTTCTCACCGCCGCCAAGCCGCGCCAGGGCGCGTTTCGCGTCGAGCTGTTCAATGATGTCTTGCATGGGGAAGGCTCCGTGTGCGTTGCAGGCTGGGCCTGCGTCAGGGGATCAGTGAATGGGGGCTAAAGGGACAGATTTTGCAAACTCAGCCAGCAGTGCTCGCGCGGCGGCCGAGGGCGCCACCCTTGATTCGCGCACATCGGCAAGCAAGCTCGGCAACCGTTCGCGCACCGCGGGATGCTGTCGAAAATCAGCTTGCAGGCGTGCCTGGATGAGTTCCCACATCCAGGCCATGGACTGCTGCTGACGCCGAATAGCAAACTCGCCACTCGCGCGGCGCAGCGCATGGAAGCGATCGACCTGCGCGATGAAGGTGTCGATGCCTTGCCCGCGCAAGGCGCTGAGTTGCATCACGGCGGGCGACCAGTGCGCTGCCGCTTCAGGATGGTGCGGATCGTGCGGCGAGCCCGGCGGGCTATAGACACGAAGCACGCCGGCGATCTGTGATTCAGCGCGGGCCGCAGCGAGGGGGTCGATGTCGGCCTTGTTGATGACAACGAGGTCGGCCAGTTCCATCACGCCCTTCTTGATTGCCTGGAGGTCGTCGCCGGCGTTCGGCAACTGCAGCAGGATGAACATGTCGGTCATGCCCGCCACAGCCACCTCGCTCTGACCGACACCGACGGTTTCGACCATCACCACGTCATAGCCAGCGGCCTCGCACACGAGCATCGCCTCACGCGTCTTCTCGGCCACACCACCCAACGTGCCGGAGGCCGGACTTGGGCGGATGTAGGCCTGCGGATGAACCGACAGACGCTCCATCCGCGTCTTGTCGCCGA
The DNA here is from genome assembly GCA_947462065.1 of Burkholderiales bacterium. Classification (GTDB taxonomy): domain Bacteria; phylum Pseudomonadota; class Gammaproteobacteria; order Burkholderiales; family Burkholderiaceae_C; genus PBB1. The sequence continues at coordinate 14,089 of CANHNO010000027.1, read as the reverse complement.
GGATCGAGCCACCATTGATGCTTGATGACGGATCGACCGCCAACACCGCCACGCGGTGACCACGTTCGATCAACGCCAGCCCCAGCGCCTCGATGAAGGTCGACTTGCCAACGCCAGGCACACCGGAGATGCCCAGGCGCATCGCCTGCCCGGTGCGCGGCAACAGCGCGTTGAGCAAGGCGTCTGCGCGGGCACGGTGGTCGGCACGCGTCGACTCGAGCAGCGTGATCGTCTTCGCGATGCTGCGCCGCTCGCTGCGGCACACGCCGCCCAGCAAGGCCTCGTCGTCAGGGTTCAAGCTCACGGTGTCGTGCGCGGCGTGACTCGGGTGGTTGCAAGCAGGCGCTGTCAGCCGCGCAGCGTGGGGCTGGCTTTGGAGCCGCCGGCCAAGCTGATACGGATCTGTTCCAGCACATCCTTGGCACTCGCCGGGATCGGCGTGCCCGGGCCGTAGATGCCCTTGACGCCAGCCTCGTAGAGGAAGTCGTAATCGGCTCGCGGGATGACGCCGCCGACGAACACGATGATGTCGTCGGCACCCTGCTTCTTCAGCTCGGCAATGATCTCGGGCACCAGCGTCTTGTGGCCGGCAGCCAGCGTACTGACGCCCACCGCATGCACATCGTTCTCGATGGCCTGACGCGCGCATTCCTCTGCCGTCTGGAACAGCGGCCCCATGTCGACGTCGAAGCCGAGGTCGGCGTAGGCAGTGGCCACGACCTTGGCGCCGCGGTCGTGACCGTCCTGGCCGAGCTTGGCGATCATCACGCGCGGGCGACGGCCCTCGTCTCGGGCGAACTCGGCGATTTCCTTTTGCAACTGTGCCCAGCCCTCGGCGCTGTCATAGGCCGCAGCGTAGACGCCAGTGACTTTCTGCGTGTCGGCGCGGTGGCGGCCCCAGGCCTTTTCCAACGCATCGCTGACTTCGCCGACGGTAGCACGCACGCGCATCGCGCGGATCGACAAATCCAACAGGTTGCCCGGTGCGGCCTCGCCACGGTCACCGGCTTCGGCGCAGGCGGTCAGCGCGTCAAGCGCGGCCTTCACCGCTGCACTGTCTCGCTCGGCACGAATGGCCTTCAGGCGTGCGACCTGGTTTTCGCGCACAGCCACGTTGTCGATGTTCAGCGTATCGATCGCGTCTTCGGTTTCGAGCTTGTACTTGTTGACGCCGACGATCACGTCGCGGCGCGAATCGATGCGCGCCTGTTTCTCGGTGGCACTGGCCTCGATCTTCAGCTTGGCCCAGCCGCTGTCGACGGCCTTGACCATGCCGCCCATCGCATCGACCTCCTCGATGATCTTCCAGGCGGCGTCGGCCATGTCCTGCGTCAGCCTTTCCATCATGTAGCTGCCGGCCCAGGGGTCGACGACGCTGGTGATGTGGGTCTCTTCCTGGATGATCAGCTGCGTGTTGCGGGCGATGCGCGCGCTGAATTCAGTCGGCAATGCGATGGCCTCATCCAGGCCATTCGTGTGCAGGCTCTGCGTGCCGCCGAATACCGCAGCCATGGCCTCGATCGTGGTGCGCACGACGTTGTTGTACGGGTCCTGTTCGGCCAGGCTCCAGCCCGAGGTCTGGCAATGGGTACGCAGCATCAGGCTCTTCGGGTTCTTCGGGTTGAACGCCGACATGATCTTCCACCACAGCAGACGCGCCGCCCGCATCTTCGCGATCTCTAGATAGAAGTTCATCCCGATCGCCCAGAAGAAGCTCAGGCGGCCCGCGAACTCATCGACATCAAGCCCCTTGGCCAGCGCGGTCTTCACATACTCCTTGCCGTCGGCCAGCGTGAAGGCGAGCTCCAGCGCCTGGTTGGCCCCAGCTTCCTGCATGTGATACCCGGAGATGCTGATCGAGTTGAACTTCGGCATCTTCTTCGCCGTGTACTCGATGATGTCTCCGACGATGCGCATGCTCGGCTCGGGCGGGTAGATGTAGGTGTTGCGGACCATGAACTCCTTGAGGATGTCGTTCTGGATGGTCCCCGCCAGCAACTCCTGCGACACGCCCTGCTCCTCGGCTGCCACCACGTACGCCGCCAGCACCGGCAGCACCGCGCCGTTCATCGTCATGGACACGCTGACCTTGTCGAGGGGGATCTCGTTGAACAGGATCTTCATGTCCTCGACGCTGTCGATCGCCACCCCCGCCTTGCCCACATCACCCGTCACGCGCGGGTGGTCACTGTCGTAGCCACGGTGAGTGGCCAGGTCGAAGGCCACGCTGACGCCCTGGCCGCCGGCAGCCAGCGCCTTCTTGTAAAAGGCGTTCGACGCCTCGGCGGTCGAGAAACCGGCGTACTGACGGATGGTCCACGGCCGCACCGTGTACATCGTCGCCTGCGGGCCGCGCAGGTACGGCGGGAATCCCGGCAGCGTGTCGGTGTGGGGCAAGTCCTTCAGATCAGCAGCGGTGTACAGCGGCTTGACCACCAGCCCTTCCGGCGTTTGCCAGTTCAGCGACTCGACCTGACCGCCTGGCGCCGACTTGGCGGCAGCCTTCTGCCAGGCACTCAGCGATTCGGAGTTCAGGTGCATCGGGTCAGACATGTGGATTCCGTTCAGGGTGTCAGGGCGCTGCGAGAGGGGACGCGGACTTTATCGTTTTCCTTGCTCGTCATGCATAATTCAAAATTGAATTATAGACAAAGCTCTTGCAGGCAGCGCAGCCATTCTCATGAACACGATCGACGCCCCCAAACCGCCAGGCACATCAGTCTCTGCACGTGGCACGGTGGCAGCCAGCGGTCCCGGCGAACGCCTTCGGCTTCCATCCACCGCTCTCTACGAGCAGGTGGCCGAAAGGCTGCGCTCCAAGATCATGTCGCACACGCTCGCGCCAGGCAGTTGGATCGACGAGCAGGCACTGGCAGCGGAGTACGGCACCAGCCGCACCCCGTTGCGCGAGGCCTTGAAGGTGTTGGCGGCCGAAGGCCTGGTCACGATGAAGCTGCGTCGGGGCGCCTACGTGACCGAAGTCTCGCAGCGGGACCTGGCCGAGGTCTTCCACCTGCTCTCACTGCTCGAATGCGACGCTGTCGGCGTGGTGGCCGAAGTGGCTAGCGACGCCCAACTGGCGGAACTGGCCGCGCTTCATGCCCGACTGGAAGATGCCGTGACCGATGCCGATGCGTTCTTCGCCGCCAATGAACGCTTCCACATGCGCCTGCTCGAGATCGCAGATAACCGCTGGCGCAACCAGATGGTGGCTGACATGCGGCAAGTGATGAAACTCAATCGCCACCATTCCTTGCTGAAAGAAGGCCGCCTGGCCGCTTCACTGAAGGAGCATCGCGACCTCATGGCTGCACTCAAGGCTCGCGATCCTGTGCAAGCGAAGTACCTGATGCAGTTGCACATGGCCCAGGGCAAGGAAGCGGCGGCATTCCCCTGAGCAGGTTCTGAACCTTCCAGGATGCGCCGGGTCAGTCGACCACGACAAACCCACGAAGGTCGACATGAAAATACGTATGAAACTGGTCTACAGCTTGGTGGCTGGCTTCGCCGTGCTGCATCCTTCAACGTCGGCACAGGCCACCGAAGCCGCTCATGTGCACGGCTTGATGCATCTGGACATCGCCATCGACGAGAAGTTGCTGACCTTGCAACTGGCGTCCCCCCTCGACAGCTTGCTCGGCTTCGAACGTCGGCCCCGCACCGCCGCCGAGCGGCAAGCCGCAGACGCCTTGCTGGAGCGGATGGCAGATGCAGCGACACTGTTCAAGCCGGATGCCGCTGCGCAATGCGTGCCGACGAAGGTGACCATCGAATCTGCTGCGCTGCAATCAACACCGCCGACCAAAGGCCGGGACGGCAACAAGGAAAGCGAGCATGCCGACCTCGACGCCAGCTATGAATTCAGCTGCGCACACCCAGACAAGCTGACCTCAGTCGAGATCGGTCTTTTCGCTGCCTTCAAGCGCCTCAAGAAGATTGAGGTGCAGGTGGCCGGAGCAAAGCTGCAATCGAAGCAGACGCTTCAGAGACCGGACAAGGTGGTGAAGCTGCAGCGCTGAAGCAGCGCAGTGGACTCAGCCCAGGAACACGCCCTGGATTCAGCCACCGCCACAGGAGAGCGCTATCCGGTAAGTGATGAACGAGGCGGCATAGGCTAGTGCAAACAGGTATCCCGCCATCAGCAGCGGCATGGACCAACCGCCCGTCTCGCGCTTGAGCGCGGCCAGCGTCGACAGGACTGGCACCAGCGCGATGCCGATCGGCCAGTTGAACCCGATCGGCTCGAACACCACGGCCAGCGCGCGGCCCAGCGTACCGGCGATGCTGTATTCAATCGGTGAGCCGGTTGTCCCTGCGAGCGGCGACGGAAAGCTGGCGAGAAACCACAGCGCGATCGTCAGCCAGAGGATGATGCCGCCGCGCCGATCGCGTCGGTCGCAGACTTGACCGCGTCCATAGGCGCCTGGGCCCAGGAAAACACCGCCTGAAAGACCAGGAACAGCAGCGCGGCCAGCAAGATCGGCCCGAACACCGGGTGCAACACCACCCGATCGATTCGGTCGCTCGCTGTATGCGGCACCACAGCCGCCAAACCGAGGCGCTTCAAGATCTCATGCACGGCTTCGTGATCTGTCTGGGTGGCGACGATGCGCTCGGCCGCCGAGTCCGCCGTCGGGTACCTCGGCCCGTGGCGCCAAGCGTGCGGATCATCAAGAAATTCGCACAGGCGACAGGCACCATCACTCTTCACGCCCACGCGTAGACACCACGGGAACACCCAGTTCCACCGCCAAGGCATCAGGATCGACCTTCAGCCCCTGGCGCGCCGCCAGGTCCGTCATGTTCAGCGCGACGACGCAGTGCAGGCTGTCGGCGCCGGGGAGATCAAGCACCTGCCAGGTCTTTCCCGCAGGCGTGACGAGCTTGCCTTCCTTGCGCTCGACGGTGACGCCCGCGTAGTTGGCCACCTTCTGGCGGCTACCGGTCAGCAGATTGAACAGCGCGGTCTTGCCGCAGTTCGGATTGCCCACCAGCGCCACCAGGGGCCCGCCCCGGTGGACATGGATGACGGCTTCGCTCACACCGCCGCTTCAACCAGCATGCAGGCGGCTTCGGCTCGCCGCAGTGCGAAGGTCGACAGGCCCACGCGCACAAACAGCGAGTCGCTGCCAAACGCGCCCCGAGCCATCAGCTCAACCTGCTTGCCCGGCATGAAGCCAATCCCTTTAGCCCGGGTCAGCAGCCTGACTCCTGATGGTTGGGAGGACAATTCCGTGTGAACCAGCCCACTCTCATCCTGATCGCAGCCATCGCCCGCGGGGGCGCCATCGGCAAGGACAACCAGTTGCTGGCGCATCTGCCCGGCGATCTGCCTCGATTCAAGCGCCTCACGATGGGTCACCCGATCGTGATGGGGCGCAAGACCTGGGACTCGATCGGCCGGCCCCTGCCTGGGCGCCGCAACATCGTCATCACCCGCAACACGCACTGGTCGGCACCGGGCGCCGAGGCTGCGCCGAGCCTCACCGCTGCTCTGTCCATGGCCGGGCACGTCGAGCGGGTCTGTGTGATTGGCGGTGCGGAGATCTACGCGCTGGCGCTGCCACAGGCGGACGAACTGTTGCTGACTGAGATCGACGCCGACTTTGAAGCCGACGCGTTCTTTCCGCACTGGCCACGCGAGGATTACGACGTCGTCTCAAGCGAGAGACACTCCACGTCCGAGGGATTGGTGTATCGCTATGTCGATTACCGCCGAAAGCCTGGAGGCTGACGCCGATGCCGTTGCGTCGCGCCCACTGGGAACGTCACCGCACCAACCGCATCGGCTGGCTGCGCGCAGCGGTGATGGGGGCGAACGACGGCATCGTCTCCACCGCCAGCCTGCTGCTGGGCGTGGCCGCCGCGGGAACTGATCGCAGCGGGCTCCTGGTGGCGGGTGTGGCAGCGTTGGTGGCCGGGGCCATGTCCATGGCGGCGGGCGAGTATGTATCTGTTCACGCACAGGCCGACACCGAAACCGCCGATCTGGCCCGCGAACAGGCCGAGCTCAATGCCGACGCGGGCGCCGAGCTGAATGAGCTCAGCGCCATCTACGTGGGCCGGGGTGTCGAACCCGACCTGGCGTGCCAGGTCGCATCGCAACTGACAGCACACGACGCCCTGGCAGCGCACGCACGCGACGAACTCGGCATCTCGGAAATCCTGGTTGCCCGACCGCTCCAGGCTGCGGCATCGTCAGCGGCGAGCTTCGCAGCGGGCGCCCTGCTGCCGCTGGCGGTATGTCTACTGGCGGATCCTGCGCATTTAGTGGCCGCGATCTGGCTGACAGCGATCTTCAGCCTGGCTTTCCTGGGTGGCTTGTCGGCTCAGGCCGGCGGCGCCGGCATCTGGCGCAGCGCCTGCCGTGTCGCGCTGTGGGGCGCGCTGGCGATGGGAGCAACCAGCCTGATCGGCTCGCTGTTCTCGGTCAGCGTCTAGAACGAAGTCCAGTCGTCGCTGCCGGTCGCTGCGGCGGCCAGTGCCGGGATGGCGCGGGAGGTGTCACTGATTCATCGACATCTGGACGCTGTCCCGTAGCGGCCTTCAACCTGAGCATGCGCCGGATCAAGCAGCAGCGTCTTATGCCAACCGCAAACTAGCTTAGAAGTACTGAGTCGTTGTGCACCGCAGCGCGCCGGCCAACAATCCGCTGCTCGGCGAACGCCGGCATCACCTTCCGCCCGCACGGCGACGACTCATGAATTTCCAGCAATTGCGAGCCGTCCGCGAAGCCATCCGCTGCGGATTCAACCTCACCGATGTGGCCGGCGTGCTGCATACCTCGCAGCCCGGCATCAGCCGACAGATCCGCGAACTGGAAGACGAACTCGGCATCGACATCTTCGTGCGCGCCGGCAAGCGTCTGACCCGTCTGACGCCACCTGGCGAGGCCGTGCTTCCCATCGTGGAACGCCTTCTGCTGGAGGCCGATAACCTGCGACGCGTGGGCGACGATTTCAACGCGCAGAGCACGGGCCGGCTGTCGATTGCCGCCACGCACTCGCAGGCCCGCTACGTACTGCCGACGGTGGTTCGCGACTTCCGCGAGGTCTACCCGGATGTGACCCTGGTGCTGCACCAGGGTTCGCCCAAGCAGGTGGCTGAAATGCTGCTGTCTGGCGAAGCGGACATCGGCGTGGCCACCGAGGCGCTGGCGCATTACGACGCCCTGGTCGCCCTGCCCTGCTACCGCTGGACCCACAGTGTGGTGGTGCCGCCTGGCCACGAATTGCTGAGCGTCGAAGGGCCGATCTCGCTCGAGCAACTGGCGCGCTTTCCCATCATCACCTACGAAGCCGGCTACACCGGTCGGGCGCACATCGACGACGCGTTCACGAAGGCTGGGCTCACACCCAACATCGTGCTCAGCGCGATGGACGCCGACGTCATCAAGACCTATGTCGAGCTGGGCATGGGTGTGGGCATCGTTGCATCGATCGCCTTCGATACCGAGCGCGACCGCACGCTGCGCGCACTCGATGTGCGGCACCTGTTCAAAGTGAACCTCACGCGCCTGGCGATCCGTCGTGGCACCTGGCTGCGAGGCTACGTCTACGCCTTCATCGAGGCGTTTGCACCGACGCTGTCGCGCGCCGTGGTGGAGCGGGCTCTGGCCGGTGACATCGACGAGGATTGAGGCGCGGCGAGGGTTTCAAGTCGGCACTGGATCGCTGGTCCGCCGACCGGCGTGGTCGGTCCAGCAACGGGCCTCGTAGTCGTAGAGCTTGCATCGGCGTGCCGTGTCGGCGTACCAACGCCACGAAAACGGCTGAATGACGATGCGGCCTGGCAGTCTGCTCTCCAGCAGCTTCTGCGCGCGCTTCAGTCGATACAGCGGCACACCCATGTCCACGTGGTGCGCGGTGTGTTCCATGATGTGATGCAGCGCGGTGCCCATCGGCGAACGGAAAGTGAGGTGTGTGGTCGTCGACACGAACGGCGACGTCGCGGCCCACCGGGTCTTGTCGGCGTACCAGGCTACCTGAGTGTGCGTGTGGTGCAGGTACACCACGAAGCCGATCATCCCGTTCCAGAAGACAAATGGCACGACGAAACCGACCACGACCAGCCACCAAGGCGACTGGTCAGTTGCCATGGCCGCGGCGACCAATCCACCGATCCAGACAAGCGCGCCTGCTGAAACGCCCAGACAGTCCCAGAGAAACGCCGGGCGGCGCGTCGGCAGGATCCGTTTGCTGGGAAAGTACATGCGGCGCCACCAGATCTCGATCAGGTAGTACAGCCACGGCGCCCACCCACTGCGATAGACCTGCTCCAGCTTGCGCCGCCACAGGGGCAGCGCTTCGTACTCCTGCAACGTGCGAGGCTCCCAGACGAAATCGAAGCCTTTCAGGTTGGTATAGCCGTGGTGCACGATGTTGTGGCCCACCTCCCACAGGCTGTAGGGGGTCAGCGATGGCAGAAACACCAGCCGTCCTAGCCAGCGGTTGAGGCGCCGGTGGCGCGTCAGACTCTGGTGACAGGCGTCGTGGCCGAGCACGAACAGGCGCCCGATGACGAAGCCCGTAGCGAGCCCCGCCGCAAGCTGGACAACGGGCTGCCGCGCACGGATCGTGATCGCCAGACACACCCCGAACAAGGCCACATCGACCAGCACCAGCCACAGCGCACGGGCCGTGCTGGATGTCGAGATCGGCACCAGCCAGGCGCGCAACAGCCTTCGGTGCGGCATCGGCGCCTGCGGATCCACCATCGTGAGCTCCGGGGAAAGTGTTGTCGTCATGGGACGTTGGGCAAATACCCGAGCCTAGAGACAAGGACGCTGCCGGCGCTTGATCGCGATCAAGGTCAGAGGCCAGTGCAACCCTGCCCCCGGGAGTGACCTGGCACACCCGGTTGCGATCAGCGGCGACTCAGCTCGCGTCCGCGCCGAGTCTGCGCAAGGCGCGCTGCCAGCGCGCCACCCCGGCGGCACCCAGGGTATCGACCTGCCCCACCAGCGTCTCGCGAATCGGCGCGATACCCACAAAGCCAAGGATGTTGCGCTCGAGGGCCTTCACGCTGTGCGCGCGGAACACATAACGGTAGACCAGAGCCGGCATGCCCATCGTCACCACGATGCGAGCCGAACGCCCACCCAGCGCCTTCTGACCGAGCGGCCCGCCCGTCGACTTGTCGAAGGCGAAGCCGGGTCGCGCCACCTGTTCGAAGTAGGCCTTCAGCAGCGCCGGCATGTCGCCCATCCAGAGTGGGAAAACAAACACGAGGTGCTGCGCCCACGCGATGGCCTCCTGAGACTCACGCAACGCGGGCGGCACCGCGCCGTCGTTCCACTCGGCCTCGCTGCGCAGCAGCGGGAAATCGAGGTGAGCAACATCGATCAACCGCACGTCATGGCCCGCGGCCTGCGCACCCTCGCGATAGGCATCGGCCAGCGCGTGGCACAAGTGACTTCCGACCGGGTCAGGATGCCCTTGAATGATCAAGATGCGGTGAACCAGCATGGCGACTTTCTCCCAAAGCTGCATGCTGATCGCCGCGACTGCGGCGAGGCTTGATCGACATCAAGCCGACGGGCACCAACCGGCCGCCCTCAGATCATGGCGGCGGGGTCGGGTTGTTCCTCGGCGAAGCGAGTCACCCTGCGTGGCAGCAGGTGCACCGTCGAACCCGTTTCGAGCTGCATCCGTTCGCGCAGCTTGCGGAACTCCGCCCGTGGCAGCTCGACATCGATGTAAGTGCTGTCGTCGAGCCGCTTGAACTCCAGCCGGGTGTTCGGCCCGACGGTCAGGGCCTGTGACAACGTCACTGCCACTGCGCCCTCCTGCGGTGTGGCGATGACCTCCAGTTCGTGCGGGCGCACATAACTCACGTCGCGGCCATTGAACACCGCGCCCTGCGCATGGTCGAGTCGCCCGTGGAACAGGTTCACATCGCCCAGGAACTGCAAAACGAATGGCGTGGCGGGCTGGTCATAGACCTGGTCGGGCGTGCCGACCTGCTCGATTCCGCCCAGGTTCATCACGACGATGCGATCGGCCACCTCCATCGCCTCTTCCTGGTCGTGGGTGACGAACACGCTGGTGACGTGAACCTCGTCGTGCAGGCGGCGCAACCAGCGTCGCAATTCCTTGCGCACCTTCGCGTCGAGTGCGCCGAATGGCTCATCGAGCAACAGCACCTTGGGTTCGACCGCCAGCGCGCGTGCCAGTGCGATGCGTTGCCTCTGTCCACCGGAAAGTTGATGCGGATAGCGATCGGCCAACCAGTCCAGTTGCACCAGCTCCAGCAACTCGGAGACCTTCTTCTGGATCGCAGCCTCGTTCGGCCGCGTGGCCTTGGGCCGCACCCGCAGCCCGAAAGCGACGTTCTCGAAGATCGTCATGTGACCGAAAAGCGCGTAGTGCTGAAACACGAAGCCCACATTGCGGTCGCGCACGTCGGTGTGGGTCGTGTCCTCGCCGTGAAACAGCACGCTGCCGGAGTCTGGCACTTCGAGCCCCGCAATGATGCGCAGCAGCGAGGTCTTGCCCGAGCCCGATGGCCCGAGCAATGCGACGAGTTCGCCGGACGGGATGTCGAGGTTGAGGTTGTTGCAGACGACCGTCTTGCCGAAGCGCTTGTTGAGGTTGCGAATTTCAATGCTCATGTCGAAGTTTCCATCGTTCGGCTGCGGCGGGATGAGGTCTGCGGGTTCGGGACCATGACGAAAGATCTGAAGCAGGCGCTAGTGAATTTCAGTGATCACGCGCTTCTGCGCCTTGACGCGCTGCTCGACCGCGTACTTGAGGATCAGTGTGACCAGTGCCAGGCTGGCCAGCAGCGAGGCGACCGCGAAGGCGGCGGCGAACTGGTATTCGTTGTAGACGATCTCGATGTGCAGCGGCATCGTGTTGGTCTGGCCCCGGATGTGCCCCGACACCACGCTGACTGCACCGAACTCGCCCATCGCACGTGCGTTGCAGAGAATCACGCCGTAGATCAGTGCCCACTTGACGTTCGGCATCGTCACGCGCCAGAACAACTGCCAGCCGTTCGCACCGAGCACGCAGGCCGCCTCCTCCTGCTCTGTGCCCTGTGCCTGCATCAGCGGAATCAGTTCCCGCGCGACGAACGGAAACGTCACGAAGATGGTGGCCAGAACAATGCCAGGCACCGCGAAGATGATCTTCATGTCGTTGTCGATGAACCAACTGCCGAACCAGCCCTGCAGACCGAAGATCAGCACGTAGATCAGGCCAGCGATGACCGGGCTCACCGAGAAGGGCAGATCGATCAAGGTCAGGAGCACGTTCTTGCCGCGGAAGTCGAACTTGGCGATCGCCCACGCTGCGGCGACGCCGAAAACCAGATTCAGCGGCACCGAGATCACCGCGGCGATCAAGGTGAGCTTGATGGCCGACAACGCGTCGGGTTCGGTGACCGCCGCAGCGTAGACATCCCATCCCTTCTTGAACGCCTCGATGAACACCGTCGCGAGCGGCACGAACAGGAAGAGGGTCATGAAGGCCAGCACCAGGCCGACCAGAGTCCACTTCACCCACGGGGCTTCGGTCGTGGCGTTGCGGATCGGGCGCGGAGCTGCGCCTGGCGCGGCGGTGGCGGGAAGACTCAGGTCGCTGGACGACATGGCAGTGGCCTCAGATGCCGCCCTGACGCTTGCGCGCCCAGGCTTGCAATGCGTTGATGACGAGCAGCAGGACGAACGACACCACGAGCATGACCACCGCGATCGCGGTCGCGCCGGCGTAGTCGTACTGCTCGAGTTTGGTGATGATCAGCAGCGGCGTGATCTCGCTGACGAACGGCAGGTTGCCAGCGATGAAGATCACCGAGCCGTACTCGCCCAGCGCGCGCGCGAACGCGAGCGCGAAGCCAGTCAACAGCGCCGGCATCACTGTGGGGAAGATCACGTGCCGGAAGGTCTGCCAGCGATTGGCGCCGAGCGTTGCGGCCGCCTCCTCCATTTCGCGGTTCAGGTCCTCAAGAACCGGCTGGACAGTTCGCACAACGAAAGGCAGACCGATGAACACCAGGGCGACGAAAACGCCCAGGGGCGTGAAGCTGACCTTGAACGGCAGGAACTGGCCGATCAGGCCGTTCTCGGCGTAGATCGCGGTCAACGCGATGCCCGCCACTGCCGTCGGCAACGCAAAGGGCAGATCGACGAGCGCGTCGACGAGGCGCTTGCCGAAGAACTCGTAACGCACCAGTACCCACGCGACCATCAGGCCGAACACGCCGTTGAGCGCAGCGGCCGCCAGGCTGGCGCCGAAGGTCAGGCGATAAGACGCCATCACGCGCGGCGATGTGGTCGCCTCCCAGAACTCCGCCCAGGTCAGCGTGAAGGTCTTGAAGAAGGCAGCCGACAGCGGGATCAGCACGATCAGGCTGATGTACAGCAAGGCGAAGCCGAGCGCGAGATCGAAGCCCGGCAGGACGCTGTGCCGCTTCAGGAGCGTGCGGGTAAAGATCATCGGAAGCCTGCGGGAGAAAGAAGCACGAGAAACCAGAGGCCTCGCCGGACATCGGTGCGGACCGACGCCCGGGCGAGCGCGAAAGCTGCAGGCGTCAGCGCGGCTTCGCTGCGTTGATCACCTGGTCGTAGAGACCGCCGTCGTTGAAGTGATCCTTCTGCGCCTTCGTCCAGCCACCGAAGACCTCGTCCACGGTGAAGGTACTGACCTTGGGGAAGGTCTTGGAGTACTTGGCCAGCACCTTGGCGTCGCGCGGTCGCAGGTTGTGCTTCGCTGCGATTTCCTGTCCGGCATCGCTGTACAGGTATTGCAGATAGGCCTCCGCCTGCTTGCGCGTGCCACGCTTGTCGGCGACCTTGTCGACCACGCTCACCGGGTTCTCCGCCAGGATCGTGCGTGCGGGGTAGACCACCTCGAACTTGTCGCCGAACTCGTTCTTGATCAGCGGCACCTCGCTCTCGAAGGTGACCAGCGCATCACCGATGTTGCGCTGAGCGAAGGTGGTGGTGGCGCCACGACCGCCACCGTCGAGCACCGGCACATTGGCGAAGATGCGGGTGACCAGGGCCTTAGCGGCGTCATGGCTGACACCGCCCGTGACGCCCGCGCCCCAGGCGGCAAGATAGGTGTAGCGGCCGTTGCCGCTTGTCTTCGGGTTCGGAATGATGACCTGCAGTCCACTGCGACCCAGGTCGGTCCAGTCGCGAACGTTCTTCGGGTTTCCCTTGCGCACCAGGATCACGCTAATGCTGGTGGTAGGCGAGGCGTTGTTCGGCAGGCGCTTTGCCCAGTCTGCAGGCACCAGGCCACCACGAGTGTTCAGGATATCGATGTCGTTGTGCTGGTTCATCGTGATGACATCGGCTTCGAGCCCGTCGATCACGCTGCGCGCCTGTTTGCTCGATCCGCCGTGGCTCTGGTTGACCGTCAGGGCTTCGCCCGTCGTCTTCTTCCAGTGCGCGATGAAGACGGTGTTGTAGTCCTTGTAGAACTCGCGAGAGACGTCGTAGCTGACGTTCAACAGGGTCTTGCCCGACTCCGCAGAGGCCAAGCTGCTGAAAAGCGCCAACGTCGCGATCAGAGCGCCTCGACGGCAGAGAGATACGTATGAAGAATGCATGAGATGGGCTACGTATAGTGGTTTGCAAAATGGTAGGGGCCAGCTTCCGAAGCCAAAACAACATTTTTCGACCATGCTTATGCGGAAAGCAATGAAACCGCCCTCAGGCGGTTTCATTACGTTCGATCAACCAGAAATCACTTCTTCGTGAAGATGCGATCGAAAGACCCGCCGTCGTTGAAGTGGGTGGCTTGCGCCTTGTCCCACCCGCCGAAAACGTCGTCGATGCTGAACAGCTCGACCTTGGTGAACGTGGCGGCGTACTTGGCCTGGGCCTTCGGATCGATCGGCCGGTAGTAGTTCTGGCCGGCGATATCCTGACCCTCAGGGGAGTAGAGGTACTCGAGGTAGGCAGTCGCCACCTCGCGGGTGCCACGCCGGTCGACGTTCTTGTCGACCACCGTCACAGGCGGCTCGGCCAGGATCGACAGCGACGGCACGACGATGTCGAACTTGTCAGGGCCGAGTTCCTTGACCGCGAGGAAAGCCTCGTTCTCCCATGACAGGAACACGTCCCCGATGCCACGTT
>CANHNO010000026.1 GCA_947462065.1 Burkholderiales bacterium | reverse complement strand
GGCTGCGTGCCGCGGGCGCGGACGCCGGCAGGCTGCTCACGTTGTGCTTGACCACGCCGCCGTAGAAAGGCAATCGGGTGACGGTGTTGCCCTCGCGGACCCAGACCGCTGAATCGGTGATCCGCTCGATGCGTGTGCCGCCCAGTGCGTCGCCGACACCGAGCCGGCGGCGTCCGTCGACCACATAGCGCCGACCATCGACCGTCAGCAGTTGCTGCGGCGTGGGTGGGGGCTCTGCTGCGACCTCGAGCGAGCCTGGGTTCGTGGCGGGACGGGCGATCGCCAGCGGCGGCACCATCGGGTCGCGGAGGCCTGGCGTGTTTTGTGCGGTGGCGGGCAGCGCCGCGGCGGCGATGGCCACGGCCAGGGTCAGCGCCCGCCACGGCGTGTTTGGCACGCTGCTTGTCATCATCGCGCGTCTCCGGCGAGGAACAGGCGCACGGTGAGTTCCGGCGGCATCTGCTTGCTGTTGATTTCCATCGGGCCCCAGCGAAGCTCGGGCAGGGCTTGTTCCAGATCGGCCAGGTACTGCACGAGATCGAGGTAGCCGCCGCTGACGCCCAGATCCACCGCCTGCCAGCGCAGCGCGGTCTCGGTGGACTTGTCGGCCGACTTGTCCGTGGGCCGTTCGTCGGTGGTTCTCAGGTGTGTCAGCGTCAGCCGCTCGTGCCGGCGCAACACCTGATCCATCAGATCAGGCAGGTTGGCCAATCGCTTGCCGTCGCCCAGGTTGGCGGTGATCTCGCTGTCCACGGCCTGCAATTCGGCGCGGCTTTGTGCGATCCTGGCCAGCATCTGGCCACGCGGGGAGTCCGGCTGCGAAGTGGCGCTGGCGTCGGCCAGACGCTGTCGCAGCGTATCGAGCTCCTTCGCCTCGGTGGCTTGTTCTGCCACCAGCGACTTGCGCTTCGCCGCCGCTGGCGACCACACCAGCGTGTCGGCCAGCGCCACCATCACGAAGGCGACCGAGGCGAACAGCATCACCCGTTCGCGCAGGCTCAGCGCATTGATGCGCGACAGCTGCTTTTTCCAGTCTGCTCTCATCGCAGCGCTCCCGAGGCATCGGCCACGATGCGCGGTCCGGTGTCGGCCTTGCTGACCACCGTGAAGACCCACGGCTCCTGCGTACCCGGGTTCAATGCGGCCGACGCGGTGTCGCGCTCAATCTTCAGCGCAGCCAGAGGCTGGCCGGGCAGGATCGGGTCGGCGGCCAGCTGCGCCAGCCAGGGGCGCAGGCTCTCTGGCTCCAGCGTGCGGCCGTGCAACTCGAGGCGGTTGTCGGTGATGTCGATCTTCGTCAGCCACACCGACTGCGGCACCGTCTGTGCCACACGGCGCAGCAGCACAGAGCGGCGATGGTTGTCGTCGAGCAGGCCGCGAGTCAGCTCGTCGAGCACAGCGCGCCGCTGCAGCAACGCTGCATCGGCTTGAGCCAGTTGCTGCTCGAGCGCGCCGGCCTGGCTCTCGCTGGAGGGCAGGTTGGCGGACAGCTGCTGCTTTTCCTGGACCTGACTGGCGCGCACCGCAGCCATGTCTTGCTGCATGCCGCGTGTCAGGGCCTGCGCCCAGAGGCATGCTGCAACGACGACCAGTGCAGTCACCGCCAGGCTTGCAACGACCATTTCGGCCGCGAAGCGCTGTGCGGGTGCCTTGAGGGCCGTGCTGTAGAGGTTGATCTGTTGTGACATGGCGGCCTCAGTGAGCTCGGTTGCCGTCGCGCAGCAGACCACCGAGCAGCATCAGCGGGGGACGTTCAGACGCCGGACCGCCAGTGAAGAGCGCATTGCTGTCGAAGGCCTCGACAGGCAGCGACAGCGCGCGCATCAGCAGGCCCTGTAGCGCCTCGGTGCGGTCACCGGCCTCTACCCACAGGCGCTGCAGCGGCAGGTCAGGCCAGGAGCGTTCCCAAGCGTCCAGTGAACGCTGCACCTCGACGGCAAGCCGCGGTGTGCTGTCGGATTCCAGAGCGATGCTGTCGTCGGGCTCGGCACCGTAGTCGACGATGTCCACGCCTTCGAGCTCCATCGACATCAGGTTGGGGGTCTTGACCGGCGTGACCGCTGTCGCCGGCGCCTGCGCAGGCGTGTCTCCGAGTGACTCAGAGCTCCAGTCGAGCCGTCGCGCATAGAACAGCTCGCCGTTGGCGCAGATCGTCAGCAGGCACTGCAACCCATGCACCATCAGTGCTGCGTTGGCGTCGGCGCCCCGGCCTTGTTGCTCGGCGAGTGCGCACTGCAGGTTGCGCTGCGCCAGTTCGGTGATGTCGAACACCGAGGGCTGCAGCCCGGCTGCCTCCATCCACGCGCCGAGCTCGACCACCTGCGCATTGCGCGCCGCGGCGACGAACAGCTGGCGCCGGTGCTGCGCGCGCTGATCGCCGACAGCCAGCACGTCCAGCGTCAGTTCCTCGACGGGGATGTCGACCTTGTCCTTGATCTGCCAGCGCGCTGCCGCCTTCATTTCATCGGCAGGCACCGCAGGCGCGTCGATCTGCAGCAAATGGCAGTCCGACAAACCGAGCACGGTGATCACCTCGGCGCCTGGCAGATTCAGTGCCCGTACGCGTTTCGCCAGTTGCTGCGGGCTGTCGGCACCGCAGGGCTCGGTGCCGCTGCGCACGACCTGGCGACCAGCCACTTCGACATAGCTGAACGAGTCGCTGTCGATCGCGATGGCCAGCCGACCAGCTGATTTGGCCGGCTCCTTGTTCCATGGCAATTTCATGATCAGCAGTTCTCCCGCCAGCAAATAAGTTGAGCTGTCACGATGCTAGGCAGGGCTCTGGGCCTCGATGCGCCGAGGAGCGCCATGATTCGGGCCTGTTTTTGCTAGGAACAACAGGCGCAACGCAGCGCACTCAGTAGTTCTCTCGCCGGTAAATCAGGTTTTGCTGAGTGCTTTGCTGCCCGAATGTCGCGCGTGCTGATGGGTCTTTGCCGTAGGTGCTGCTGCACCAGGCACCGCGCAGGTGGGCAAGGTTGGCGCCGGCAGTGGCGGCGTCGCCCGGCGCAGGCGCCCAGGTCTGCAGGCAGGAGGCATCGGTGGCGCTGCTGCCCAGGCTCAGTGCCACGTCGTAGGTGCCGCTGCGGCCGCCGCCTGGCGCGGTCAGCTTCAACGTACCCATGCCGCTGGCGATCGTGATGCCGCTGCTGGCGGCGGTGTCGGTGCTGGTGATCGTGCGCATCAGGTTGCCGAAGTTCATCGCCGTGGTGGGCACCACGGTGCAACTGTCCAGCGTGTTGGTGTCCCAGGCGCTGCCGGTCCAGTACTGTGCCGCGGCCGGCAGGCTGAGCGCACGGTCGGCCGGGCCGATGGCATTCGAGAGTCGCAGTCGACCGAAGCGCAGCGCCAGCGTGTCGACCGTGCTGCGGTCGTTGCTGCCGCCTGAGGCGCTGGCCATGTCGAAGGCCGCCATCGCCACGCCGTCGCTGTCGGCGGGCGCAATGCCGAAGGCGGCGCTGAACGGCGCATCGACGGTGCTCTGGCGCGTTGCGCTGGCAGTGAGCGTCACGCCACTCGCCACGCCGTTGCTGAAGCTGCCGGTGGCGGTACCCAGGGACAGCCGACCGTTGCCGGTGTTGAACACGGTGGTGCCGTCGCGACCGGCCAGGTTCCAGCCGCTGGCGGTCGTGGGGTCGAGCTTGGCGAAGCTGCCGCTGTAGTTCTGCGTTGTGCTGCCGCTCGCGTTCTGCGCCGTGAGGGTGAAGCCGAAGCGGAAGTTCTCGCCCAGGTAGCTGAAGCTGGACGCCGGGCTGCACGACAAGGTACTTCGGTGCGTGACCGAGGTGCCGCTGAGCGCGAACTGCGCCGGCACGAAACGGCCGACGTTGCCGCTGGCGGTGCCGGTGACGCTGCCTGCGCCGAGGTAGTCGCCGTCGGCAAGGGCTGGAGTCAGGCTGATGATGCCGACCTCGCTGTAGCTGAGCGTCGTCGCCGTGGCCGCGCCGCTACTGAAGCTGCCGCCGGCCACCGTGCCGTTGCCGAGCGCGCCGGCCACGCCGCCGCTGGGCAGCACCAGGGTCGGTGTCAGCGTCACGCCTTCGGGCGTGGTCTCCTTGCCGAAGTTGGGTGTTGCCGCGCCGCCGCTGGTCTGGGCGGTGACGGTGGCGGTGAAGCTCTCGCCAGCCTTGACGAACTTGCTGCCAGCGGCGCTGACCGCGGCTGGGTTGATGAGGTTCGGGCTGGCCGTCTGCTTGATGTTGCTGAGCACCAGCGCGGCGGGCTTGACGACGAAGGCGTTGGTGTTGCCCGACAAGGCGCTCAGCAGCGAGCCGCTGGCCGCCTTGGTGGCGTACAGCGTCACCTGCCCGACGTCGGCGTAGTTGAAGCTGAAGGGCGCGTTGCCGCTGGCGTCGAAGGTCATCGCCACCGCCGTGCTGCTGCCCGTGCTGCCATTCGCGTTGCCGGCGATGGCCGTGGCGCTGTTGCCGGTGAGCGTCATCAGGCTGCCGGCGGAGCAGGTGGTCGGGTTGTTGCACTGCGCGGCCCAGTTCACCGTGGTGCTGCCGGTCAATGCCGAGGTGCAGGCGCCGGTGGTGGTGCTGGTCTGCACGGCGCGCAGATAGTAGGTGCCGGAAGACGTGCCGGCGGTCTGGTCCGCAACCGTGGCCGCGCTGCCGCCGGCGCTGCTGGAGACGATGAAGCCGGCGGTGTTGAAGGTGGTGCCGCAGCTGTTGGCTACCGAGCAGCTGGTGCCGTTCGGGCAGCACTGTCGTGCGTTGGTGGCGGCGATGCTTTCGCCTGACAGCGTCACCGTGGCGGCCGTGCCGTTGGCCGCTGCCGGGTAGCTGAGCGTGGTGGTGGCCACGCCGCTGCTGTCGAAGGTGATGCTGGTCGCCCCCAGCGTGGCGCCGCTGGTGGAGAGCGTCGCCGTTCCGCCGCTCGCCGCGGTGTACGGGCTGGTGCAGGGCGTGGTGCTGGTAGCGCAGGCCGTCACGGTCACCGTGCTGGCCAGGCAGGTGATGCTGCTGCTGGGCAGCGACAGCTCGTAGTGGTCGGGGCCCGACACCGGGCAGGTGCGTGCCGAGCCGTCGTAGTTCCTGCCGGCGCTCTCGTTGTCGTAGATCGACGCGATCTGGCTGGTGGTCATCACGGAATTGAAGATCTTGACCTCATCGATGCGGCCGTTGAACTGCAGCGGGATCCAGCCGCCTGCGTTGAGGTAGCCCACCCGCAGTTCATTCGTCGATGTGGTCAGGCTCGCCGAATTCGTCGCACTCGCTGCGGCCGTGCTGCTGCCGTTGAGGTAGATGGCTTGCGTGTTGCCGGTGTCGTTGAAGACGATGGCGACGTGCGTCCAGGTGTTCAGCGGGATGGCGCTGGACGTCGTCAGCCGGTTGGCCGGCAGGTAGGCAGAAAAGAAGCTGTAGCTCCCCCAGCCGAACACCAGCCTGCCGTTGGAGTCGATGTAGGCCGCGTAGTCGTAGGCGCTGCCGGAGTACTTGGCCAGGATCGGGTAGAAACTGCCGCTGGACTGGGGGTAGATCCAGAAGCTGAAGGTCGCGTTGGTCGGGTTCAGTGCCGCGTTGTAGGGGACGTTGACATACCCTGACGAGAACGAGCCGCCGTTGCAGATCTCGCCGGTGACGATCGATGGCAGGGCGCCGTTCGAGGTGGTGGCCGTGCCGTGGAGGTTGTTGCCGCTGTCGTCGGCCACGCCCCCGGCGGTGCTGGTCCAGCCGGTCTCGTCCATGCGCAGGTCGAGCACGGGCGAGGGAAAGGCCGTCAGCGCCACCGTGGCGCCGTTGCTGGTCAGCGAGGTGTTGGCCGTCGAGGTCTTGGTGCCGCTGGCACCCGCGGCCGCCTGGATGGCATACGACGACCCGATGGAGGCGCCGTTGGGCCCGGCCCCACCCCCGGAGGAGGCCGCGAAGGCCTGCGTCATGCCAGTGGCTGTGTTGACGCTGGCATTGCCGTTGGTGGCGGCGAAGAAGGTGACCAGCATCGTGTTCGCCGCGGTCGTGGTGACAGACGGCGCGGTGTAGGTGGTGGACGCCGCATTCGCCTGCGCGCCACTGACGTTGACCGGGGTGGTGTTGTCGACGCCGCGGAAAGCGACGATGGACCCGAGCGTGCGGTCGCTGGCCCCCAGCGTCCAGGCGTAGCTGGCGGGCTCGGAGGCGGTGGCCACCTTGCGGTACATGACCACGCCCAGTGAGCTGCCGTTGTCGTTGGCCAGCACCAGCGTCCACCCGGTGGGCGTGCTGACCATGTTCGAACTGAGCGGAAATCGATTGCCGCGCTGCACGATGTAGGCCAGCAGCACGTCGCCAGCGGCGAGGCCGGTCGGCTTTGTCACGGTGACGCTGTTGGTGGGGCTGGAGCTGGTCGTGGTGCTGGCGCCGACGTAGGTGATCGCAGCTTGTGCGGACAGCGAAGCGGCCAGCGCGATCAACAGGCCGCCGCAGCGGACTGCTGCCCTCAGGCGATGACCCCAGGCCCGCAGCGCGCTTAGGCCGACGAACGCAGCATGCCGGTGGCCGCTCATCGCATCACCGTCCAGGAGACTTGCCGCTCGATGTAGGTGTTTGCCGGCGCCGTGCTGCTGTTGGGGCAGGCACCGCTGCTTGGCGTGTTGCAGGCGTTCGCGGTCAGTTGGTAGAAGACGAGGGCCGTGCTGCCATCGGTGCCGGTGGTCCGGTTGCAGCTGACGGTGATGGTGTAGCTGCTCAACCCCGTCGCAGTGAAGCTGGAGGTGCTGAAACAGGCAGGGGCCGCCGCCGGTGGTGCCGGATTGCGCAGCACCTGGAAGGCCGCCCACTCGATGCCGGCGCGTGCCGCCTGCAGGGCGCGGGCCGACTCGACCTCGGCCGCCGAGCCCAGATGCTCGCGCGTGCTGACCTTGGTGATTGCCGCGCCCAGGGCGGCGAGCACCACGACGATGAAGACCACCGAGACCAGCGTGAAGCCGGCAGCCCGGCGCTCAGGGTTGGGTGCTGACGTAGACCGCATGTTGCAGGCTCACGCTTTCGGTGTTGGTGGAGGTGTTGCCCGACAGCGTGAGCGTCAGGTTGACGAGGGCAGCGCGCGCGGCCACCAGCGTGCCTTCGACGCTGAAGCGGCAGGCGGTGACGCCAGTGGCCAGCACCGCACTGCTGCCGCCGCCGGGCGGGTCGGGCTGCGCCGCGACGAAGCCGTAGCCCTGGTAGCGCCTCAAGGTGCCGGCCGCCAGATCGCAGCGGTAGGTGACGGGCGTGCCCACTGCCATCACGCGGTACGGCGGCGCGTAGTCGCCGACCGGCAGGCCGGCCAGAGAGCTCAATGTGATCGAGGTGGCTGCACCTGCCCCGTTGGTGGCGGTACGGCGGTTGGATGTGGCCTGGGCAGCGTTGCTGCTGTTGTCGGCATAGGCGTTTGAGCCGGTCACGTTCGGGCCGAGGTTGTAGAAGACCAGCTCCTGGGAGCCCGTCACGGTCAAGGGCGGGCCGATGATCTCGAAGCTGTTGTCTAGCGTGCCAAAGTTGAGCGGGTCGCCGCCTTCGGTGGCGTAGCGTGCCGCGCCGGTGGTCGGGATCAGTTCCAGCCCCAGGCCGGACGCGGTGACGCGCACGCTGTTGGGCAGGGCGATCGCCAGATCACGGCCGATGCGGCGCAGCGACAGGTCGGCCGTGTCGACCAGCCCGGCGCGTGCCACCGTGGCCAGATAGCCCTGGATCGGTTGCACGATGAAGCGGCCGACCACGGCGAAAAGCACGCCGGTGACGGCGATCACCATCACCATCTCGACCAGCGTGAAGCCGAGCGAGGTGTGGCGTACGCCGCGCATCTCAGAGCGAGGCATTGGGTGCATAGCGGGTTCGGTAGCCATCCAGCGTCAGCGTGCCGCCCCGCGGGTCGGTCACGGTCACGCTGATGCGCAGCACATCGCCGCTGGCGGCAGTCATCGTGTTCAATGCAGCGGCTGTCACGGCCACGCTGGCGCTGTAGCCCGACAGGCCGGCCACCGCGGTGTTGGTGATGTCGGCGATGCTGCTTGTCGAGTAGCTGGCGTAGTCGTTGACGTTGTCGAACTGCGGCGTGGCGAATCGGTTTTCGCCGCTCTCAAGCCCGATGGTGTCGGCGCCGCTGGCGCAGCCCGCTGTGCTGGTGGCAGTGGTGACGTTGGTGTCGTCACCGTCGCAGAAGGTGAACGGCATCAGGCTCACCTCTTCCAGCAATGACTCGGCGATGGACAGCGACTGGCGCCGCAGCATCGGGTCGGCGCTGGTGCCTGTGGATTGAATGAACACGGCCAGCACGCCAGCCAGCGCAGCGCTGACCACGGCGATGAAGATCACCAGCTCAATGAGCGAGATACCGCGAAGGCGGCGGCTCGTAATTGGGTTGTGGCAGTGCGTGGACAACGAGTACATCGTGGCTTCGGAGTGATCCGAGGTCGATGCTAGGGATGTCCCTCGGCGATGAAGCCTCAAGGAGCGGCGCGAAAAAGGCCTGTTTCCGTCTCGATCTGGTAAGCCAAGGTGGTCGAACCGTAGCTGATGGTGACCGGCAGCGCGCTGCCGGTCGAGGTGACCGCGCGGCCGCTGTTGCTGGCGTTGAAGGTGACGGTGCGGGTGCCGCTTTCGGCCAGGCAAGGCGAGGTGCTGACCGGGCAGGTGACCGAAACGATCGTGCCACCGGCCAGATAGTCGAAGGTGGCGCCAGTGGTCGTGAACGTGCCGACGACAGGCCGCCGCTGGGTCAGTGCCATGCGCTGCATCGCAGTGGTCTGCGCCTTCAGCTCGTCGGCGAAGGCACGCAAGCGGAATGTCGTCAGGTCGAGCGCCGGCAGCGCAAACACCGCCAGCACGCCAATGATCACGATCACCATGACCAGCTCGACCAGCGTGAAGCCGGCCTCGCGATGGAAAACGCCGCAGGTCGGTGCGGACGCTGCGGCGTGGGTCGTGGCCATCATGCGTTGGGGTGGCATGCGCCACCCCAGGGGCATCAGGTGATGCCCAAGCCAATGAACGTGGCGGTGACGGCGGAGCCAGCGCTCGGAGTGAAAGTCAGCGTGCAGCTGGCCGGGGAGCCGTTGGTGACCACGGCGGCGCCGATGGTGTAGGTGCCGCCTTGCGACGGCAAGGCCGTGGTGTAAGCGCCGGAAGTGTAGGTCTGCAGTGCCTTGGCAACGTCCTGGCAGTCGGCTACGGCCACGCCCTTGGTGCCGTTTGCAGTGCGGGTCGCGAAGTTGACTGCGGCAGCAGCGCCCAGCGAGCCGGCCACGCCCTGGACAGCGGCCAGGTTCGCATCAGACTTCAGGTCCAGGTACTTTGGAATGGCCACGGCGGACAAGACGCCGAGGATGACGATGACCATGATCAGCTCGATCAGGGTGAAACCAGTTTGGCGGGAGCGCATGACTAATCTCCAAGTTGAAGTCAAGGGTTGAACACCATCGTCGGGATGACTGCTTAGGCGTGTGGAAGTGGTATCGGATGCATGGGTCTGTGACTTGAGCGTTGTTCGAGGGTTTTCGCAAAAAAAATGCGGACGCTCAGCCGCCGCCCCTGCCCTGTGCCGCGCCGCCCAGATTCCACAGCGGCAGGAAGATGCCGAGCGCCAGCACCAGCACCATCGCGCCGATTACCGTGAGCAACAGCGGCTCGATGCTGGCTGAAAGGCCCTTGATCGCGTAATCGGTCTCGCGTTCGTACATGTCGGCCACTTCGATCATCAGGCTGTCGAGGTCGCCGGTTTCCTCGCCGATCGCAATCATCTGCAGCACCACGGGCGTGAAGATGCCAGCGGCGGCCGCGCAGCGCGAAACGGTTTCGCCGCGTTCGATGCCTTCGCGCATCTGCTCGATGCGCTGGGCGATGTAGGCGTTGTCGACCGTGTTGGCCACCACCGACATGGCGCGGCTGATCGGAACACCGCTGCGGCTGGCGATCGCGAAGCTGCGTGCGAAGCGTGCAAGCGTTCCCTTCAGCACGATCGGCCCGGCGATCGGCAGTTTCAGCTTGAGGCCGTCCCAGAACAGCCGGCCAGGCTCGGTCGCCAGCCAGGCGCGCACGCCCCACCAGAGGCCAACGCCACCGGCCAGCAGCAGCGGCCAGGCGTCGACGGTGAATTTCGAGATGGCCATCAGCAGCCGGGTGACGGGCGGCAACTCGGCCTTGAACTGCGCGAAGACGGTGGCAAAGGTCGGGATCACGAGCAGGTTGATGACCATCATCGCGATGAAGATCGCGATCAGCACCATCGTCGGGTAGCGCAGCGCCTGCTTGATGCGCGCGCGCACGTCGAGTTCGAACTCGATGTGCTTGGCCAGCCGGTCGAACACCTCGGTCAGCCGGCCGCTGATTTCGCCCACACGCACCATCGCCACATAGAAACCGTTGAAGGCATCGGTGTGGCGCTTCATCGCGGTGCCGAGTTCGTGGCCCTGTTCCAGGTTGGCCCGCAGGTCGGCCAGCATCGTGCTCAGAGATGGCTTGGTCGCCGACGCCTGAAGGCTGGACAGCGCCCGCAGGATCGGCACGCCGGCGCGCTGCAGGGTGTGCATCTGGCGCGAGAAGAGCAGGATGTCTTCGTCCTTGATCGGCGCGCCGCCCATGCCCGGCCACAGGCTGATGCTGGCGCCAGCGCTGGGAGCGGGTGCCTGCTTTTCGGTTAGCGACACCAGGATCGTGCCGTTGGCCTGAAGCAGCGCGGCCGCTGCACCGGCGTTGTCGGCCTCGATCTCGCCGCGCGATGCCTCGCCGCCCGGCTTTCGCCCTTGCCAGGTGAAAGTTGTCATCGTCAGTACCGCCCGGCCGCCCGAAGGGACTGACGCGCCCCCCTGGGGCGCCGCGAATGCAATGAGCTTGGGGGCGCCATCACGTCAATCGCATTCCGTGGCCAGGCGCACCGCTTCGGCCACCGAGGTGGATCCGCCACGCACCAGTGCGAGCGCGCGGTGCGCCATCGTGCGGCCCTGCATCTGCTCGCGGGCCAGCTTCGAGAACTCGACCGGGTCGGCTCGGGTTGCTGCCTGGGCGAGCTGGATGTTCATTTCCAGCATCTCGTAGACGCCGATGCGACCCACGTAGCCGGAGCCGTTGCAGGCCGCACAGCCGCGCCCGCGCAGCGTGCGCTCGCTGGCTGCGCTTTCGCCGCCTATCGCGGTCAGCCAGCCGGCTTCCTGAGGGGTGGGAACGTGGGGCTCGGCGCAGTTGCTGCAATTCGCGCGCACCAGCCGCTGCGCGATCACCGCCTGCAGCGAACTGGCCACCATGAAAGAGGGGGCGCCCATGTCGAGCAGCCGAAACGGCGCGCTCAGTGCATCACGGGTGTGCAGCGACGACAGCACCAGGTGCCCGGTGATGGCGGCGCGCAGGCCGATGTCGGCAGTTTCAGGGTCGCGGATTTCGCCGACGAGGATCACGTCCGGGTCTTGCCGCAAGGTGGCGCGCAGCACGCGGGCGAAGCTCAGTTCGATCTTGTCGTTGATCTGCACCTGGGTCAGACCGGGCAGCCGGTACTCGATCGGGTCTTCGACGGTGATGACCTTCAGCCTCTCGGCATCGATCTCCGCCAGCGCTGCATACAGCGTGGTGGTCTTGCCGGCACCGGTTGGGCCAGTGACCAGCACCATGCCCGAGGTGCGGCCAAGGATCTCCTGAAAGCGGATCAGCAGGTCCTGCGGCATGCCGATCTCGTCGAGACGGCGCATGCCCTTGCCATGGCCCAAGAGCCGCATCACCACCGACTCGCCGTGGTGCGAGGGCATGGTCGAGATCCGCACATCGACGCCGCTGTCGCGCACGCGCACAGTGAAGCGGCCGTCCTGAGGCAGGCGTTTCTCGGAGATGTCGAGCCCGGCCATCAGCTTCAAGCGCTGCGCCAGCGCGCCGGCAATGCGCTTGTCGGCCTGCGTCTGGGTCTGCAGCACGCCATCGACGCGGCTGCGGATCACCAGGCCGCCGTCCTGCGGCTCGATGTGGATGTCGGATGCGCCCATCTGCACAGCGTCTTCGAAGACGCTTTGCAGCAGCCGCACCACCGGTGCGCTTTCGGCGGCGGCGCTGGCGTCCAGCGTGCTGGTGTCGGCAGCAGCGCCGACGTCGATCTCGAGCGCCTTGGCCAGTCCGGTGATCTCGTCTGTGCGCCGGTAGTGGCGGTCGAGTGCCGGCACCAGCTGGCTCTCGGGCACCACCGCCACGCGCACCTGGCGCTTGAGCAATCGGCTCAGCTCATCGTAGGCAACCAGATCGAGCGGATCGACGAAGCCGATCAGCAGATGCTCGCCCTGGTCTTCCAGCACGATGGCGCGCAGGCGGCGCGCTGGTGACTCGGACAGCAGACGAACGGTCTCGCTCTTGAGCGTGTAGTTCTTGAGGTTGACTGCCGGCACGCGCAACTGGCGCGCCAGGCCGTGGGCCACCGCTTCTTCGGTGACGAAGCCGGCTTCGATCAGCAACCGGCCCAGTCGCTTGCCGGTGCCCCGTTGCAGTTCGAGGGCCTTTTGCAACTGCTCCTCAGTGATCAGCATCTGCTTGACCAGCACGTCGCCCAGCCGCAACTTCTCGCGCCGTGCGGGTGCGGGCGGCGGCATCGGCGCCGGAGTCGCTGCGGGCGTGGCTGCCGCAGCGATGGCCGAGGCGGTGAGGTCCTCGGTCGCAGCCCATTGCAGTGGGGTCAGCATGTCGGCCATGGCGGTACTCGGTGATATCAGTGGTGTGTGCGTTCCCGTGGACGGCGTTGCGGTGCCTGCGCACAGGCGCAAGCGGCGCACATCCTCGTCTGGTCAATGATGGAGTGGACGGCACTGGTGCAAGGCCTGATATCCGCCCGACTGAGCCCCCAATTCCTGCGATCGGCCATGCCGACCCGCCACCGGATCAGTGGTTGCTGGTGGCGTGCACGTCCTCGATGGAGGTGATGCCGGCAAGCACCTTGGTGATGCCATCCTGGCGCAGCGTGCGCATGCCTTCGCGCAGCGCGAGTTGCTGCAGCGCTTCGGCACGCTCGCCGGTCTGCACCATGCGGCGCAGCCCCCGCGAGATGATCATCAGCTCATGCAAGCCGGCACGGCCCTTGTAGCCGGTGTGGTCGCAGCGGGAGCAACCGGGGCTGTGGTACTTCAACAAGTGGCCGTCGCTGCCGTGGTGTTCGATCCATTCGGCGCGAAGCGCCAGTCGGTCCGGGGTACCTTCGGGATCGCCCATGAAGGCATGCAGGTAGTTGTCGAGCCACTCATCGACCTCGGCCTCGGTGGCCGGTCGGCTCTGGCGGCAGGCGCTGCACAGGCGGCGCACCAGCCGCTGCGCCAGCACCGCCAGGAGCGAGTCGGCGAAGTTGAATGGGTCCATGCCCATGTCGAGCAGGCGGGTCACGGTTTCGGGCGCGCTGTTGGTGTGCAGCGTGCTCAGCACCAGGTGGCCGGTCAGCGAGGCCTCGACCGCCATGTGCGCAGTCTCTTCGTCGCGGATCTCGCCGACCATGATCACGTCGGGGTCGGCGCGCAGGAAGGCGCGCAGCGCCTTCGCAAACGTCCAGTCTATGCGCGGGTTCACCTGCACCTGGCGCAGGCCGGCCTGAGTGATTTCGACCGGGTCCTCGGCCGTCCAGATCTTGCGCTCGGGCACGTTGATCGAGGCCAGCGCCGAATGCAGCGTGGTCGTCTTTCCAGAGCCGGTGGGGCCCACGCAAAGCACCATGCCATAGGGCCGGTTGATCGCCGTCTTGAGCTGGGCGAGGTTGTGTGGCGACATGCCGATCTGTTCCAGCGGAATCGGCTTGGCCGAGGCCAGGATCCGCATCACCACGTCTTCGAGGCTGTTGTTGGTCGGGATCGTGGCCACGCGCAGTTCCAGCTTGTGCTGGGCGGAGAAGCGGGCAAAGTTGATCTTGCCGTCCTGCGGCTTGCGGCGCTCGGAGATGTCGAGGTCGCACATGATCTTGATGCGTGCGATCAGCGACGAGCGGTAATTCGGTGGCAGCTCGAGGTAGGTGCGCAGCACACCGTCCTTGCGGAAGCGGATGCGGATCTTTTCGCGCCCAGGGTAGCTTTCGATGTGGATGTCGGAGACGCCGTCCTTGTGCGCCTCGATGATCATGGTGTTGATCAGGCGCACCAGCGAGTTGTCCGACTGCTCGATCGGCCGGTCGTCGGGCGTGCTGGCGTCGTTTTCTCGCTCCAGCGTCTCCACCAGTTGCTCGGTGCCGATCAGCTCGGGTGGGAGCACGCTGTCGGGCTCGTCGCTGCGCGCCCGGGTGACGTCCACAGCGCCGATCTGTTCGTAGACCGCATGCATGCGCAGCTCCATGGAGCGGCTTTGCGCCAGCACGGGCAGCACCTTCATCTGCGCTGAGAACTCGACCTCCTCGGTGACCGCGCGCCGACGTTCCGGGTCTTCAAGCGCGATGACCAGCCGCCCGTCGCGCACCAGCAGCGGCAGCACCCGCAGGCGCGAGGCGATCGCGAATGGCAGCTTGCGCAGCGCCTGCGCATCGACCGGGAAGGTGTCGACGTCGACCAGCGGGTAGCCCATCTTGCGGGCCATCGCCACCTGCAGCTCGGGACGGGTGATGACACCATTTCGAACCAGGATTTCGCCCAGTGGCACGCTGCGGTCGTGTTGCTGATGCTGCAGCGCCTCTTGCAGCTCGGCGTCGGTGATCAGCCCCAGCGACAGCAGTGCCTCGCCGATGCGCACCAGCGGCATCCGAGACTGGTGGTCCAGTGCAGCGAGCAACTGCTCGGGCGTGACGATGTTGCGCGTGACGAGGATGTCGCCCAGCTTCTGCTGGCGCATCTGTGCCTGCTGCGCTGCCGCCTGCTCGACTTGCCGGGGCGTGGCCGCGTGTTGCTCGATGAGCACGTCGCCGATGCGCGAGCCGATGTCGAATGCGCTGTAGGTCGTCGCAGGAACGAACACGCGGGTAACGGCACCCTTTGCCGAGTCTGCAACCGGTGGAAACAGGAACAGGCCGAAGGGTGTGGCCACGTGGCCTTGCGTCAGCCCGTGCCATTCGCCGCCTGTCGTCCAGCTCAGGCAGAAAGGTGTCGGTGCAGCGCTCGGAGCGGGTGGTGTGGTGTCGTCGCCATCGATCGGCAAGGCCTGGATCGGGGCAGTCAGTTCGAGCGACCGGAACTGGTCGAAGCGCAGCTGCACGCCGCGGCGCGAGGGCGGCAGCTGGACCAGTGCGATCCCCAGATCCGGCTTCAGCAAGAGCAACTGCCCGGGCATCAGCTTGTCGTTCAGGCCAGTGATCGTGCAGTCCAGAGGGGCCGTCTGTGGCAGCGCCTGTGGGTAGACGGCGAACGGGGGCGTTGGCCAGCAGAACGCAGACGGAGCGCTGCCATCGGGGCGTTCGTCGCTTCGCCATTGCAGCGGTGTCAGCATGTCGGCCATGAAGTTCTCGAAAAGCGCGGTCGGCCGCGGGGCGGTGAGACATGCAGTCCCCGCGATCGACCCCTGCGGCCAGGGCGGCGGGGGCGAACAGGGAGCCTGCGCTCAGATATTGCCCGTCCGGGCTGGTAGCGAAGCCCCGATAAGCCGGGGCTGATGCCCGCAGTTCCGCGGCTCAGTGCGCGGTCAGAGTCAGTCGCGCAGCTGGTACTCGATGATCAGTGCGGGCGGCACCTTGCCGTACTCGTCGCGCGGCAGCACCTCGGTCCGCTCGATAGCGCGCACCACCGCGCTGTCCCATTCGGGCACGCCGCTGCCCTTGACGATCCGGCTGGACATGATCCGGCCGTCTGGCGCCAGCCGGACATCGACCTCGACCTTCGGGTTGCCGGGGATCGTGTCGGGGAAGGACACATTCGGGCGGATGCGGCCCTTGATGCGGCCGATGTAACTGGCACTGGGGCCAGCGTTCTGCAAGGCGGTGCCGGTGGCATTGGCATCGCCAGTGGCGCCGGCCAGACTGGCGATGCGCTGCATCTGCGCTTCGCGTGCCTTGGCCAGTGCGGCGTCCTGTTTCTTGGCGGCCAGGTCGGCCTTCGCCTTGTCAGCTGCGTCCTTGCGCTTTTGCTCGGCGAGCTTCTCGGCCTTGGCCTTGTCCGCTTCTTCCTTGCGCTGCTTGGCGAGCTTGTCGGCGGCGGCTTGCTCGGCCAACTCCTTCTTGCGCTTGTCTTCCAGCCGTCTGGCTTTTTCGATCGCGATCTGGGCGTCGGGAACGGGCTCCTCCTTGATCACCGGCTTCACCGGTTCTGGTGTCGGCACGGGCTTCACTGGCTGCGGCGGAGGTGGCGGCGGTGGTTCCGGCTCGGCAGCGCGCGGCGCGGCGATCTGCGGCACCGCGGCCCACAACTCGGCCTCGACGCCCTCGGGCGGGCTGGCACGCCAGCTCACCCCCAGCGACAGCGCGGCGATCAGCAGCCCATGCGCGATCAGTGCCAGCAAGAGGCCACGGCCCAGCCCGACCTGGGTGCGCGGCAGGAAGATGTCGCGTTCCAGGGCGCCTGCTGCCATCAGCATCGACTCCGCGGCCCGTTCATGCGCCGTTCTTCACCGACAGCCCGACACGCTGCACCCCGGACTTCTGGAGTCGGTTCATCACATCGACGACCGTCTGGTACTTGACCGACTGATCGGCCGAGATCACCACCGGTGTGTTGGCATTGCCCGCCTGCAGATCGCGCACGCGCGCGGCCACCAGGTCGAGCGCGACGGGCTGGCCTTCGTCCTTGTTGTCGACGCGGATGCGCACCCGCTCGTCCTTGCCGACGATCAGCTCGACCACATGCTCCGGCCGCTGCTTGCTCTTGCCTACCGTGGGCAGATCGACCACGCCGGTGGTGATCAGCGGCGCACTGACCATGAAGATGATCAGCAGAACGAGCATCACGTCGATGAACGGGACCATGTTGATCTCGTTGATCGTGCGGCGGCGGCCTCCGCCGCGGTGGCTGACTGCGGGCATCTCAGTGGCTCCCCCGCGCGTGGCGCGACCCACGACCGATGAACCGGGCGTGTGATGTTGGCGCGCTTGCCGGGAACGCTGGGTACCTCCCTCCGCGAATGTCCCCCGGCTTCGCCTCCTCCTTTATTTCGCTGCGTGAGATACCCAGCGTCCCCGGCACGGGTGACGCTGTCGCCAGGCTGCCGAGCAACCACAGTGCCGATGGATCACGTCGACGGTGTGCGCTGCGCAGCGAAATAAAGGAGGAGGCCGCAGGCCGGGGGACATTCGCGGAGCAGTGCACGCCGTTGGCGTGATCACACGCTTCACTAACCAGCAGGCAAGGAATCAAAGAGCCAAGTTTCATCTCAGCGGCCTCCGGCCACCGTGGACGCTTGCGCGGGTTGCCCCAGGTTGCGCTGCAGGATGTTCGAGAACTCCTCGATGAAGGTCTCGAGCTGGATCGCGATGCGGTCGATGTCGCGGGCGAAGCGGTTGTAGGCGATCACCGCCGGGATCGCCGCGAACAGGCCGATGGCGGTGGCAACCAGCGCCTCGGCAATGCCCGGCGCGACAGTGGCCAGCGTCACCTGCGTCAGGTTCGCGAGGCCGATGAAGGCGTGCATGATCCCCCAGACCGTGCCGAACAGGCCGACGTACGGCGACACCGAGCCGACCGAGGCGAGGAAAGAGAGGTTCGATTCGATGGTGTCGAGTTCGCGCTGGAAGCTCGCGCGCATCGCGCGGCGCGAGCCGTCGAGCAGGGCGCCCGAGTCCGTGACCCGACGCTCACGCAGCTTCATGAATTCGCGCATGCCGGAGGCAAAGATGCGCTCCATCGGGGCCGACGACGCCCCCCGCTTCGTGGCTTCGTCGTAGAGATCGTTCAGGTTCTTGCCGGCCCAGAAATCGCGTTCGAAGACTTCGTTCTCCGCGCGCACCTTGCGCAGGCCGAAGAGCTTGCCGAAGATCACCGTCCAGCTCGCCAGCGAGGTGATCAACAGGCCCGCCATCACCAGCTGCACCACCAGGCTGGCCTGCAACACGAGGCTGAAAATCGAGAGGTCTTGGTTCATGGAATCGGCTTGATTATTTCTGCGGAAGTGCGGCGGTGATGGCGTTCGGAATGCTGCGCGGCAGGAAGGTTCCGGCATCGACGCAAACGATGCGGATCGTGCCTTCAGTGAGCAGCTCGTCGCCGCGCCACGCTTGCTGCGCGAGCGTCATCGACACACGCCGGACCTCGGCCAGCTTCACGGTGATTCTGAGCAGGTCGTCGAGCCGTGCCGGACGACGGTAGCGCATGGTGGTGTCGCTGACCACGAACATCGCGCTCTCGCTCTGGCGAAGTTGTTCCTGACCGTGACCGAGCGCGCGCAGCCATTCGGTGCGGGCACGCTCGAAGAACTTCAGGTAGTTGGCGTAGAAGACGACGCCGCCCGCATCGGTGTCTTCCCAGTAGATGCGCAGCGTGATCTCGAAGTCGGGCGAGTCGGTCATGAAAGGAGCTGTCGGAATCGATCCATGGCCTGCTGCAGCTGTTCCATTGAACTGGCGTACGACAGGCGCAGATAGCGTTGCGGCTCATGGCGGCCGAAGTCGCGCCCGGGGGTGAGACCCACCTGCGCGCGTTGCATCAGCTCGAAGGCGAAATCCCAGCTGCCGCCGGGCAGGTGCGCGCTGTGCGCGGAACAGTCCGCCCAGACGTAGAACGCGCCGTCGGGCTCGACCGGCACCGTCAGGCCGAGCGCATTCAGGGCTGGAACGAGGAAATCGCGGCGCGCGCGAAACGCCAGCCGACGCCGTTCGTACTCGGCCAGCGAGTCGGGCTCGAAACAGGCCAGCGCCGCATGTTGCGCGATCGACGAGGGGCAGATGAACAGGTTCTGCGACAACTTCTCGATGGCCGGTACCAGGGTCTCGGGCACGACCAGCCAGCCGAGCCGCCAGCCCGTCATGCTGAAGTACTTGGAGAAGCTGTTGATCGAGATCACATCGTCGCCGTGGCGCAGCGCGGAATCGCTGAAGCGCTCGTCGTGACTCAGGCCCAGGTAAATCTCGTCGACGATGGTGAAGCCGCCGCGTTCGCGCACCACCTCCACGATGCGGCCCATCTCGGCCGGGGCGATCGAGGTGCCAGTGGGGTTCGACGGCGAGGCCAGCAGCACGCCACGGGTCTTGTCGCCCCAGGCCTGGCTGACCGCATCGGCATTGAGCTGGAAGCGATCGGCAGCGGTCGTTGGCAGCAGCACCGCGACGCCGTCGGCGGCGGCCACGAAATGCCGATTGCAGGGGTAGCCGGGGTCGGGCAGCAGCACTTCGTCAGCGGGGTCGATCAAGGCCAGACAGGCCAGCTGCAGCGCGGCCGAGGCGCCGGCGGTGATGACGATCCGCTCGGGTGCGATGTCGAGCGCGAACCGCTGCAAATACCAGCTGCTGATGCGTTCGCGCAAGGCCATCAGACCGCAGGCATCGGTGTACTGCGTGCTGCCGTCGCGGATGGCGCGTTGCGCTGCCTCCTGGACCAACGGCGGTGCGGTGAAGTCGGGCTCGCCGATGTTCAGAAAGATCATCGGCCGGCCACCTTGCTGCGGGTCGCACAGCGGGCCGCGGGAAAGTGCTGCCGCGGCCTTGGCGCACTCCATCACGTAAAACGGCTCGATGAAACCCAGACGGCGCGACAGGCGTGGCGACGGCCTCATGTCGGATGGTGTCGCTTCAGCGTCGGGCTGCGCGCGCCGCCTCGACTTCGGCGGGCCGCAGGTCGGCCGCGGCCTTGTCGATCACGCCGTTGACGTACTTGTGGCCATCGGTGCCCCCGAAAATCTTGGCCAATTCGACCGCCTCGTTGATGACGACAC
This sequence comes from Burkholderiales bacterium, assembly GCA_947462065.1. GTDB lineage: Bacteria > Pseudomonadota > Gammaproteobacteria > Burkholderiales > Burkholderiaceae_C > PBB1. The sequence goes on along the minus strand of CANHNO010000026.1, from coordinate 5,124 downwards.
GGTAGGGAATATCGAGGCAGTGCATCAGCTCGTAGGCCCCGATCATCAGGACACCATGCTCGACGGGCGACAGCTGGCTGGTCTTTCGATCGACATGACGCGCCAGAGCCTTGTCGATCGTGGCGGCTTCGTCGATGCAGCCGTGCAGCAGCATCTCGAAATGCGCGGGATCGCAGCGCTCGAAACCCTCGCGCTCACGAACGTGTGCATCGATCACCGTGGCTCGCTCACCCGAAAGCAGCCACTCATACAAGCCCTGCAAGGCCAGCTCGCGCGAGCGGCGACGGGTCGACTTCTGCGAGGCCTTCTTCGATGCCGGGCGTGCTGCCGGGCTGGGTGCTGCGATGTCTGTCTTTGGTACGGTCTCGGTCACGTCAGGTCTTCCATCAGGCGCGCCATCTCGATGGCCACGCGGGCAGCATCGCGCGCCTTGCCTTCGACACGTTCCCACGCCTGGGCTTCGTCCTCGACGGTCAGGATCGCGTTGGCCACCGGCAACTGGTGGTCGAGCGAGACGCGGGTGACGCCGGCGCCGCTTTCGTTGGCCACGAGCTCGAAGTGGTAGGTCTCGCCGCGGATGATGCAGCCGATGGCGATCAGCGCATCGAAATCGTCGCTGTCAGCCATCGCCATCAGCGCGACCGGAATCTCCAGCGCCCCCGGCACCGTGACGTGATCGATCAGTTCGGCGTCCACGCCGAGGCGGCGCAACTCGGCCATGCACACCGTGGCCATGCGCTGCGTGATGTCGGCATTGAAGCGTGCCTGCACGATACCGATGCGCAGATCGCTGCCGTCGAGTTCGTCATCCGCAGCTTGTCCCTGGTCAGCGAGTTGCATGGGTCACCTGCGTGGAGTGAATAGGGTTCATCAGTGGCTGGCCGTTTCGGCGGCGACGAAGCCGGTGACCTCGAGGCCGTAGCCAACCATGCTGGGCATGCGGCGTGGACTGCCCAGCAATTTCATTTTCGACACACCCATCTCTCGCAGGATCTGTGCGCCAATGCCGTAGGTGCGCAGATCCATCTGTGCCTGGGGTCGTGTGCCCGACTCGTCGTGTGGCGCCAGTTTGCCCAGAAGTGCAGCGATTCCTTCGCCACAGTTCAGCAGCACCGCGACACCACGCTCACTGGCTTGCAGCATGGCCAGTGCGCGTGGAAGCGGCCACGAATGGGCGCTGGGCCCCACGTCGAGCAGGTCCATGACCGACAGCGGTTCATGCACCCGCACCAGCACTTCGTCACGGGAGGTCCAGTTGCCGTGAGCCAGCGCCATGTGCAGGCCACCGGTGCGGTCGACGAAGGAGGTGCACCGGAAACTGCCTTGTTCAGTCACCAGCACGCGCTGGCCGACGCGTTCGATCAGAGTCTCGTTGCGACTGCGGTACTCGATCAGGTCGGCGATGGTGCCGATCTTCAGGCCGTGCTGATTGGCAAATACTTCCAGGTCCGGCAAGCGTGCCATCGTGCCGTCGTCGTTCATGATCTCGCAGATCACGGCGGCAGGCGTGAGCCCGGCCATCGCGGACAGGTCGCAGCCGGCTTCGGTGTGGCCGGCGCGCATCAGCACGCCCCCATCTTGCGCCTGCAACGGGAAGATGTGACCGGGTTGCACCAGGTTGCTGGGTTTGGCGTCTCGCGCGACCGCGGCCTGCACCGTTCGCGCCCGGTCGGCAGCGGAGATGCCGGTGGTGACGCCTTCGGCAGCTTCGATGGATACGGTGAAGGCGGTGCCGTGCTTGGTGCCGTTGCGGCTGGCCATCGGCGGAAGTTGCAGGCGCTCGCAGCGCTCGCGGGTCAGGGTCAGGCAGATCAGGCCGCGCCCGAAGCGCGCCATGAAATTGACCGACTCGGCCGTCACGTGTTCGGCGGCCATGACCAGATCGCCTTCGTTTTCGCGGTCTTCCTCATCGACGAGGATGACCATTCGGCCTGCGGCCAGCTCCGTCAGGAGCTCGGGAATAGGGGATATAGACATCGACGGATTGTAGGTCGCGCTCCCCGCGACTCCGCGTACAGGCTGGGCGCGACCCCGCGCTCAGGCGGGCCGAACGGCGGGCGCCACCGATTGCATGCGCTCCACGTACCGGGCGATCAGATCGACTTCGAGATTGACTGCGGCACCGACCGTCAGGTGACCCAGCGCGGTGTTCTCGATGGTGTGCGGGATCAGGTTGATGCTGATCTCACAGCCTGCGGTGTCGTTGGTGACGTGATCGACCACGCGGTTGACCGTCAGGCTCACGCCATTGACGGTGATCGAGCCCTTGTAGGCGAGGAATTTCGCCAGCGCCGGAGGCACCTCAATGCGCAGCGTCCAGGATTCACCGACGGCCGCGAAGTGGGTCACCTGACCGACGCCATCGACATGCCCGCTGACCAGGTGGCCACCCAGTCGGTCGTTGGCGCGCAGCGCCTTCTCGAGATTGACCGGGCCGGTCGCAGCGAGTCCTGCGGTTTTGTCCAGGCTCTCGGCGGACACATCGACGGTGAAGACGTTGCGGGAGGGATCGAACGAGGTGACGGTCATGCACGCGCCGTTGATCGCGATGCTGTCGCCCAGACCGACATCGACCAGGTACTGGGGCGGCGTGGCAATGGTCAGTTGCTTGCCGTGGGAGGCGTGGGCGCCCAGGGCGCGCACGTCGGAGATCCGGCCGACGCCGGTGATGATGCCTGTGAACATCGTCGGATTGTCTCAGCCGCGGTGTTCCGCTGTCTGCGGACGCGCCAGCACGCGCAGGTCGTCGCCGACGCGCTCAATCTGATGAAAACGCAGCGCCACGGCATCGGCAAGATCTTCGAACGGACCGATCGCCGCGATGTCGAGGCCCGCGCCCAGCAGTTTGGGTGCAACGTAAAGCAAGTACTCGTCGACCAGCCGCTCACGCACGAACGATCCATTGAGCTTGCGTCCGGCTTCGACATGCAGTTCGTTGACGCCGCGTGCGGCCAGATCGGTCAGCATCGCCGCCAGATCCACCTTGCCATCGGCGCCCGCGGCGTATGCCACCTCGATGCCGCGCTCGGCGAACGCTGCGCGGCGCTCGGCTGAAGGGCTGGCGGCATAAACCAGCACCGACCCGGGCAACTCGAAGATGCGTGCGTCGAGCGGCGCAGCGAGGTGTGAATCCACCACCACGCGCAGCGGCTGCCGAGGGGTGCGAGCGAGCCGCACGTCGAGTCGCGGGTTGTCGTCGAGAACAGTGCCTACGCCGGTCAGCACCGCGCTGGCGCGGCGCCGCCAGGCATGGCCATCGGTGCGGGCAGCCTCGCCGGTGATCCACTGGCTGACCCCGTTCGGCAGCGCGGTGCGTCCGTCGAGCGAAGCCGCGACCTTCAGCCGTACCCAGGGACGTTGACGCTCCATCCGCGAGAGGAACCCGATGTTGAGTTCCCGCGCAGCCCTCGCTCCCACGCCATGGGTCACATCGATTCCTGCGGCTCGCAAGCGCGCGGCGCCAAGCCCTGCGACCAGCGGATTCGGGTCTTCGATCGCCATCACGACGCGGCTCACGCCGGCTTGCACCAAGGCATCGCAGCAGGGCGGCGTGCGGCCGTGGTGGGCGCAGGGCTCGAGTGTGACGACGACGGTGGCGCCGCGCACCGAATGGCCATGCTCGGCTGCATCGCGCAGCGCCATCACCTCCGCGTGCGGGCCGCCGGCCTGTTGGGTGTGGCCGCGGCCGATCACCTTGCCATCACCGGACACGATCACGCAGCCGACGCGCGGGTTCGGTTCACTCAGCGCAATGGCTTTCTCCGCCAGTGACAGCGCCTCGGCCATCCAGCGCTCGCAGGGGCCGTCGGGATCTGCAGGTGTCGAGCTCATCGGCAGCGGTGGGCGGTGTCAGGGTTGATGTTGGGCGGTCGAAAACGCGGTGGCGCCGGCGACGTCGCGGGTCTCGATTCTCATGGCAGTGCTATCCGGACAGCGTTGATCGCCACGAATCACCAGGAAGTTCTGCTGCTGCAACGTCCGGTCGACGGCGGTGTAGGTGGGAGGATGCTCCTCGTTGCGATCGATCGCACCGCTGCGGTCGAGGTCGGCGGTGTAGCGGCACACCTGGTGGTCTGCAGCCGTTGTGCCGAGAGACCAGCCCAGGGGCACGATGTCGCTGCCTCCGGACCAGCGCCCCGCAGCGCCGCGGATTGGCACGACGCACTGATAGGCCACGTAGCGTTCGCCGAGTTCAAGCCATTCGGCCACGCCGATGCTGGCTGGCGTGGCGAGCAGCGGCACCGCCTCGCGGCGCAAGCCATCGGCAGCGCGGTACTGCACGGTCTTCAACGCTTCGGTGCTGCACGACGGCGACGCGGCATCGGCGACATCGGTCAGGGTGACCGACAAAGTCAGGTCGAGAGGGCTGTCATTGGCCTCTTGCGGGTTGGGTGGACTGGCGTTCGAGAAGCGAACGGTGCCACTGAGCCACCGGCCGCGCAGCTCGCGGCACTGGGTCAGATCGGAGGCGCTCAGTTGTTCCGTCGCCAGGCCGCTGGGCAGGTCGGTGCAGCGTTGCGTCACCTGCGCGCTCAGGTTGTCGAAAACATGGGCGATGGTGCTGGCGACGCCAGTCTTCAAGACGCTGCGACCGTCACCGAGGGTCTTCGCGTTTGCCGGAATGCCGGGCGCCCGCGCATAGCGGCTGGCTGGTGCGAGCAGGCTTGGTGGCAGGGTGAGCGCACCGGCCAGCGCGGGGTTCTCGCCTGCGACCACAGAGTCCAGAACCGCCCGCTGAGGGCTGCCGTCGCGCGCAGTCCAGGCAACGCTGACGGTGGCCGCTTTCAGGCGAGCCGAGCCGCTGTCTTCGATCTGCCGGGTCAGCCGGAACACCGTGTTGAGGGCGGCACCGTTCAAGCGCTCGACCGACGAGTTGACGGTCGCGATGCTCTCGTAGGGCGTCACGCCGGAAGCCGCAGCGTCGGCTTGCAGCAGCGCGAAGGCGCGCAGCGACTCGATGTCCTCCTGCGCGATGCGTGTCGCCTCGGAGCGTTGACGGGACAGGTCGGCATGCGCCTGCAGATGAGGCTGAAGTTTCGCCATCGACAGCACACCGCCTGCCAGTACCAGGAAGGCCAGCAATGCTTCGATCAGCGTGACACCGCGTTGTCTGTGTGCACCGCG
>CANHNO010000025.1 GCA_947462065.1 Burkholderiales bacterium | reverse complement strand
CTGCAGTGGCAATACGGTTATCCGTTCGCCGTTGCCTTGATGGTGGCGTCGGTCGCCGTGCCCTTCATCTACTTCCGCCGCAAGGGCTGGCTGTGAGCCGATGAAGGACAAGTGGCTCCTGATGGTCGGCGGCCTGGTGGTCGTCATCGCCGTGTTTGGTTTGAAGGTCTGGCACGCTCAGGGCATCTGCGGCGACCTGGGCGGGCGCTGGTCTGATGGCGAGTGCTATTTCGACGAGCAATCCGTTCTTGGCGGGATGCCTCGCCGGTGAGTGAGCCCCGCGGTGACTTCGCCAGCCCGCTGACGGGCCCCGATCCCCAGCGCATCGCCCTGATCGCGCTGCTGCGGGTGGCCTGCGCCACCACGCTGATGGTGATGTCGTTCTCGATGCTGCAGCCGGTGCTCGCGGTGCGCCTGCAGACGGCGGGCGTCAGCGCCTCGGCGATCGGCGTGCTGGCGATGCTGCCCTTCCTGACGGTGGCGCTGATGGTGCCGCTGATGCCGCGGGTGTTCGCACGCATGAGCGTGGCCACGGCCTACCGCATCGGCATGAGCCTGGAGGCGCTGGCGACGCTGGGCTATGCCTTCACCTCGCACTACGCGCTGTGGTGTGCGCTGGCGGTGCTCGGCGGCATCGGTGCAGCGGCCGTCTGGAATGGCACCGAGGCACTGATCGCGCACAACGCACCCCCTGACCGGCGTGGCCGTTTCACCGGGCTCTACCAGAGCGCGCTCGGTGCTGCGCTGGCCATCGGGCCGTTTTTGCCGGGCTTGTTGCCGCTGTCGCCACAAGCGCTGACCGTGTTTGCTGCGGCGCTGATGCTGGCGGGGCTGTTGATCACCTTCGGCCGTGGGGTCAGCGCCCTGCAGGCGAGCAACGAGGACGCCCTGCCGGCTGGCCTGTGGGCCACGATCTGTAGCGTGCCGGGCCTGGTGACGATCGCTTTTGCCGGCGGCGTGTTTGAGGCGGGCCTGGGTTCGATCACCACGGCCTATGGCTCGCAATCCGGCTTGTCTCTGGCCGCGGCAACGTCTTTGGCCGGGGCGCTCGGCCTGGGCAGCTTTGCCTTGCAGTACCCCTGTGGCTGGCTGTCCGACCATGTGTCGCCGCGCACCGTGTTCGGGCTGGCTGGAGCCCTGCTTCTCAGTGCATCGGCGGCCTTCGCGACCGCAGCCGTCTGGCCGCCGGTGCTGTGGATTTGCGCCTTTGTCTGGGGCGCGGTCGGTGGTGCGCTGTACACGCTGACCATGATCCGTGTGGCACACCAGTTCGCGTCGTCGTCGGCCATTGCTGGCACCGCCGCGATGATCACCGGCTACACGGTCGGTGGGGCGATCGGCCCGTCGTTCAGCGGCCTGATGATCGATCAGTTTGGAGCGCATGGACAGGCCGCGTGGCTCAGCGTGCTGTCCGTCGTGGTGCTGGTGCTCTCGCGTCGTTTCTCAGGAACGGCTGGGCACGCCTGAAGCGTGCACTGTTCAGCGAGGCGACAAGGTTTGGTGCATCTGCTGCGCGAGCGCGCGGCCGCTGAGCCAGGCGCGCTCGATGCCATCGGGCGAAGTTGATCCGGGGTCGCCATGGGCGTGCCAGGCATCGCCGCAGCTCCCCAGTCGCAGCGCCGCATGCCAGCCAAAAGGCTCGCTGCGCGGCGCGCGAACCTGCGCGTAACGCCAGCGGTGCGCGACCGCATGCAGGGGTGCGTCAAGGTCGGTGCCGAGCAGACGTGCAAAGGCGCGCAGCAATTCAGCAATCACTGTCTCCGCTGGTGCGTCCAGATGCTCGACTGTCCACTGCGGCGTGGCGTGCAATACCCAGCGATTGGCGACACCTGCCTCATGGGTGCGACCCTGGCGTACGCCATCACGCCGCGCCATCAACAGCACACGTTGCGCATCGCTGTGCAGGCTGGTCTCCAGCACCCCAGATAGCGGCCTGGCCCACGCTGCCATCACGGTCCAGCAGGGGTCACTGCGTGCATGACGCATCGCTTCGACCTGCGTGGCATCAGGCGCCAGCAGCAACGCAGCCTGCTCGGCGGGAACCGCGACCACGACCGCTTCGAATCGCGCGGCGCGTGCAAAGCCGTCGTCGCTCAAGCGGAGCTGCCAGCCCTCTCCTCCATCGACGGGCTCGATCGCAGTCACCTGACTGTCGGTGTGCAGGGTGACTCTGGCAGGCAGCTGGGCTTCGAGCTGCCAGGCCAGCGCATTCATCGACGGCACACCGTAGATTGGCGAGGGTGTCGAGTGTTGCGGCGCCTCGTCTCTCGCCAAGGCATCGCCTTGGCTGCCGGCGCATACCCAGCCCCCGTGTTGCCAGGCCGCAACCTGTGCGCGGAAAGCGGCCGTGGTTGCACTGAAGCCAGGCGCACCGTGGTCGAACGCCCCGACCGCGCTGCGCCGCGTCGCACAGCGACCGCCAACGCTGCGGCTCTTGTCGAACAGGAAGATGTCGTGGCCGAGCGCTGCCAGCTCGGCAGTGACAGTCAGACCGGCGATGCCCGCGCCGATCACCGCGACGGTGACCATCAGGCGCCTCGGCGGGCGCAGCGCCTCATGAATTCGCCCGCCGCTTCAGCCAGCGCATCAGCAAGCCGACGCCCGGCAGCTTCTCGTACAGCTCTTCGGCCACGTCCCAGTAGTCGCGGTGCAGTGTGATCAGTCCGTTGGCGTCGAGCCTCAGGTGGGAGGCGCCACGAACGGTCTGCCACTCACGGCTGAAGCGCCGGAAGCGGAAGATGAAATCCCAGGTGAGCACGCACTGGTCGCCTTGAGCCACTACGTCATGGATGACGAAGCGCGGCGCCTCCAGCGCCACGTACATGTGCTCGAACACCCGCCGGATGGCAGGCACGCCGCGCACCTCGTTGAACGGGTCCTTGAAGTCGGCGTCGGGCGCATAGAAGTCGCCGAGTCGGGGTAGGTCTGCAGGCGTCAAGCCTTCGAAGGCCTCGATGATGCGGACCACGCGTGGATCGTTGCTGCGTGCGGCAGAGGTGCGTGTCACGGGCTGCTCCCTACAAACCCGTGACGCGCCGAATGGCCTTGAAGTACAGGCCGTCTCCGAGGTGACTCAATGCCTTCAGGAAGCGCGTGAACCGCTTCGGGAAATGGATTTCGAACTCTCCATCCGCCCAGCCGGCCAGCATCTCGCGCGCGGCCTCCTCGGGCTGGATCAGCGCGGGCATCTTGAATTCGTTCTGCGCTGTCAACGGCGTTTCGACGAAGCCGGGGCAGATCACCGATACGCCGATGCCTTGCGGCTGCAGATCGAGGTACAGCGTCTGCGCGAGATTGATCAGTGCTGCCTTGGTCGGCCCATAGGCCAACGCGTTCGGCAAGCCGCGGTAGCCGGCGACGCTCGCCACCAGGCTGACGTGCCCGGACTTTTGCCGCAGCAGCACCGGCAGCACGGCGTCCAGCATGTACAGCGCGCCGACGTAGTTGACCTTGTCGTGCTGCAGCATCTGATCGAGGTCGAAGGCCGTCGCGCGCAAGGCTGCGTAATGGCCGGCGCAGTACAGCGCCATGTCCAGCCGGCCAAAGCGCGCGACGATGCGTTCCACCGCGCGTGCCATGGCATCGCGGTCGGTGGCATCGAGCGCGATGCCGAGGCTGTCCGCGTGAGCGGCTTCAAATGCTGCGAGGGCTGCCGCGTTGCGCGCCGACACGATCACCTTCGCCCCGTGCGCATGCAGAAGCTGGGCCGTGGCGAGGCCAATGCCGCTGGACGCGCCGACCAGCCAGACGACCTGGCCAGACCAGTCGGTGATGCGTGGGTTCAAGGACATTCGGGGGCTTCCGTCACGGCTTGTAGAACGACAGCGTCACATCGCCCAGCCGCACGCCGAACTTGCTCATCACCGCCTTGTTCAGCATCACGTGCTCGTCCATCAGGTACATCCAGTCATCGAACTGGACTTCGTAAGTCTTGCCATCGACCGGCAGGTTCAGCGTGTAGCTCCACTGGAACGCATTGCCGGCGCTTTGGCCCTGCGCCGTTCCGACCACATCGGCGGCGGTGCCGGTGTACCTGCCGTTCGGCAGCTTCTTCAGATACCAGATGCGTTGCTGCTTCTCGCCATCGTTGTAGGTGAATCGTTCGTCGAGCACACCGTCGTCGCCCTGCCAGCTGCACTTCATCAGCACCGTGAAGCGGCGCACCACCTTGCCGGATCGATCGGTGAACAGCCCGTGTGCGGTGATGTCGCCGTCGAAATAGGTTTTCAGGTCGAGCACCGGCTTCTCTGCCGCGTAATCGGCAGGCGTCGGACCGGCGCAGGAAGTCAGCAAGGCGGCGGCGGCTACGGCCGCTGCGCACAACAAACGTCTGTTCATGGGGATGTCCTGGCGTTGCGTATCAGAAGGGTATAGAGCAGCCCGGCCGCGCCGGCTTTCAGCAGGCAGGGCAGCAGGCAATAAGCGATGGTGAGCGCGGACAGAGCCTGATCGCTGGTGCTGCCCGGTGCGTAGCCGAACCACGACAGGGCCGGCAGAGCGACGCCAGCGGCCAGCGCCAGGTTCAGCTTGGTCGCAAAGTTCCACCAGCCGAAGTAGGCACCCTCGGACTGTTCGCCATGCCCTGCACGCTGAATCACGCCCGCGAGTATCGCGCTCGGCAATGTCAGGTCGGCACCCAGTGCGATGCCACTGAGAGTGCAAACGATGGTGAAGGCGACCACGTCGCCCGCGCCCAGCGTCGTCGCACCGCTGAACACGACGATGGCCAGCGCCATGCTGATCAGCCAGGCGCGCTCCAGTCCCCACCAGCGCACGGCGCGCACCCACAGCGGGATCGACAGCGCGCCGGCCGCGAAATAGCTGGCCAGGAACAGCGGCTCGAACGACGATGCCTGCAGCCGGTCGCGGATGAAGAACAGCACCAGCGTCGCCGGCACCGCACTGGCGATACCGTTGACCAGGTACACCGCCAACAGCCGGCGGAAAGCCGGTGTCGCAAACGGCAAGCGCATGGAGGCGGGCCGGGCCGACGGATCGGACGGCGCCGGCGCTGGCGCTGCACGCAGGAACAGCACGCCAATCGCCAGCGCCATCGCGAACACCGCCGTGGTCACCGCCAGTCCGGCCAGTGAGGGCAGCACGCTGGCAACCAGCACGCCGACCAGCGCCAGGCCTTCACGCCAGGCAACGATGCGCGCCCGCTGAGGCGCATCGCCGCCGAGCCGCGCGCCCCATGATTGATGCACCACCGTGACCACGCTGTAAGCGAGGTAGGTCACTACCAGTGTGAAAGCACACCAGACCAGCAAGGCTGAATCGCCTTGGACTTGCGGAAAGAACAGTGCGGCGAAACCGGCTGCCAACACCACCGCGGCCATCAGGATCATCCACCAAGCGCGGCGGCCTCCGCGGGCAAGCCATCCGTCGGCGGCCCGGCCGATCAGGGGATCGGCAATGGCATCGAGCGCGCGTGCGCCCAGCAGTACCGCGCCGAGCGTGGCGAGCGGAATGCCGAACTCGGTGGCGTAATGGTTGGGCAGCACCACGTAGAGCGGCAGTGCCACGAAGGCCAGAGGCAGGCCGAGCGCTCCGTAGCGCACGCCTTGACGCCAGCGCACCATCCCGAGAGGACTCGTGCGGGCGGGGAATGCATCAGGGTCGATCGGGGTCGCCTCACTGGGGCGGACGACGGCATGCATAACCACGGTACCCGTCCCTGTCAGGAGCCGCTGGGCGAGCCCGCCAGCAGCGCTTGGCGCAGTCTAGGCTCGGAGGTGCGGGTCGACAGCCAGATGCCGAAGAACAGCCGAGTGAACTCGCCATCCCGGATTTCGCCGGTGAGCCTTCCGTTGACGAAGAAGCGTGCTGCCACGCCGGGCACTTGCACGCTGGTCGCGCGGTCACCCGTAGCGACGTCTGGGAAGGCCTGCCTCATCGCCGCCATCCAGCGCGTCTCCTTCTCGGGTGCGATCGGTCCGCTGCGTCGCATTTCCTCGATCGAGCGCTCAGCGATGTCGGCGTTGTCGAAGCTGCGTGCATATTCAAGTTCGAGTGCCAGCGGCACTTGATCGAAGCGAGTCACCTCGAACTCGGGTCCGGCCCAGAGCCTTGCGTCGTAGACGTGGAACAGGAAATAGGTCATACGGCCACTGCCAAGCAGCCGCGCGCCTGGCAACTCGCTGCTCACCTCGGGCGGCGGCGGCGGCGCAGAGCGCGCCAACGCTGCAGCGCTGATCGTCAGGGCGCCGCAGGTCAACGGCAGCGCCAGTAGCGACCGGCGTCGGCGATCGATGGGCTGATGCTCGTACATCTCAGTCGCGCTGCAGCGTGAACTGCATGACGTTGGTGTTGCCCATCGTGAACGCGGCCTCGCAGTAGGCAAGGTAGAACTCCCAGATGCGCATGAACCGGGTGTCGAAGCCCAGCTGCCGCACCGGCCCTTCGTGGCTCAGGAAGCGCTGCCGCCAGCGCAGTAACGTCTCCGCGTAGTCGAGGCCGAATTCCAGTTCCCCGACCACGCGCAGGCCTGCGCGGGTGGCGGCCTCGCGGAACTCGGTCGGGCAGGGCAGCAGGCCACCGGGGAAGATGTACTGCTGGATGAAGTCGGTGGAGTGGACGTAGCGCTCGAACAGATCGTCACGGATGACGATGCTCTGCACGCAGGCCTTGCCGCCGGGCTTCAATTGCGAACTCAGCGTCTCGAAGAAGCTGGGCCAGTACTCTCGGCCCACCGCTTCGAACATCTCGATCGAGGCGATGGCGTCGAAGGGCCCGTCACTTCCCGCCTTCAGGTCGCGGTAATCCTGGAAGCGCAAGTCGCCGGGCAGGCCTGCATCGGCGAGTCGCTTTTGCGCCCACTCGAGTTGCTCGCTCGACAAGGTGACGCCGGTGACGGTGGCGCCGAACTCGCGCGCTGCGCATTCGGCCAGCGCGCCCCACCCGCAGCCGATCTCCAGCACTCGGTCGCCCGGCTTGACGCCGCATTCGGCGAGCGCGCGCCGCACCTTGGCCCACTGCGCGTCTTCCATCGGCTGCGAGCGGTCGCCCTCGAACCAGGCACTGGAATAGTTCATCGTCGGGTCCAGCCACAGACGGTAGAACTCGTTACCGAGGTCGTAGTGCGCGTGGATATTTTTCTTGCTGCCCGACCGCGAGTTGCGATTCAGCCAGTGCTTCGCTCGGTACAACAGCGCGCCCCACCAGGTGCCGTAGACGAGGGATTCCATCTCGCTGCGGTTCGCGATCAGCAGCTTGAGCAGCGCCGCCGGGTCGGGTGAAGTCCAATCGCCTGCGATGAAGCTTTCGGCGAAGCCGATGTCACCCGAGCGCATCGCGGCCCCGCAGACGTTCCAGTTGACCAGGCGCATGCTCGCTCGCAGCCCGCCATCGACGACTCGGCCGAAATGCAGGCCGGTGCCGTCAGGCATCTGGATGTCCAGCGTGCCGTGCTTCAGGTTCTTCAGCAGCCGGAACACCGCGCGGGCGGCGGCGGGCGCAGTGTCGGGCAGGGTTGCAGGGGAAAGAGAGGTGGTGCTCATCACGTCGAATCGGGGTATGCAGCGGGGGGCTGACAGGATAAAAGCAGAGCGCGCCTTCAGCGCGTCACGAAAACAGCGGGGGGCGTGGGCTTGCGCCAGAACGGAACGCATTTGATCCACAAGCGCAGTGCCTGCCAGTGGATCCGGCCGATCACGCCTAGCGTCATGAGCGGCATGCCGAAAAAAGCCCGACGCAGGCTGCGGTCCGACAGCACTTCGAGTACGCCTGACACACTGGTCTGGATCAACGCACCAAGCTCGTCGTCGTGGTCGATGCGGGCCACTGTTCTGCTCATCACCACACGCCCGGCGCCGCCCGTCGGATGCACCGTGCCGTGCATGAAGCGGAATCGATAGTGCCCGTTCACCGCGCAGAACGGCGACACATGAAATACCTTGGTCGCCACCTGCTCTTTGCCGTAGCCGAGCTGCGGACCGTGCAGCAGGTAGCAGTGCCGCTCGCCGAAGGTGTTGTTGACCTCAACGACCACTGCGGCCAGCGAATCGTCTGCGCGGTGGCAATACCAGAAGCTCACCGGCTTGAAAGTGTGGCCCAGCACCCGCGGGTAGCAGTGCAGCCAGACCTCGCCATTGGCATCGACGATGCCGTCGTGCTCCAGCAGTTCATCCAGCCAGGCCAGGCTGTCGGCGCGTCCGTCGCCGTGGTCGCGGTCGTGAAAGCTGATCAGCCCGAAGCGGTTGCGCGCCAGCGCGGCATGCGGCGCCGCCCGCAGACGGCGCATCGGCAACATCAGAAAGTAGGTCGGGTAGGCGAAGCGGTTCAGCGCCGGCCGCAATCGGGTGTGGCGCACCTGCCCGAAGCCGATCAAGGGGTCGGCCTGCTCAGCGTCCGCGAGACATGCTGTCATGCGGTCACCGGCATGGAACGTGGTTCGGTTTGAGCCCAGCGCCTGTGCAATCCATCGACTACGGCGAGGCCGGACATCAGGCCATCTTCATGAAAACCGTAGCGCGTCCAGGCGCCGCAGAACCAGGTATGCGCTTCGCCCTGCAGCGATGGCACCTGCTGCTGCGCGGCGATCGCCGCTGCGTCGAACACCGGATGGGCGTAGTCGTACTCGCCATGGACGGTGTCAGCGCGCGGTTCCGTGATGGGATTGAGCGACACCACGACCGGCGTCTTGAACGGCAGCGGTTGCAACCGGTTGATCAGGTAGTGCAGGCAGACCGCGGCTGACTCGCGCGAGCCGGCGCGCGCGCGCTCGTAGTTCCACGCGGCCCAAGCGATCTTGCGGCGTGGCAGCACGGCCGTGTCGGTGTGCAGCACCGCACGGTTGCGGTGGTAGCGGATCCCGCCCAGTACCGCGCGTTCCGCCGGTGTGGCATCGGCGAGCAGCGCCAGCGACTGGTCGCTGTGGCACGCGAGCACGACTTCGTCGAACAGCTCGGTGCCGTGATCGGTGGATACGCTGACGGGGCCGCCAGTCTGCGAACGCCGCACGCTGCGCACCGGTGTGTTCAGCCGCGCGTCGGGGACTCGGCGCAACAGCTTCTCTACGTAATGGCGCGCGCCGCCCTTCACCGTGTACCAGCGAGGCCGATTCGTCACCTGGATGAGACCGTGGTTATGGCAGAAGCGGATCATCGTGGCGATCGGGAAGCGCAGCATCTGGTCGGTCGGACAGGACCAGATGCAGCCGATCATCGGCAGGAAATACCAGTCGCGGAATTCAGCGCTGAAGCGGTGCTCGGCCAGGAAGTCCCCAATCGCCTGTTGCTGCTCGGTGGCCCTGCCTCGCTCGGCCAGCGTCGTAGCCAGGCGATTGAAGCGCGTCAGGTCGCGCAACATCCGCCAGAACGCTGGCCGAGCCAGATTTCGGCGCTGCGCGAACACGCTGTTCAGGTCGCTGCCACTCCATTCCAGGCCGATGTCAGGCACCTGCACCGAAAACGACATGTCCGACAGCGCCGTGGGCACTTGCAACTCGCCGAACAGTGCGAGTAACTTGGGATAAGTGCGTTCGTTGAATACTAGGAAGCCAGTGTCGACGCCATGGATCTGCCCTTCCAGGGTGACATCGACGGTGTGGGTGTGCCCGCCGAAATAGGCGCCCGCCTCGAACAGCGTGACCCGAGCCGCGCTGGCCAGTGCGTGCGCCACCGACAGGCCCGAGATGCCAGAGCCGATGACGGCCACGCGCCGCACGTTGTCAGACACCCGAAGGCTCCGCAACGCGCACTAAATCAAAGGCGGCGGTGACGCCTCGAAAAGACATCACCACCGCCTTGAATAAAGAAGCTGCACAGCGCCCGGGGGCGAATAACGGAGGGAGGAGGAATGAAAACCGCCGCCGGATTTCGATCGGTTGTGCCGACTGGCTGTGCAACGCGAAACAGTTTGCAAATGCACTTGCCAGCTTGGGTTTTTCAGCCCTTGTTTCGGAACAGGACCTTAAGAAAGCCGAAGATGTCAAGCAACGCACCCAAGTGTAGTCAATAAAACGACACAGGAGTTCCCCTGATTTTGGGGAGGACTTGAAAGTCTTCCGCCTTTGCGGCGAGAGGCGGTCTTGTTCGCGTGCCGTCAGGGGCATTTCGGCGTGATGAACCATGCTGTCTAAAAACATACCTGAACGGTGTTCCCTTGATTTTGCGGGGTGTCTCAGGGCGCGGCCAGCAGTTTCTCCAGGCTCCGGATGAATGACCTGTCGTCCGGAGCGGTCAGTGCGCTGTAGCTTTCCACCGTCGAGCCGTCTCTGGCAATCACGTATTTGTGGAAATTCCAGCGCGGCGCCGATCCAGTCACCTTGCGCAGATCGGCATAGAGCGGGTTGACATCGGATCCTGCGCTTGTGGAAACGTGAGTCTTGGTGAACATCGGAAACTTGACGCCGAAGGTGCTCGAGCAGAACGAAGCGATTTCACGGTTGCTGCCAGGCTCCTGGCTGCCGAAATCATTGGAAGGAAAGCCCAGGACCACCAGACCGCGATCTTGATACCGCGCGTACAGTGCCTCCAGCCCCGTGTACTGCGAAGTGAATCCACAGTAGCTGGCAGTGTTCACGACAATGACCACCTTCCCACTGTACTGACACAGGTTCTGCGGTTTTTCATCCTGCAGCCTCGGCATGCTTCGGTCCAGCAAGGCAGGGCAACCCGTAGCGTGCGCGGCCGTCGCGCAGACCAGCACCATCACTGCCGCACCCATCGATTTCAGTCGGGTCATCGGCGCGCGGAAGATTGATTCGTCCATATCCTGTCCTAGTCAAATGCTTGTCATCAAAGTATATTGTGGGGACTAATATTCCGATGTGCCATGAGTGATTCCACACGAGGTCTGAAGTCTCTGACGCTGGCCATCGCAGCCGTTGAGCGTGACACCGGCCTGACCAAAGACACGCTACGGGTCTGGGAGCGCCGCTACGGTTTTCCCCAGCCTGAGCGCGACGCGTATGGCGAGCGCGCCTATCCGCTGGAACAGGTTGAGAAGCTGCGCATTGTCAAGCGCCTGATCGACGGCGGACATCGACCTGGGCGCTTGGTGCCAATGCCCATTGAGGCGTTGGTCGAACTCAGCGAGAACACAGGTGACACCCCTCGGCGCCCCGGCACAGATTTGACGGCGCCTGACCTGAAGTCTTACCTGGCACTGATGCGCTCGCACGATGTGGATGCGCTGCGGCGCCTGTTGCTGCAAACGCAGATGCGTCTTGGTTTGTCACGCTTCGTCCTCGACGTCGTCCTACCACTGAACATGCTGGTGGGCGATACGTGGATGCGCGGTCAGCTAGAGATCTTCGAAGAGCACGCCTACATCGAATGTTTGCAAGGCGTGCTGCGGCAGGCGCTGGCCGGCATTCCCGAAGCCGCGCCACTCGATCGGCCACGGGTGCTGCTGACGACCTTGCCTGGCGAGCCACATGGCCTGGGCCTTCTGCTCGCGGAAACCTTGTTCTCGCTCGATGGCGCGCGCGTGCTGTCTCTGGGCGTTCAGACGCCCGTTTGGGACATCACGCTGGCCGCCTCAGCATACCGCTGCGACATCGTGGCGCTTGGCTTCACCGGCTGCATGAACCCTAACCAGGTGGTTGAGGGGCTGACCGAATTGCGCAGCAAGCTGCCGCCTGCCGTCGAGTTATGGGTCGGCGGATCGGCGCCGGTGCTGCATCGCCGACCGGTCGAGGGCGTGATGGCATTCGCATCGCTGCAGGACATCCACCCACAGATCGAGCGCTGGCGGCACGGCGGCGCCTGATGGGTTCGGCGCTGGCATTCCGCGGCAACAAGGCGGCCTTGCCGCAGAAAGCCTGTCTCGGCTGCCTGCGTCCGATGACCTGGCGTCGCGCCTGGGCCAAGAATTGGGACGAGGTGAAGTACTGCTCCGATCGCTGTCGGGCCGCCGCGCGTAATCCCCTGCCTTCGCGATGACCTCCGCGGTTCGCCGCCTGGTGCTGGTGCTCGGCGACCAGCTCACGCTGGACAGCCCTGCGCTGGTGGGTCTGGATGCGCAGCGGGACCGCGTGCTGATGATCGAAGCACCCGGCGAAGCGACGGGGGTCTGGAGTCACAAGGCGCGCATTGCGCTGTTCCTCTCGGGCATGAGGCACTTTCGCGATGCCTTGCGGGAGGCCGGTTTCACGGTCGACTACATCAAGTTGGACGATTGCCTCGAGCCCACGCTGGTGGGCCGATTGGACCGGCAGTTGCAGCGCGTACGGCCCGAAGTTTTGCGCGTGCTGGAACCTGGCGAATGGCGCGTGCAACAAGACATAGCCACGACGGCGCAGCACGCGGGTGTGGCGCTGCAATGGCTCGACGACCCGCACTTCCTCTGCTCGCGCGCCGACTTTGCACGCTGGGCGGACAAGTACAACGGCAGTTTACGGATGGAGTACTTCTATCGCGAGATGCGTCGTCGGCACCGCGTCCTGATCGATCGCGATGCGGCCACGCCCGATCAACCTGAAGGGGGTCAGTGGAACCATGACGCCGAGAATCGCAAGGGCTATCCGAAGCGCGGGCCAGGCCTGATCCCGCCGCCGGAAGCGTTTGAGCCGAATGCCCTGACGCGCGAGGTGTTGGCCGACGTCGAGCGACTGTTTCCCGATCACCCCGGATCGCTCGCGCACTTCGCCTGGCCAGTCACGCGAGCGCAGGCGCGCATGGCATTGCAGGCGTTCATCGAGCATCGCCTTGTCACCTTCGGTGACTACCAGGACGCGATGTGGACGGGCACGCCGTTTGGCTGGCATTCGCTGCTGGCCAGCGGCCTGAACCTGCACCTGCTCGATCCTCGCGAGGTCATTGCCGCGGCTGAGCAGGCTTACCGCGACCGACGCGCGCCTCTGGCCAGCGTCGAGGGCTTCATCCGGCAGATCCTCGGCTGGCGAGAGTTCATCCGCGGCGTCTACTGGCGCGACATGCCGCAGATGGCCAAGGCGAATCACTACAACCACCGCCGTCCGCTGCCGCGCTGGTTCTGGACTGGCGACACACGTATGGCCTGTGCACGCGACGCGATCGAGCAAACTTTGCAATACGGCTATGCGCACCACATCCAGCGGCTGATGGTGACCGGGCTGTTCGGCCTGCTGGCCGAGATCGATCCGAAGCAGGTAGCCGCCTGGTATCTCGCGGTGTATGTCGACGCGGTCGAATGGGCCGAACTGCCGAACGTTGCTGGCATGGCGCTGTATGCTGACGGCGGCCGGTTCACCAGCAAGCCGTATGTCGCTTCGGGTGCGTACATCCAGCGGATGAGCAACCACTGCGGCCATTGCGCTTACGCACCGGACGCCAAAGCGAGCCAGGCCACAGGTAAGCAGCTGTGCCCCTACACCGCGTTGTACTGGCACTTTCTGGATCGCCACGAAGCCAAACTGAGCGCCAACCCACGCACCGCACTGATGGCCCGCCACCTGGCCCGGTTGTCGCCGGCCCAGCGCGAGCGCATCGGTGCGGATGCGCAGCGCGTACTCGATCGTCTCGAGGACCTTTGACCCACGTTGGCCACAGCGTCTCTCCTACACGCAGCGCCGGGGCAACGCGACTAAACTTGTGCCAGTTTCAAAACGCCCCGCCTATCATGTCCAGCATGCTCTACCCTGAACTTTTCAAGCAGCTCGAAGCCGTGCGCTGGAGCATGGACACCGACATCCCCTGGGATCGCTTTGACGCCAGTCTGCTCAGCGATGAGCATGCGCAGACGATCAAGATGAACGCGATCACTGAGTGGGCTGCGCTGCCGGCCACCGAGATGTTCCTTCGCGACAACCGCGACGACAGCGACTTCTCTGCCTTCATGAGCGTCTGGTTCTTCGAGGAACAGAAGCATTCGCTGGTGCTGATGGAGTACCTGCGCCGCTTCCGGCCCGATCTGGTGCCTACGGAAGCCGAGTTGCATGAAGTGCGTTTCGAGTTCGATCCGGCACCTGCGCTGGAGACGCTGATGATGCATTTCTGCGGTGAGATCCGCCTGAATCACTGGTATCGCCGAGCGGCCGAATGGCATGATGAGCCGGTGATCAAGGCCATCTACGAAACCCTGGCACGCGACGAAGCCCGCCACGGCGGCGCCTACCTGCGCTACATGAAGCGTGCGCTGAACAAGGTGGGCGACGAGGCTCGTGCGGCCTTCTCCAAGGTGGGTGTGCTGATGGCGAGTGCCCGCCGCACCGCGCAGGCCTTGCACCCTACCAACCTGCATGTGAACGAAAGCCTGTTTCCGCGCGACACGGTTCAAAGCCGACTGCCCGATCCGGTGTGGCTCGAAGCCTGGCTCGACCGACAGATCCAGTTCGATGCCGAATGGGAAGGCAAGGTCGTCGATCGCATCCTCCACAACATGAGCCTGCTGATGGAGCGCAGCTTTGCGACGGTGCAGGAGCTGAATCGCTTCCGCAAGGAAGTTACCACGCGGCTCGCAGCGGCGGCGCCGCCGAATGTGGGCATTGCCCCGGCCTGAATCACGCCAAGCGTGCGTTTCGGCGGATGGGTTTGGATGACGCCCAGCCGATGAGTGATTTCACCCACAAGCTTTGTCCGCCCGATGAGATCGAGCAGCGCACCGCTGCGCTGCCGCAGCCGGTGGTGTTCACCAACGGTGTGTTCGACCTGCTGCACCGGGGGCACGTGACCTGTCTGGCTCAGGCGCGTGCCCTGGGCGCCAGTCTGGTCGTCGGGCTCAACAGCGATGCGTCGGCACGTGGCCTGGGCAAGGGCCCCGAGCGGCCGCTCAACACGCAACTCGACCGCGCCTGCGTACTGGCCGCGCTGGAAAGCGTCAGTCTCGTCATCGTGTTCGACGAGGCGACGCCCGTCGAACTGCTCAAGCGCGTGCGCCCGCAGTGGTACGCGAAAGGCGGCGATTACGACATCGAAGCACTCGCCGAAACCGCATTGGTGCGCAGTTGGGGCGGTGATGCGCGTGCGTTGCCATTCGTCGACGGGCAGTCCACTACCACTCTGGTTCAGCGCATTCGTGGCTGATCGGCCCGCAGTGGCAACGGCGTCAGCCGAACACAGCGCTCCACAGCGCCAGCACGGCGCTTCGTTGCGCAGCCATTGAGTCCTGCGGCACCTGTGTCGGGTGCTCGTCCAGGCGCGCGGCGTGCTGCGCGCGGCGCAGATCGCGATACGCGTCGGCGGCGGCGATGCCGACCGAAGGCGGTAACAAACCTGCAGTTTCGGCCCGTTGCAGCAAGGCGATGTTGCCGACGTTCGGGATCAGACTGGGTTCCGTCTTGCTGTGTTCGAGGACCAGCACCTGCACCGCGAACTCGACGTCCATCATGCCGCCGGCACTGTGCTTGATGTCGAACATCTCCCCTTGTACAGGGTGAGCAGCCGACACCTTGTCGCGCATCGATCGCACCTCGGAGCGAAGGGCCACCGGGTCACGCGGCGCTGCCAGCACCTCGCTGCGTACCGCTTCGAAAGGCGCCGCCAGGGCCGGGTCACCGGCGCAGAAGCGAGCCCGCGTCAACGCCTGGTGCTCCCAGGTCCAGGCGGTGTTGCTGCCACGGCCGGTCTGGTACTTCTGGAAGCTTGCGACGGAGGTCACCAGCAAGCCTGAGCCACCGTTTGGTCGCAGCGCGGTGTCGATGTCGAACAGCTCGCCGGCGGCGGTGCGCAAGGTCAGCCAGCCGATCAGCTTGCGCACGAAGGCCGCATAGACCTCGCTGGCCTTGTCGGCGTCGGGCTCGCCGGCATCGTCGTAGAGGAACACCACATCGAGGTCGCTGCCGTAGCCCAGCTCCTTGCCACCGAGCTTGCCGTAGGCAATGACAGCGACCTGTGGAATCTCGCGGTGGCGCTGCTTCAGATGCTTCCATGCCCAGCGGATGGCGCACGCAAGGGTGGCATCGGCCAGGGCCGAGAGGTCGTCGGCCACCTGTTCGACGGTGATGTGGCCTTCGACATCGCGCACCAATGTGCGAAACACCTCTGCGTGGTGCGCACGACGCAGCGTGTCAAGCAGCGCCTCTTCATCGACATGGCCCGAGCGGCCCCAGGCCGCGTAGCGCGCTTCCAGGTCGGCGGTGAACTCGTGGGCATCGAAGCGGCTGTGCAGCAGCCGCTCATCGGCCAGTTCATCGACGACACCGGGATGCAGCATCAGGTAGCGGATCGGCCAGCGCGCCAGCCCCAGCAGGCGCAACAAACGGTTTTGTACCTCAGGCCGCTCCGCCAGCAAGGCGATGTAGCTTTCGCGGCGCAGCAGCGGTTCCAGCCAGTCGATGAAGCGCGCGGCGGCGTCGATCGTGCAGCGACCGTCCTTCACCCCGTCAGCGGCGCGCAGTACCAACTTTGCCAACCGTGCCTTGCTCTCGTCGCGCAGCACCTTGATCTTCGGGTGCTCGCACCAAGGCTTGACCCGCGCCGCCAGTGCCTCGGGCAACTTGGCGAGGAATTCACCACTGTCCACTGGCTGTGCGCTGGGTACGCAGCCGCGGCAGCTGATGCCGTGGGCGTTCGTGGGTGCTGCCTGGCCCTCGTGCAGCAGGGTATCGAACTCGGTGGCGACGAACTCGCGGACTTCGCACAGTCGATCAAGCAGTTCGCACGCGTCGGCCGTGCAGTTCAAGTCCAGGCTGCCCGCGATCCACCGCAGATCGGCATCGGCGCTGGGCAGCAGATGTGTCTGCTGGTCGTCGAGAAACTGGATGCGATGTTCGAGGCGCCGCAAAAAGACATAGGCGTCTGCTAACCGCGCCGCACTGGCGGGCTTCATCAGGCCGCCCGCGGCGAGCTTGTCGAGCGCCTTCAGCGTCGAGCGCGTGCGGATCTCCGGGAATTGACCGCCACGCACCACCAGCAGCAATTGAACAATGAATTCGATCTCGCGGATGCCACCGCGCGACAGCTTCACATCATTGGCGCGTTCGGGGCGACCTGCAGCGCGCCGCTGTGCCTCGTCGCGGACCTTGCGGTGCAGTTGTCGCAGGCCTTCGAAAACGCCGTAGTCGAGGTAGCGGCGGTAGACAAAGGCATTGACGGTGCTGCGCAGCGCCTGGATCTGCGGCGTGGCGATGCATGCGCGCGGCGCGACGACGCGGCTCTTCAGCCAGGCGAAGCGCTCCCACTCGCGGCCATGCGCCTGCAGGTACTCTTCAAGCATCGGAAGGCTGACGACAGGGGGCCCTGAATTGCCGTTCGGCCGGAGCGCCAGATCGACGCGGAACACGAAGCCGTCTTCCGTAGTTTCACCAATCAGAGCGTACAGGCTGCGCACCACCTGGGAGAAATACTCGTGCGCGCTGACCTGTTGCGGCCCGGCGGTGTTGCCGCCGTCCTCATAGACATAGATCAGATCGATGTCCGACGACACGTTCAGCTCGCGGGCGCCCAGCTTGCCCATGCCAATGATCCAGAACTCGATGCGACGGCCCTGTGCATTGAGCGGCGGGCCGTTGCGCGAGTCCTGCTCGGCCATCGCGTGCTGCAGCGCCACGTCCAAGGTGGTCTCGGCGAGGTCGGTCATCGCGGCGGTGATGTCCTGCATCGCTGCGCCCTCCTCAATATCGAGCACCGCCAGCCGTTCGAGCACGAGCTGGCGGGTCACCCTCAGTGCACTGGCGAGGGTGCGCCCACCGGCGATGAAGTGCTGAATCAACCCGGCAATCGCAGCCGACCGCGGCAGGCCTGGCGGCAGCACGCCGAGCTCGTCGGCATAGCGCCGGCGGATGCGCTGCACGAAACGGCTGTGGTCGGCGAATGCTGCGGTTCGGGCGTTGACTGGAGACGCCACTGAGCTCGAATCTGGAACCGCGTCGGAGCTGAGGGAACCCATGGGCTGCTTTGGGGGTCTGTGCTAGATTGTGTTGAAGCGAATGTGAACCGCGCGGTATCTTCGGGATGATCGCCCGTCCGGCATGAGATTCAGGCGCTGACGCTGCCACTGGGCTTCGGCCTCTCCTCGCCGGCGCACCACCCACCCCGGCGCTCCGCACCACCGATGCCTGTTCAAGAAGACGCCACGACCTCCGCGCTGCCCCAACAACGCCTCGCCTCGGTGCGTTGGCAGATTCGCACCATCAAAGCACTGGGCCTGCTGCTGGTCGCAGCATGGGGCCTGTTGATCGCAGCGTGGATCGCATTGCACGCGGTCATTCTGCCGCACATCGACCGTTGGCGAATTCCGATCGAACAGTACGCCAGCCAGTTTCTCGGGCAGCCGGTACGCATCGGCACGGTCAGGGTCGACACGAATGGGTGGCTTCCAACACTCGAGTTGCGTGAAGTGACCTTGCTCGACACCCAAGCCAGACCGGTGTTGCAGTTGCCTCGGGTGGTCGGTGCGTTGTCGGTGAAATCGCTCTTTGCTTTGCAGCCGCGCTTCTCGCAGTTGCTGATCGACGGCGCCGACCTCGAAGTCCATCGAGATTCCGACGGCAGGGTCTTCGTGGCCG
Source organism: Burkholderiales bacterium (assembly GCA_947462065.1). Taxonomy (GTDB): domain Bacteria; phylum Pseudomonadota; class Gammaproteobacteria; order Burkholderiales; family Burkholderiaceae_C; genus PBB1. The sequence goes on along the minus strand of CANHNO010000025.1, from coordinate 7,082 downwards.
GGTTCGACGTGGGCTCAACCAGCACGGACCATCGGCCCTTGTTCAACTGGCTCCTCAGGCAGCACGAGGTGGTTTTGCGCAACGGCGCGGTGCGCTGGCGTGATGCATGGCATCCGGCCGAACCACAGCGATTCACCGATGTGCAGGTGGTGACTCGCAACAGCTTGCGCCGCCATGACCTGCGCATCGATGTGACGCCGCCAGAGCACTGGGGTGATCGTGTCACGCTGATCGGCCGCTTCACACAGCCGCTCTTGGCCGAGCCTTCCGACTGGATGCGCTGGCACGGCACCTTGTACGCCAGCGTTCCGAAGCTGGATGTCGCTGCGCTTCAGCCTCACATCAGGCTCCCCGCCGGCTTGACGCAGGCGCACGGTGCGCTGCGGGCGTGGATCGACGTGGCCGATGGCCTGGCCAATGCAGCCACGCTGGATGTGGCGCTGCGGGAGGTGCACTTGAAGCCGCACCCCGATCGCGATGCGCTGGCGTTCGCCGACATGTCCGGGCGGCTGGTGGGCCGACGCGATGCGCAAGGTGTGGCGTTGGAGGCTCGCGAGTTCGGCTTTGCCACCTTCGATGGCCTGCGCTGGCCGGCCAGTACCGTGGCGGTGCGCTGGCAGCAGTCGCCGACGGGTGAGATGACCGGCGGTCAGCTGAGTGCTGAACACCTGGACCTCGCCTTGATCGCTCAGGTGGTGCATCGGCTGCAGCTCGGTGAGGCCTCCGACCGTTGGATGGCCGATTTGAACCCGCGTGGTCGAGTCGAGGGCGTCAAGCTGAGTTGGGAGAGTGCCATCGGCGCCGAGGCTGCAGCAACGGCACAGCCTGCGGGTGCCGCGGCCTCAGCGGTGAGCTGGGGCCTGCCGCTGCGGTACGACCTGCGCGCCACGGTGAGCGGCTTGGCCCTGGCCTCCGCCGCTGCTGCCGACCCACTCGAAGCCGGTCGGCCGGGCTTGCGCAATGCCGATCTGGTGCTCAGTGCCAACGAGCGAGGGGGCGAGGCCCGGCTCGCGATGAAGCAGGGTGAGTTGGATCTCCCCGGGGTACTTGCCGAGCCGGTGTTGCCTCTGGATCGCCTTGACGCTGCGTTCAACTGGCGCATCGAGTCGCCGAGCACGCCCGGCACACCGAAGCGCGTGGTGGTGAAAGTGCCGCAAGCCAGCTTTGCCAATGCCGATCTGCAGGGCGAGTTCAAAGGCAGCTGGTCGACCGGCACCGCGACGGCGGCGAGCGCCAACGGCGCCGATGTGCGGTTTCCCGGCGAGCTCGACCTGGATGGCCTGCTGACCCAGGCCGACGCGACGCGTGTAGCGCGTTACCTGCCGCTGGGCATCGACGCCGAGGCGCGCCACTACGTTGAACATGCGGTCCAGGCGGGACGCTTGTCGCGCGTCAGCTTCCGCGTGAAGGGCGATCTGAACGAGTTTCCGTTTGCCGACGCTCGCACGGCCGGCGAGAGCGAGTTCCGCATCGCGGGCCAGGTCGAAGATCTCCGCTTTGCCTATGTGCCCAGTCTGCCGGCGAACGCTGCCGAGCCTGCTTACGCCTCTCCATGGCCGGCACTCGAAGCGCTGAGTGGCGAACTGATCTTCGACCGGCTGTCGATGGAGATCCGCCACGCGCAGGCGACCACGCAGGGCGTGAAACTCACCGGCGTCCAAGGCGGCATCAAGCGGCTGGATGAGCGGCCGGTGCTGGTCCTGGACGGTGCGGGGCGCGGTGGCTTGGCCGACCTGCTGCGCTTCGTCAATGCCTCCCCCGTCGGAGGCTGGATCGACAACGCGCTGGCGCACAGTACCGCCACCGGCAATGCGGATCTGAAGCTGGCGCTGACGGTACCGCTGGCCGATCCGTCCGCTACGACCGTGCGCGGCAGCGTCTCACTGGCGGCCAGTGATTTCCGGCTGCGCCCGGGTACACCGATGCTCAGTGGCGCACGCGGCCGCATCGATTTCTCGCAGAAGGGCTTCTCCATCGCTGGCGGCGTCGGCAAGCTGTTGGGTGGGGAATCGAGCATTGAGGGCGGCGTGCAGCCCGACGGTTCGATGCGTTTCGCTGCGCAGGGCACGGTGACCGCCGAGGGGCTGCGACGCAGCAGCGATGTGGGCGGACCTGCGCTGGTGCGTATTGCAACCTCTCTCAGCGGGCAGACGACCTACCGGGCGACCCTGAATCTGTTGAACGGCAAGCCCTATCTGCTCGTGAACAGCAACCTGGTGGGCCTGGCCAGCGAATTGCCGCTGCCTTTGCACAAGGCTGCCGAGGCGCCGCTCCCATTGCGTTTCCAGGTCGGACCGCTTGCCGATACGACGACGACCGTGACCCCTGCCGCCCGCGACCTCATCCGCCTCGACCTCGGCAATCTCCTGCAAGCGCAGTACGCACGCGATGTCTCCGGTGCAGTCCCGAGAGTACTGCGCGGCGGCATTGGCGTGATGGAGCCAGCGCAGATGCCGATGGCCGGTGTGGCGGCCACGCTCAACCTGGCCAGCGTGAACCTGAGCGAATGGCAGAGGCTGTTCGACGGCCTGGGCATGGTGGCGAGCGCCGCCGCGGGCAGCGAGGCCAGCGCCGCGGCATCGGCGTCCGCCGGCTACCTGCCCACGACCATCGGCCTGCGGGCGCGTGAGGTGCAGATCGGCAGTCGCCGGCTGAATCAGGTGGTCGCCAAGGCGGTGCTGGATGCCCAGCTGTGGCGGGTCAACCTCGAATCAGAGCAGGCCAGCGGCACCATCGAATACCGACCGCCGCGCACAGTGGCCAACCCTTCGACCGGCACCGGCGAAGTGGGTGTCGCAGGATCGGCTGGTCGCGTCTACGCCCGTCTGGCGCGGCTGTCGCTGCCGAAGGAAGACGCTTCGGACGTCGAGACGCTGCTCGATCAGCCGACTCAGTCTGTTCCTGCACTGGACATTGTTGTGGATGACCTGGTGCTCGGTGACAAGCGGCTCGGGCGGCTGGAATTGGACGCGGTCAATCGCGCTGGTGCCCGCGAGTGGCTGCTCACGCGCCTTGCGCTGACCACGCCTGAGGCAAGGCTGACCGCCAGTGGCAATTGGGCCGCGGTTCCGGGAGTTGCCAATGCCCCAGCGGGTGCCGCTGCCACGCCAGCCTCCGTGCGCCGTTTCGCGCTGAACTTCAAGCTTGAATTGATCAACGGCGGCGCGCTGATCGAACGGCTGGGTTTTGGCAAGCTGGTCAAGGGAGGCAAAGGCGGTCTGTCGGGGCAGATTTCCTGGGACGGCTCGCCGCTGGCGATGGACTACCCGAGCCTGACCGGTCAGATCAACCTGTCGGTGGCCGCGGGGCAGTTCCTCAAGGCCGATCCGGGCGTCGGGCGGTTGCTCGGTGTGCTCAGTCTGCAGGCGCTGCCTCGGCGCTTCGTCCTCGACTTCCGCGACGTGTTTCAGCAGGGCTTTGCCTTCGACGACATCAGCGGCGACCTGCAGATTGCCAAGGGCGTGGCACAGACCAACAACCTGCGCATGCGCGGGGTGCAAGCGGCGGTGCTGATGGAAGGCAAGGCCGACATCGAGCAGGAAACACAGGACCTGCGCGTGATCGTCGTGCCGGAAATCGACGCCGGCACGGCCTCTCTGGCTTACGCGGCGATCAACCCGGCGATCGGCCTGGGCGCTTTTCTCGCGCAGACCTTGTTCAGCAAACCGCTGATCGCTGCCAGCACGCGGGAATTCCGCATCACAGGTTCCTGGGCTGAACCGAAGGTCGACAAGGTGGAGCGTAGCTTCACCGATGCCGTGCCCAACATCCCTGCGCCGAGCGTCGCGTCGCCGCCTCCCCTTCCCGCGACCTCGTCGGCCAGTGACTCTGAAGGAAAGCCATGAAGATTGCCGCACTGCAAATGGTTGCCACACCCGACGTCGAGCGTAACCTCGGGGCAGCCCACCGGTTGATGGCGCAGGCGGCCGATGCGGGCGCCACACTGGTGGCGCTGCCAGAGTATTTCTGCCTGATGGGGCAGAGCGATCGCGACAAGCTCGCGATCGCTGAGGATGCGGGCTCCGGTCCGATCCAGGACAGCCTGTCTGCTGCAGCCCGCCAGCATGGACTGTGGGTGATCGGCGGCACGCTGCCGATCCGCAGCGACGATGCAGACCACGTCTACAACGCCTGCTGCGTCTATGCGCCCGATGGCACGCAGGCCGCGCGGTACGACAAGATCCACCTGTTCTGCTTCGACAACGGCCGCGAACGCTATGACGAAGGCCTTGTGCTGCGCGGTGGCAGTGAGCCCGTGGCCTTCGGCGCGGCGGTCGCGGGTTCGCCGGCGCCGATCAGGGTCGGCCTGAGCATCTGCTACGACCTGCGTTTTCCGGAGCTGTACCGCACGTTGATGGCGACACCCGGCCAACCGCCCTGCGACCTGATCGCGGTGCCCGCTGCGTTCACCCACACCACGGGCCGGGCGCACTGGGAACTGCTGCTGCGCGCCCGCGCGGTCGAAAACCAGTGCTATGTGATCGCCTCGGCGCAAGGTGGGCTGCACGAGAACGGTCGGCGCACCTGGGGCCACAGCATGGTCATCGACCCGTGGGGCGAGGTGCTCGCCGTGCAGCCCGAAGGCGAGGGCGTGGTGCTGGCCGACCTCGACCTGGATCGGCTGGCCGCCGTGCGGTCGCAACTGCCGGCGCTCGCGCACCGGCGGCCCGACGGGCGGTTCTGATTCAGGCTGGCTGGGGCGGCACCGCGGCTGCGATCACCTGCGCGACGGCCGCCGTCAGTTTCTTGCCGTAAGGCACATGCAGAAATTCGTTCGGCCCGTGGGCATTGCTCTTCGGGCCGAGCACTCCGCACACCAGCATCTGCGCTTCGGGGAAGCCCCGCTGCAACAGGCTCATCAGCGGGATCGTGCCGCCCTGGCCGATGTAACCGCACGGCTCGCCGAAGTGGTTTTGTGAGGCGCCGTTCAGTGCCTCCTCGAGCCAGGGCGCGAGCGTGGGCGCGTTCCAGCCCGTCGCCCCGGAAGGCCGACCCCCACCGCCACCGCCCGATCGACCATCGGCGCTGAAAGTCACCTTCGCGTTGTAAGGCGCGTTGTCTTCGAGCAGCGCCTTCAGCTTGGCGGCGGCCTCGTTGCCATCCACGAGCGGCGGCAGGCGCAGACTCAGCTTGAAGGCGGTGTAGGGCCGCAGCACATTGCCGGCGCTGCGCATCTCGGGAAAGCCGTCGGCACCGGTGACGCTGAGCGTCGGTTTCCAGGTGCGGCGGATCAGCGCCTCGAACGGGTCACTGGTGGTGGGCAAGCTGGGTCCGCCATCCGCACCACAGGCCCATGGGAAGCGCTTCCAGACCTCGTCACCGAGGGCGAGTGCCGTGGCCCGCGCCTGTTCGACGCGGTCGGCCGGGATCTCGCAGTGGAAGCTCGCCGGCAGCAGCTCGCCGGTCTTCGAGTCTTCCAGCCGGTCGAGCACCTGGCGCAGGATGCGGAAGCTCGACGGCACCAGGCCGCTCGAATCGCCCGAGTGCACGCCCTCGGTCAGCACCTCGACCTTCAGCACGCCACTGACCATGCCGCGCAGGCTGGTCGTCAGCCACAGCTGGTCGTAGTTGCCGGCGCCGCTGTCCAGGCACACCACCAGGCCGACGCGGCCGAGTTGTGGCCTCAATGCCTCGATGTAGGCCGGCAGGTCGAACGAGCCGCTTTCCTCGCAGCTTTCGATCAGACCGACGCAGCGCGGGCGCGGGATGCCTTGCGCATCGAGCGCCATGATCGCCGTCAAGGAGGCGTAGACCGCATAGCCATCATCGGCGCCCCCGCGGCCGTACAGCAGGCCGTTCTCCAGCTTTGGAGTCCACGGGCCGAGATCGTTGCGCCAGCCACTGAACTCGGGCTGCTTGTCCAGGTGGCCGTACATCAGCACCGTGGGCGCGTCGCTCGCGTTGCCCCCTGGGCAGGTCGCCGGCACGTCGAAAAAGATCACTGGCGTGCGGCCCGGCAGGCGCACCACTTCGAGCCTGAGCCCTGCTACCGGCTGCCGCTCGACCCATTGCGCCGCATCGCGGACCACACGCTCGATGTGGCCGTGGGCCAGCCAGTCGGCATCAAACAGCGGGCTCTTCGCCGGGATTGCGATGTAGTCGATCAGTGCCGGCACGATGGCCTCGTCCCAGGTGCGGTCGCAGAACGCGGCGATGGCTGCGGCGTGGTGAGGCGCCTCGGGTGGAGGCGGGGGCAACAAGGGGTCGCGGGAATTCATCAGCGCTCTCCAGGGACGTTCCCGGCCAGTGTAGGAGCGCCATCGTCTGCAGGTACCTCACGTACCGCAGCAAAGCGCAGGGTGAATTGCACGCCTGGACCGAAGGCGGCATCGGCCGGGTCGCCCGGGTGCTCGCGGGGGGGCAGGTTGGCGTCGGCGATCAGCAGCTCGGCACTGTGCTGGTTGGCAATCTGGCGCACGATCGCCAGACCCAGCCCGGAGCCGTCCACCTGCGTGCCCAGAAGTCGGTAGAACGGGCGGAACACCTGCTCGCGCTCGGCCAGCGGGATGCCCGGCCCGGAGTCCTCGACCTGGATCGTCACCGTCTGACTGAACGGGTCGTCGATCACCCGCACCGTGACCACGCCGCCGGTCGGCGTGTAGTGCAGCGCGTTGTCGACCAGGTTGCGGATCAGCTCGCCCAGCAGCATCCGGTGGCCCCAGACCTTCAGGCCGACGGGTGCGGCCGCCACACCGCTGTCCGGCGTGGCGACCTCCGGACCTTCATAACCCAGGTCGATGCGCTTCTCGAGGGCCCGTGGCACGAAGTCCTGCACCGTCTCGACGGCCAGCTCCGCCAGATCGACCGGCACCAGCGCGATCGTGTGGTCCCGGTCTTCAGACCGTGCCATCGACAGCAGCTGGTTGACCATGTGCGCAGCGCGCTCGCTGGAGAGCGCGATCTGTCGCAGCGACCGCTTGATGTCGGCAGGCTCGCTCCGGCCGGCGTCGATGTCGCGCTGCGCCAGCTCGGCTTGCATGCGCAGTCCGGCCAGCGGCGTCTTCAACTGGTGTGCCGCGTCCGACAGGAAGCGCTTTTGCGAGCCCATCGAGCGGTCGAGCCGCGCCAGCAGGTCATTGATG
>CANHNO010000024.1 GCA_947462065.1 Burkholderiales bacterium | reverse complement strand
TGCGCGGGGCGGGACTCGAACCCGCACACCATTGCTGGCGTCAGGACCTAAACCTGGTGCGTCTACCAATTTCGCCACCCGCGCGGGGCCGATTCAAACGACAGGAGCACGCGCTTCCATCAGACTCGAGTTTCCGCGCACCGCGGAAAGCCCGCGAGTTTAACCGTGAGAGCCGCGGCTGCATGGACAATATGCGGCGTGAGCGTTGAGCATTACGAAAATTTCCCTGTCGCTTCCTGGCTGTGCCCCGCCCCGCTGCGGGGGACGGTCGCAGCCATCTACTGGTTCGCGAGAACGGCCGATGACATCGCCGATGAGGGTGACGCATCGCCAGCACAGCGCCTGGCGGACCTGTCAGCCTTTCGCGCGGACCTGATCGCGGTTTACGCCGGAGACAGCCCCTCGTCGCGCTGGCAGACTGTGTTTGCACCGTTGGGCGTGGCCATCGCGCGCCATCACTTGCCCTTCGAGTTGCTGGACGATCTGCTTCGTGCCTTTGAGCAGGACATTGTCAAGACACGTTACCGCGACCGCACCGAGGTACTGGACTACTGCAGCCGCTCGGCCAATCCTGTAGGCCGCCTGCTGCTGCATCTATACGGTGTCAACGACGCCGAGTCACTGGCACAGTCGGATGCGATCTGCACCGCATTGCAACTCATCAACTTCTGGCAGGACTTGGGGATCGACACCGCGCGTGACCGCCTGTACCTGCCGCTGACCGACATCGCGTCGCACGGTCTGTCGGTGGAAGGTCTGATAGGCCGACAAGACAGCCCGGCTGCCCGCGGCCTGATCGCCGAGATGAACTCCTGGGCTCGCGCGCTGATGCTGCAAGGCGCGCCGCTGGTGCACCGCGTGGCGGGACGTGCCGGCTGGGAGTTGCGTCTGGTGGTGCAAGGCGGACTGCGCATCGCCGAGAAGATCACCCAGCTCGACCACGCGACGCTGCTGCAGCGCCCACGCATCGGCAAGGCGGATGCGCCGCTGTTGTTGTGGCGAGCCGCCCGGATGCGCCCCCCGACGACGACCTTGACCCGAAGAGCCGCATGACGCCAGAACAACAGTACGTGCAAGACAAGGCCGCCAAGAGTGGCTCCAGCTTCTATTACGCATTTCTATTCTTGCCACCGCCACGTCGCGCTGCGATCACGGCCTTCTATACGTTCTGCCGAGAAGTGGACGACGTGGTCGACGAGACCAGTGATGCCGGCGTCGCCGCCACCAAGCTGGCCTGGTGGCGCGGCGAGGTGGCCAATGCGTTTGCCGGGCGCCCCAGCCATCCGGTGATGAAGGCCTTGATGCCCCACACCGGACCGTTCTCGATCGAGGCCAGGCATTTGCAGGCCGTCATCGATGGCTGCCAGATCGACCTGGAGCAGACGCGCTTCCTCGACTTTCCCGGTCTGGCGCGCTACTGCCATCTGGTGGCCGGCATCGTCGGCGAAGTGGCATCGAGCATCTTCGGACGCAGCAGCGAGGCCACCATTCAGTACGCCCACAAGCTGGGTCTCGCGATGCAACTCACCAACATCATCCGCGACGTCGGCGACGATGCTCGGCGCGGCCGTATCTACCTGCCGGTGTCCGAACTACAGCGCTTTGACGTGAAGGCCTCCGAGTTGCTACTGCGCACCGCGCCCTATGGCTACAGCGACCGTTTCAGCGCGCTGATGCGCTTCCAGGCGGAACGGGCACACCAGACGTACGACGAGGCGATGGCACTGCTGCCCGAAGTCGATCGCCAGCCGCAGAAGCCGGGGCTGATGATGGCCAACATCTACCGCAGCCTGCTGCGCGAAATCGAGGCCGATAGCTTTCAGGTGCTGCACCAGCGCACCTCGCTGACGCCCGTACGCAAGTTGTGGATCGCGCTGCGCACTCACTGGCAGGGTCGCTGATTGGACAGCGCAACGGCAGGGCGCCGCCTGGCGGTGATCGGTGGTGGCTGGGCTGGACTGGCCGCCGCTGTCGAGGCCACCGCGCTCGGCGATCAGGTGACGCTGTTCGAAATGGCGCCCACCCTTGGCGGGCGCGCCCGCAGTGTGAGCCGCGTGGAACCGGCGCTGGACAACGGCCAGCACATCCTGATCGGCGCCTATGCCGACACGCTGCGCCTGATGCGACAGCTCGGTGTCGACAGCACCACGGCGCTGATGCGCACCTCGCTGACCCTGGTCGATACGCAAGGTATCGGGCTGCGGCTGCCCAGTGGCCCGCCGATCCTGGCCTTCGCCCGAGGCGTGTTCTCCCACCGCGGGTGGACGCTACGCGAACGCGCCGCGCTGCTGCTTAAAGCTCTGTATTGGGCCAGCATCGGCTTCACCTGCCGTTCCGACCTCTCGGTCAGCAGCCTGTGCTCCGACCTGCCGCCCGCGATTCAGCGTGACCTCATCGAGCCTCTATGCGTCTCGGCGCTCAACACACCAGCCCCGCAGGCCAGCGCCCGGGTTTTTTTGCGCGTGCTGCGCGATGCGATGTTCTCCGGGCCGGGTTCCGCTGATCTGCTGCTGCCGCGCCTGCCGTTGGGCGACTTGTTGCCGGAACCGGCAGGGCAATGGCTGACGCAGCGCGGCGCTAGCGTACGGACCTCGCGGCGTGTCATGAATCTCGACGCAGATGGCGCGTTGTGGCAGGTCGATGGCGAGCCGTTCGACGGCGTGGTACTTGCCTGCACCGCCAGTGAAGCCGGCCGTCTCGCGCGCGCCCATGCGCCGCTGTGGGGTCGTTGCGCGGCAGCGCTTTGGTACGAGCCCATCGTCACGGTTTATGCCCAGTCGCCTGGCACACGACTGCCACAGCCAATGACCGTGCTGCGTGCCGATGCGCCGCACGGCCCGGCGCAGTTCGTCTTCGACCACGGCTGGCTAAGTGGTCGCGACGGCCTGCTGAGCTTCGTCATCAGTGCGGCTGAGCCCTGGGTCGAGGCCGGCCCTGACGCCACCGCGCAAGCCGTGTTGACGCAGGCGAATGCGCAGTTGGCAGAACATCTGCGCGCGCCGCTGCAGACGCTGCGGGTGTTCAATGAAAAGCGCGCCACATTCCGCTGCAAGCCACGTCTGCAGCGGCCACCGCCGCGCATTACTGGGGGCCTGATGGCAGCGGGCGACTACATCGAAGGCCCCTACCCCGCCACTCTGGAAGGTGCGGTGCGATCTGGTCTGCATGCGGCGCGGACATGGCGCAAGGGCTGAACCTTCGCTGAGATTCCGCGCTGCGGGTTCAGCGCAACAGAGTCAGCGCAAGGGAAAGGGTGCAGCCAGCGGCTCGCCAATGAACAAGCCCTGCTGCGGCCACGCCACGCTCTTCCAGTAGGCCTCGATCAAAGTGGCACCTTGTACATAGTGCAGCAGCACGATCTGCGGGTGCGGGAACTTCTGTGGGTGTGAGCATGGCTCCGACACGGTTCCGTAGCTACCGGTGGCACCCGAGGCAATCCACTCCATTGCGCTCATTTGCCCGTACTTGCCGTCGAGGCGACCACCGGAGGAAGTGAGGTGATCACCCAGGCCACCGGGCATCCACTGCAAGGAGTCCAGCTTGTCGACTTTCACTTTCCCGGTTTGGTACAAAAGCAAACGCTCCGCGCGTTCGAGCACCTCGGCGCGTTCGACATGGATGTCGACACCGTAGCCCTTGACGCGCCCCGGGGCAGGAAACAACGGCGCCCGCGCGCTACGCGCCTTGTCGGTCGTGATCAGATAGTGTGCGTTGACATCGGGCGCACCGAGAAGTCCCAGCGTTTGGTCGGACGCGACTCCGCGCCGGATCATCGCTTCGGCCATTGCCACATCCTTTGCAGCCAACAGCATCGAGGGACGCATCTGCAGGTCGGTGTAGGGGCGAGCGCTGGGTGAATTGAAGTAGCGCGACGCACGCGACGGCGCACAGGATTTCCAGCACAGCGCCGAGTCATAACCCAACGCCAATGCGCCGGTGATTGAATTGCAGGCCACAGCAAAGGGCTCGACCCAGGCCAGGGCCAGCGCCTGGATGTCAGGGCCAAAAAACGCCTTGATGCGCTGTTGCAATGCCTCGAACTCATCAGGCGTGAGCTCAGCTCGGCGTGGCAGCTCGACACGCAGCACCTGTGCTTCGGTCAAGTGGCGGGCTTCGCGGTAGTACTCGCCCACGGCGACCGAGTACGGGTCGTTTGTGTTGATCACCAGGCCGATCTCACGCGCCGTCAGGCGTTCGCTGATCCGCGGCGCCGCGACATTCACGGTACGCTGCGGCGCTGCATCAGGCGCAGAGGCGATTGGCTGCGCTTCGCCTTGCGCCCAGACCGGTGCCGCAACCAGAGTGCTAAACCACAGCAACGCCACAAGCGAGTCGCGCCGCACGCTCTCCCAAGCATGCATCACCCTCGCATCACTGAACCTTCTGATCGTCATTGATACAGCCCGCAGCAGATCTGGCTAATGTCAGCACGCCGTAACGGTAACAGTCAGGCTGCCGGCGCTCGCACCAGAACTGGTCGCAGGGCGGTTGGATAACCCTCTGCCACGCCGCCCGGGGACTCAACAACCGCCGGAGGTTAATGCAATGAGCCACCTAGCTGGGGCAATCCGCTTCGCGATACAAAAAACCGCGTCTCGGTAGAGAGGAAAATGCAGACCATGAAGAGCGCCGCTCACCAGACGACTGCCGTGCAGGTTCTGGCGCGTAGCTTCGCCGTCCTGGACGTGTTGGCTCAACACGCAGACCCAGTGCCATTGAGGGTGATCAGCGAGAAGACCGGGCTGCACCCGTCGACCGCGCACCGAATCCTCAACGACCTGGTCTCTGGGCGACTGGTCGATCGGCCGGAAGCGGGGAGTTACAGGCTGGGTATGCGACTTCTGGAGCTCGGCAACCTGGTCAAGGCGCGTCTCGATGTGCGGGAAGCTGCCATAGGGCCTATGCGTGATCTGCACCAGCTGACGCAACAACCGGTCAATCTATCGATGCGACAGGGCGACGAGATTGTCTACATCGAGCGTGCCTACAGCGAGCGCTCGGGCATGCAGGTGGTTCAGACCGTCGGTGGGCGGGCGCCCCTGCACCTGACTTCTGTCGGCAAGCTGTTCCTCGCGCAGGACGACGCGCAACGGGTGCGGTCGTACGCCACCCGCAGTGGGCTGATCGGCCACACGCGCAACAGCATCACAGAGGTGCCGGTTCTGGAGCGGGAGCTTTCGAATGTGCTGGCTCGCGGCACAGCAAGGGACGACGAAGAACTCGAGGTCGGTGTTCGCTGCATGGCTGCCGGGATCTACGACGACCAGGGCCTGCTGGTGGCAGGCCTGTCCATATCAGCGCCCGCAGAGCGACTCGAAGACCGCTGGTTGGAGCGACTGCGTGAAACCGCTGATCAGATTTCAAGCGCGCTGGGCCACGGGCGCACGTCACACGTTATCGCTGCGGCATTGCCCAAGGTCCCAAGGCGGCAGGCACTCAAGTGAAAGCCAGTTGATGAGTCAGCTGAGGGCACGGTGGCAGCGACCGAGGCGGCTAGCTAAAGGCTCAACCGACGTTCACCCAGCGACGTGCGTTCTCCATGATTTGCGCGCCAGTCGCCGATAAGCGGCCGTGTTGCGCGACGGTTTGCCAGCCTCTCGAGAAATTCTCGCGATCCTTGGCGGCCTCGGAGAGGGCATGTCGCTGCTCCGCATTCGTCAGCAGACCGCTGTCCGCCAGCACCTCCATTGCCCAGGCCATCCGCGCAGAGACGAAAGTAGCATGGTAGATACCGTCCATCGGCCGCGGGTCGGGTCGCAACGGCGACAGGAACAGCTCGTCGTCATCGTTCAAAACCAGCGGTTCGTCGATCGTCAGGCCAAACAGCAGGCTGTGACCGGCTTCGTGCGCCAGCACCTCGGCAATGCCGAGCGGGGTGTGGTGATGCGAAGGGTTCAGCAGCAGCAGGCCCCACAACTGGTAGTGCGACGCGCCATCGAATTCCATCGCCGCGCCGGCCGGTGCCTGGGCAAACAACATCTCGGACAGCAATCCAGTGATCTCACCATGCAGCTCAGGCGCACCCGCCTGCAGAAGGGCCAAGCCTTCAGTCACCAAGGCAGAGAAGCGCTTCGCGGTGCCATCGGAGATGGGTGCAAACTGCTTGACATCCGCGCCCATGCGCAGCGCAAGCACCGCCTCGATATTGGCCGACTCCGCACTTCCCCAGCCCTGCATTCGCAAGCCTGGTGCCCGAGGTTCGATCGCGTTGAGCTGCGCAACGGCCCTTTCAGCAGCCGATGCGTTACCTTCGAAGAGGGAACTGGCGAGCTGAAAGTAGAGACCGAAAGCCCGCGGAGGAAAGGCTTCGCCTGCGGCCAACAATTCACGAGGGCGAATCAGTTGGCGAGTGATGTCAGGTGCTTCTTCAGCACAGGCTTCGGCCACGTGCGCCAAGCTTGAGGCTAGTTCTCCATGCATCGAGCCGTCGAGTGCAGCCCCCCGATCAGCAGAGGGCGCGAAAGCGAAGGGTTCCGCCAGTGGCGATGTGACGCCTCTTGGCATTGCCGACGCAAGCCGTCAGCCGCGCATTGACAAGTCAATGGCCTTGATACCGACTTTCACACCGAGCTTGGCAGCCAATTGCGTAACACCCTTGCCGCCTTGCTTGATCGCGATGGCGACACCGGGCTTCGATGGGGTCAGTGAAATCAATTTGAAGCCGAGCAGTTTCTTTGGGTCGAGGGGCAAAGAAGTCATCGTTATTCCTTTGGTGCACTAGGATTGAAAGCAAATAAACGGAACGGCTGCCCGGACCGTATCACCAAAGCTGCCCAATGGTCAACACTAGCGCTCGTCGGCTGATTTACATCTGCAGCCAGGACCACACTTACACCTTCCGCGGCATGCCCGAGCAGCTTCGAGAACGAGGCGTTTCAGCCCGCGTATTGAGCTACGAGAAGCTGTGGGGCTGCAGGTGGCTACCGCGCGGCACCTATGTGATGACTGATTTCGACCGGCTCTCGCCAGTGGAGCACGAAATCGCAGGGCGATTGCACGACCATCTGCGCGGGGCCGGGTTGCAGGTACTGAACAATCCGCACAATTTTCGCCCCCGCGACAGCCTGCTGAAGGCGCTGCATGCAGAAGGCCTGAATGGGTTTACCTGTTACCTGCCCGCAGCGGGCGAGTGGCCTCAGCGGTATCCGGTGTTCCTGCGTACGATCGCCGCGCATCGCGGGGCATTAACCGACCTGCTCCACGATCGTGCCGCCGCAGACGCAGCCCTGTCGCGCGCACTCGGCAGCGGTGGACTGATGCGAGACCTGGTTTTCGTCGAGTACGCAGCCGAGCCGCAGCCCGAAACAGGTAGTTTCCAAAAGCATGCGGCGTTTCGTGTCGGTCCACACATCATTCGCGCCAACACCGTGAATGACGCCAATTGGATGGCCAAGGCTGGCTCGGAAGGCGTCGCGTCAGCAGCGCACTATCTGGCCGAGCGGTCGGAGATGGACGCCTATCCGCACCATGACTATGTGATGCGGGTATTCGAATTCGCCGGATTGCAATTCGGGCGGCTTGATTTCGGCATCGTCGCCGGTCGCCCGCAGACCTACGAGATCAACACCAATCCGATGATGAAACTGACGGCGACACACCCGAATGCCGTCCGCAGCGAGACGATGGGGCTCGTCAAATCGCGCCTGGTATCCGCACTGGCAGAGGCTGCACAACCGGTTTCTTGGCTGCCGTTACCAGTGCCGAAATACTTCAAAAAGAGATTCGTTGCGGGACATCGCCCTTGGCGATTCTGACGGTCAGTAGGTGGCCTTCGGAAGCTTGGCGTTTATCCACTTGCGCACCCGCTCCGCATCAGCGAGCCGGGTGTAGCGCCCACTGGAATCCAGAAACACCATGATCAGTTTGCGGCCAGCCATGCTGGCCTGCATGACCAGACAGCGGCCAGCTTCGGAGATATAGCCCGTCTTTTGCAATCCGATATCCCACGTTGGGTTGCTGACCAGTCTGTTGGTGTTATGGAACTGCAGCTGCCGGTGGCCCACATCAACCTGGTACTCGAGCGAAGTCGACAGTTCTCGGATCAAGGGGTGCGCGTGCGCGAGCTTGACCAGGGTAGCCAGATCGTGGGCACTGGACTGGTTCTGGCTCGACAAGCCAGTGGGCTCGACGTACCGGGTGTCGAACATGCCGAGCCGCTGCGCTTTCGCGTTCATTGCGGAGACGAACGCAGACAAGCCGCCAGGGTAGTTGCGACCGAGTGCATGTGCAGCTCTGTTTTCCGAAGACATCAACGCCAGATGCAGCATTTCCTCACGCGTCAGCTGCGTGCCGACATTCAAGCGAGAACGGCTGCCCTTCTCGGTATCGACATCATCCTGGGTAACCGTCAGTACTTCGTCGAGTGGCAAGTCGGCATCGGTGACCACGACGGCCGTCATCAGCTTGGTGATCGATGCGATTGGCAGCACCGCCTGCGAATTCTTGCTGAACAAGACTTCGTCTGTGTCCTGATCCACCACCAAGGCCACGCTTGATTTCAGCTGCAGTTTGTCGGGAGTCGACCGCAGGCCAGCCTGTGCGGCCATCGATAGCTGAGCAGGCGCTGCCTTCACGGCCACACGACGCGCAGCGATCCGAGATGGCTTGCCAACCAGTCTGGCCGAAACCCTGTTTGCTTTGGCTGAGCTACGGACTTTGACCCGAACTTGTGGCTTGCTTGCCTTGGGGGGCGGTTTAGCCGCGGTGGGGGTGACCTCATCAGCTTCAGCACGAACTGGCTGCGAAGCAATAACCATCAGGGTGACCGAGGCAAGCACTGTGAGCCAATAGCGGGATGTTTTTGTCACAAGTGCCTCGATTCCTACCGTGGGACAGAGTGTAGGTCACCCTAAAAAAACGCGCAATATCAAAAAGTTACGTCGTTTTCCTAAAGTGCCCTGTGCATCTTCGACCACCCCGGTTCGATGTCAGCCTTGGGCGGCCACTCTTTCTGTCGTGCTATGCAGCTTGTTCAACGCTGACAGATATGCCTTCGCTGACGCGACCACGATGTCAGGGTCGGAACCGACCCCGTTGACCACACGCCCGGCCAATTGCAAGCGCACCGTCACCTCACCTTGAGATTCTGTGCTGCCCGATGTGATCGCATTGACCGAATAGAGCAACAATTCAGCGCCGGTTCCGAGCCTGGATTCGATCGCTTTGAGGCTCGCGTCGACAGGACCATTACCATCACTCTCGGCATGCAGTTCTGTGGTTCCCGCGGCAAATGCAACGCGCGCATGCGGCAACTCGCCGGTTTCCGAATGCTGCGACAGCGAGAGCAGGCGGTAATGCTCCTGCTCGGTGGTCACCGATTCATCCATCACCAGCGCAGTGATGTCCTCGTCGAAGATCTCGCTTTTGCGGTCGGCTAGTTCCTTGAACTTGGCGAACGCCGCATTAACCTCGGTTTCCGATGCCAGCTCGATGCCCAGATCGTGCAGGCGCTGCTTAAATGCATTGCGACCAGACAATTTGCCCAGCACGATCTTGTTGGCTGCCCAACCCACGTCCTCCGCGCGCATGATTTCGTAGGTGTCGCGGGCCTTCAGCACGCCGTCTTGGTGGATGCCAGATGCATGCGCAAATGCATTCGCGCCGACCACTGCCTTGTTGGGCTGCACCACGAAACCAGTGGTCTGCGCTACCAGCCTCGAAGCTGGCACGATCTGCGAGGCATCGATGCCCACCTCGAGCCCGAAATGGTCGCGACGGGTCCGTACCGCCATCACGACTTCTTCCAGGGCACAGTTGCCTGCGCGCTCTCCTAGACCATTGATCGTGCACTCGATCTGCCTCGCACCGCCAATCTTCACGCCCGCCAGCGAATTGGCCACTGCCATGCCGAGATCGTTGTGGCAATGCACCGACCAGATCGCCTTGTCGGCATTCGGAATTCGGGTGCGCAGGTCAAGAATGAAGTTGCCGTACAACTCTGGGATGGCGTAGCCGACGGTGTCTGGAATGTTGATCGTGGTGGCGCCTTCAGCAATGACAGCCTCCAGCACGCGGCACAGGAAGTCCGGATCTGATCGGTAGCCGTCTTCCGGCGAAAACTCGACATCACCCGTCAGGTTGCGCGCGAAGCGGACTGCGAGCTTCGCCTGCTCGAACACCTGATCGGGCGTCATGCGCAGCTTCTTCTCCATGTGCAGGGCGCTGGTAGCGAGAAATAGGTGAATGCGAGTGGATGCGCCGCCCTTGAGCGCTTCGGCAGCGCGCGCGATGTCCTTGTCATTGGCGCGGGCGAGCGAACACACCGTGCTGTCCTTGATCGCCTGAGCGATGGCCTTGACGGCTTCGAAGTCTCCGTTCGACGAAGCGGCAAAGCCAGCCTCGATCACATCGACCTTGAGCCGCTCCAGCTGTCTTGCTATGCGCAGCTTTTCGTCACGGGTCATCGAAGCGCCAGGAGATTGCTCGCCATCACGCAAGGTGGTGTCGAAGATGATGAGTTTGTCGGCCATGGTGTTGATCCTCAGATGACGTGAACGAGAAGTAGGTGCGCAAAACAAAACGGCCCGCTGCGTGTGCAAGCGGGCCGGCGAGACGAAAACGATGAGACGTGAACGGTCAGCGGGCCCTGATGGTCCCCGGCAGTAGCGTCAGCAGAGCTTTGTCGAACGAATTCACGGCTGAAATGTAGCACGCTGCATTCAACGATGAAGGCCTTGTTCTTCGGGCTCGTCGGTCGAAGTCGCAATCACGCTGACGGGTCGCCCCTTCATCCGCCGCCAGACGTACACCCCGTAGCCCGAGCCGGCATAAAGACAGAACACCGCGAACAAGACGATCGGCGGATGCAGATTGATCAAAGCGATCGCGAGCGCCAACGCAACGATTACTACGAACGGCACGGTGCGCTTCAGGCTGAACTCCTTGAAGCTGTAGAACGGCAGGTTGGTGACCATGGTCAGCCCGGCGATAAGCGTCAACCCCATCGCTAGGCCGGCCAGCCAGCCATGCATGTCGGACTGCTGGTAGCCGGCGTCATCCATCAACCAGATGAATCCCATGACCAGGGCCGCCGCGGCCGGACTGGGCAAGCCTTGAAAGTAGCGCTTGTCGACAACGGTGAGATTGGTGTTGAAACGGGCCAGCCGCAACGCCGCACATGAGCAGTAAACAAATGCAGCCACCCACCCCGCCTTGCCCATTCCTTTCAGTGCCCATTCGTAGACGATCAAGGCGGGTGCGGCGCCGAAGGACACCATGTCCGACAGGCTGTCCATCTGCTCGCCGAAGGTGCTTTGCGTGTTGGTCATCCGCGCGACGCGACCGTCCAGACTGTCCAGCACCATCGCGCAGAACACCCCCACGGCTGCCTGCTCAAAGCGGCCGTTCATCGCCATCACGATGGCATAGAAACCGCCGAACAGGGCCGCCAGCGTGAACAGATTGGGCAGAACATAGACGCCCTTGCGGCGCGGGCGCGGCGGGCTGTCATCCATCTCTGGATCGGAGTGTGGGTCTTCTGTGCCGCTCATCTTCATTCAATGCAGGATACCGCAGGGAAACATGAAAAAGCCGCGAGGTAATCCTCGCGGCTCGTAGCTTTCAGTCGGCCACACGGCCCGTCTGCAACTCAATTCTTCGACTGATCAACCAGGCGGTTCTTCTTGATCCACGGCATCATCGCGCGCAACTGCTCGCCGACGACCTCAATCTGGTGCTCGGCCATCAGACGGCGGCGCGACAACAGGGTTGGCGCACCGGCTCGGTTCTCGATGATGAAGCTCTTCGCGTACTCACCGGTCTGGATGTCGGTCAGGATCTGCTTCATGGCCTTCTTCGACTCTGCGGTGACGACACGCGGGCCTGAGACGTACTCTCCGTACTCCGCGTTGTTCGAGATCGAATAGTTCATGTTCGCGATGCCGCCTTCATAGATCAGGTCGACGATCAGCTTCAGTTCGTGCAGACATTCGAAGTAGGCCATCTCCGGCGCGTAACCGGCTTCGGTCAGCGTTTCGAAGCCGGCCTTGATCAACTCGACCGCACCGCCGCACAACACGGCTTGCTCACCAAAGAGATCGGTCTCGGTTTCTTCGCGGAAGTTGGTCTCGATGACGCCAGCCTTGCCGCCGCCGTTGGCCGCTGCATAGCTCAACGCCAGATCGCGCGCCTTGCCACTCTTGTCCGCATGCACGGCGATCAGGTGCGGCACGCCGCCACCCTGGGTGTAGGTCGCGCGCACAGTGTGTCCAGGCGCCTTCGGAGCGACCATCCACACATCAAGATCGGCACGCGGAATCACCTGCCCGTAGTGCACATTGAAGCCGTGCGCGAAGGCCAGGGAAGCGCCTTGCTTGAGGTTCGGCTCGATGTCGTTCTTGTAGACCGTAGCGATCTGCTCGTCGGGCAATAACACCATCACGATGTCGGCCGACTTCACGGCCTCGGCCACCTCGGCTACCTTCAACCCGGCCTTCTCGACCTTGGTCCATGACGGGCCGCCCTTCCTCACACCGACGGTGACATTGACGCCGCTGTCGTTCAGATTTTGCGCGTGCGCATGGCCTTGCGAGCCGTAACCGATGATGGTGACGTTCTTGCCCTTGACGAGGCTGAGGTCAGCGTCTTTATCGTAATAAACCTTCATGGTGATCTCCTGATATCGGATGTTGAGTGGTCGGAAAAAGATGTGGAGCTCAAACTCGCAGAATGCGCTCTCCGCGCCCGATCCCGCTGGTACCGGTGCGCACGGTCTCGAGAATCGCGGCACGGTCGATGGCCTCGATGAATGCATCGAGCTTGGACGAGTCGCCCGTCAATTCGATGGTGTAGCTCTTTTCGGTCACGTCGATGATGCGGCCACGGAAGATGTCGGCCATGCGCATCATTTCGTCGCGTTCCTTGCCGACCGCGCGCACCTTGATCAGCATGAGTTCGCGCTCGGTGTAGGCGCCTTCGGTCAGATCAACGACCTTGACCACTTCGATGAGTCGATTCAAGTGCTTGGTGATCTGCTCGATCACGTCGCTGGAGCCGGTGGTGACGATGGTCATGCGCGACAGCGATGGGTCCTCCGTGGGCGCAACCGTCAGGCTTTCGATGTTGTACGCGCGAGCTGAGAACAGCCCGACCACGCGCGACAGCGCGCCGGCTTCGTTCTCCAGCAGCAAGGCGATGATGTGTTTCATGTGCAGTGTCGGTCCACTTTCGGGTAGACGGCGGCGGTAACCACCGACCCCCTGGGTGCGGCCTGAAAAAGTGAATGGGTCCGGATTCGATACGGGTAGTTGATGGCCGCCGCGTGAAGTCAGCCCGTTCGGTGGTGTGTCGAGCCGCGCGGTGACGCGGGTCTGGCACCACCGTTCAGGGCCTCACAGGTCTTCGGAGCCCAGCAACATCTCGGTGATGCCCTTGCCAGCCTTGACCATCGGCCAGACGTTTTCTTCCTGGTCAGTGCGGATGTCGAGGAACACAGTCCGATCCTTTAATCGGATGGCTTCGCGCAATGCGCCTTCCACATCGGCAGGCTTCTCGACCTTCAGACCCACATGGCCATAGGCCTCGGCCAGCTTGACGAAGTCAGGCAACGCATCCATGTAGCTATGCGAATAGCGGCCGCCGTAGTCGAGTTGCTGCCACTGCCGCACCATGCCCAGGTAACGGTTGTTGAGCGAGATCACCTTGACCGGCGTGTTGTACTGTTTGCAGGTCGACAACTCCTGGATGCACATCTGGATCGAGCCTTCGCCTGTGACGCAGAAAACATCCGCATCCGGCTTCGCGAGCTTGATGCCCATCGCATACGGCAAGCCGACACCCATCGTGCCCAGTCCACCCGAGTTGATCCAGCGGCGCGGCTCGTCGAAGCGGTAGTACTGCGCAGCCCACATCTGGTGCTGGCCAACGTCAGACGTGATGTACGAATCCGAGTCCTTGGTCAGCTCCCAGAGCTTCTCGATTACGTACTGCGGCTTGATGACGACATCACTATGGGTGTAATTCAGGCACTCCTGCTTTCGCCACACCGCGATCTGCGACCACCAAGCCCCGAGTGCATTGGCATCAGGGTGCGCCTGCGCTTCCTTGATCTGCGCAATCAGCTCTTGCAGCACTTCCTTCACGTCGCCGACGATCGGGATGTCGACCTTCACGCGCTTCGAGATTGAGGAAGGATCAATGTCGACATGGATGATCTTGCGTTGGACCGAGGCGAAGTGCGTTGGATTGCCGATCACGCGGTCATCGAAGCGAGCACCAACGGCCAGCAGAACGTCGCAGTTCTGCATCGTCATGTTGGCTTCATAGGTGCCGTGCATGCCGAGCATGCCCAGGAACTTTGGATCGCTGGACGGATAAGCACCGAGGCCCATCAACGTGTTAGTACACGGGAACCCAAGCAGATT
Source organism: Burkholderiales bacterium (assembly GCA_947462065.1). Lineage (GTDB taxonomy): Bacteria > Pseudomonadota > Gammaproteobacteria > Burkholderiales > Burkholderiaceae_C > PBB1. Next base: position 11,366 of record CANHNO010000024.1, on the reverse strand, counting down.
CACCAGGTCACGCAGCTCGGTGGACGCGTTGCCGAGAATCACGCCGCCGCCGCTGTAGATGTAGGGACGCTTCGACGCCAGAAGCAGTTGCACCGCCTTGCGGATCTGGCCAGCATGCCCCTTGCGGACCGGGCTGTACGACCGCATTTCAAGCGTCGCAGGGTAGGAGAACGACGCCGAATTCACCGACACGTCCTTCGGGATGTCGACGACAACCGGGCCGGGCCGGCCGGTGCGGGCGATATGGAACGCTTTCTTCAGCGTCAGCGACAACTCGCGCACATCCTTGACCAGGAAGTTGTGCTTCACGATCGGGCGGGTAATCCCAACCGTGTCGCATTCCTGGAAGGCATCAAGTCCGATCGCCTGCGTCGGCACTTGCCCCGTGATGATCACCATCGGGATGCTGTCCATGTAGGCGGTGGCGATGCCAGTGATGGCATTCGTCACGCCGGGGCCTGAAGTGACCAGCGCCACGCCGACCTCGCCGGTCGCCCGGGCGTAGCCGTCGGCCGCATGGACCGCGGCCTGTTCATGACGCACCAGAACGTGCTCGATGGTGTTCTGTTTGTAAAGCGCGTCGTAGATGTAAAGAACCGCGCCTCCAGGATAGCCCCATAGGAACTTGACGTTCTCGGCCTGCAGGCAGCGAACTAGGATTTCAGCGCCGTTGGGATCGGCGGGAGGGGTGGCTGCGGCAACGTTCGCAGCGGGGGGCACCAATGCGGCGCGCTTGACTTCAGCGTCTGACATGTCCATTTCGAACCTCTGTGAATTTCTCTAACGAAAAACCATCGGTGCGCCTCTCCTCACTCTTGTGAAGCGGGTGTGGCGCCTGGTGAATCACCTTCAGGAGGCTCTCAGTTCGAGAGCCAAAGCAGGAGTCCATCTGTTGTGCAACCAGTCATTATGGCACCCTCGCCTACCGAGCGGATCTGATCCGACACCCCACGGTGGTGCGATGAGATACTCCTACCCCATTTCTCCGCCCCGTGAAGAGGCGACCTCGCCTTGGCTTCCGAACAAGAACTGTCTGCTTTTCTCAAGAGCGTCGAGAAACGCGCCTTCAAGCGGGCGGTTTTTGCCGTGCGTGATGAAGATGCGGCCCTGGATGTGGTGCAAGACGCCATGATCAAGCTCGCCGAGAACTATGCCGGCCGGCCAGCAGCCGAGTTGCCTCCGCTCTTCCAGCGCATCCTATCGAACGCGACGATGGACTGGTTCCGACGTCAGAAGGTGCGGGGGGCACTTTTTCGCAATTTTTCCGACTTCGAGCCTGCCGGCGGCGACGAAGATTTCGATATTCTTGAGGTGCTGGAAGCATTCGCTGGCGAGGCGTCTGCCGAAAGCGCCTCGGAAGCGGTCTCGCGCGGCCAGGTCTTTGCTTTGATCGAAAGTCAGATCGCGGATCTGCCCGCTCGTCAACGAGAAGCGTTTCTGCTGCGTTACTGGGAAGAGCTCGATGTCTCGGAAACAGCCTTGGCGATGGGTTGCTCAGAGGGAAGCGTCAAGACGCACTGCTCCCGTGCGGTGCATGCGCTCGCAAAGGCTCTGAACGCGAAAGGAATTACCCTGTGAATGCCACTGAACATTCTTCTGACCACCGGGTGACAACGCTTGAGTCGCGCTTCGGGCTGCTGGTGGCAGCTCGCCTGAGCGAGGGTACCGAGCAACTGCCACACGATGTCACCGAGCGCCTGCGCCACGCGCGGCAGGTGGCCCTGGCAGCTCACCGCCATACAGCGACAGCGGTGCATGTGAATGCCGTGGCAGCAGGGTATTCGTCGGCTGCCACGTTGTCGCTTGGGGGTGGTTCGAGGGGCAAGTCATGGTGGACGTCGCTGGCCGCGCTGGTTCCTCTGGCGGCGTTGTTGCTCGGGCTGGGCATGATCGAGCATTCCCACCTCCAGGACCAAATTGCGGCCGCTGCCGAGGTCGATACCGCCTTGTTATCGGATGACTTGCCGCCCGAAGCCTACAGTGACCCGGGGTTTGTCGAATACTTGAAGACGTCACGCGAGTGACTGATGCAGGCATGTCGAGCGCTTTCGAACCGCTGACCGAACGCCCGTCACCTCTTCGGCGGGTTGCAATTGCCTCGGCATCCTTGGTCATCGCAGGATGTTTGATCGGGCAAGCACTGGGGGCTGGGACGGCAGCGCCAAACACAGTCGCAGGAAATGGCGGCACAACTGCGGGCAGGTCCGAAAGGTCACCATCATGGGACAGCCTAGCTCCTAGCCAACGTGCTGCCCTGAAGCCACTGGAACACGCGTGGCGAAGCATCGGTTCCGACCACAAGCAGAAGTGGCTGGAAGTTGTCGCCCAGTTCCCAATCAAGTCGGCTGATGATCGCCAGCGCATCCAGGCGCGAATGACCGAATGGGCCGCGCTGACGCCGGAGCAACGCGGCGCCGCGCGTCTGCAGTTCAAGCAGGCGCAGCAACTGGCCCCCTCCAACCGGCAAGCGCGCTGGGATTCCTATCAGGCACTACCCGACGCAGAAAAGAAGGAATTTGCCGCGCGCGCAGCGCCTGCTGCTGCCAAAGGCACTTCCTCGAAGCTTCGGGACCAGGCTGTTGCATCAGGTGGTGCGGATGCCCGCGATGTTCAAACCAAATCCAACGTGGTGGTTCCACTCGATGTGCGCCAACAGGCCCGTTCAGTGGCACCAACACTGGTACAGGCGCCGAGGGGAGCCACAACAACGCTGATCTCGAAGCGCCCATCGCCGCCTGCGCACCAGCAGGCAGGGTTGCCGAAAATCACTGCATCGCCCAGTTTCGTCGACCCCTCGACCCTGCTGCCCAAGCGCGGTCCGCAAGGCGCAGCGGTGGTCGCGGCCAGCCCATCGGCGTCAGCGACGGCCCCTCGCTGACCTTGTCATGTCGACCAGTCTTCTGAATCCGCTGCCATCGACGGCGTTGTCGGCGCCCAGCCTTCGGCGGCGCATGGCCTGCTTCCTGTACGAGGGGATGATCCTGTTCGGCATCGGCCTAATCCCCGGGGCCGTTGGCGCCCTGTTTATCGCTCTGACAGGCCAGACTCATCCGCTGCAAAGCGAGACCGCACTGCGCCTCTTCGCTTTCGTGATCTACGGTGTTTACTTCACGTACTTCTGGTCCCGGCGCGGGCAGACGCTGCCGATGCAGACCTGGCATATCCGCGTGATCACCATCAACGGTGACAAGCTGAGCCAGCCTCGCGCACTGGCTCGTTACCTTCTCAGCTGCGTATGGTTCGCACCGGCCGCATTGATCGCGTCAATCAACCACTGGACCCGGTGGGATGCGCTGGCAGCCGTCGCTGTCGGAGTAGTCGGCTACGCACTGCTCGCACTGCTTCAGCCGCAACGCCAGTTCTGGCATGACGTGCTCTGCGGCACACAGCTCGTGGATGCCAAACCAGAGCCTCGCCGCAAGCCCTGAGCCAATCACAGGCACAGGCCCACTGGCGCATGCAGGTCGGCATGCACAATCGCCGCGCATGACGACCAACCGCTACAAAGGCCGAACCGGCCTCGACCGCGTGGTGCGAGCCACCGGCTATTCGATCGAAGGGCTGAGGGCAGCCTATCGAGGCGAAAGTGCGTTCAGGCAGGAGTTCTGGCTCGCGGTGCTGATGTTGCCTACCGCGTTGTGGCTCGGCCAGTCCTGGGTCGAGGTGGCATTGCTGGCCGGATCAGTGGTTTTGGTGCTGATCGTCGAACTGCTCAACTCGGGCCTCGAGGCGGCCATCGATCGCGTTTCATTCGAACTGCACGAGTTGTCCAAGCGTGCGAAGGACCTTGGGAGTGCAGCGGTGTTTCTGTCGCTGCTGCTGTGCGGCAGCATCTGGCTCGCTGCCCTGTGGCACCGTTTTCTTGCCTGAAAGGCAGAAAGCAGCAAACCCATCAATCGCCGAGATGCCCGCGATCAGCGGGGCAGCTTCAACGGCCAAGGGCCGGTCAGATCGCCGCTTCGCCGGTCTCGCCAGTACGGATACGCACCACCTGATCGATCGAGGTGACGAAAATCTTGCCGTCGCCGATCTTGCCCGTCTTGGCGGCCTTGACGATGGCCTCAATGCAGCGATCGAGGTCAGCGGTCTTGACCATGACTTCCACTTTCACCTTGGGCAGGAAGTCGACCACATACTCGGCGCCACGGTACAACTCGGTGTGGCCCTTTTGGCGCCCGAAACCCTTCACTTCGGTCACTGTCAGGCCGGTGACCCCGACCTCGGCCAGCGCCTCACGGACTTCTTCCAGCTTGAACGGTTTGAGGATGGCGGTGATCTGTTTCATACGGCCCCTGATGTTGGTTTGCGATAAGTTTAATCGCTGATCATGCGCGAAATCTGGAGGTGATCGGGTAGCGCCAGTCGCGACCGAACGCGCGATGCGTGATGCGGATACCGACAGGCGCTTGCCGACGCTTGTATTCGTTGACCTTGATCAATCGCGTCACGCGCTCCACGTCGTCACGGTCGAATCCCGCCGCTACGATGTCTTCAATGCTCTGGTCGTCTTCCATGTAGCGCTCAACCACCTCATCGAGAACGGCGTATTCGGGCAGACTGTCCTGGTCCTTCTGGTCCGGCCGTAGCTCGGCCGACGGTGCACGAGTCAGGATGCGCGTCGGGATCACTTCCCCGCGGCCGCCATTGGTCTGCGCGTTCTTCCAGGCACAGAGTCGATAGACCAATGTCTTCGCCACGTCCTTGATCACCGCGAAGCCGCCGGCCATGTCGCCATACAGCGTGCAGTAACCGGTGGCCATCTCGCTCTTGTTTCCGGTGGTCAGCACGATCGCGCCGAACTTGTTCGACATCGCCATCAGCAGCGTGCCGCGGATGCGCGCCTGGATGTTCTCCTCGGTCGTGTCTTCAGGCCGACCGGCAAACTCGATCGCCAAGCTCTGCTTGAAGGCGTCAAACATCGGCGCGATCGAGATCTCGTCGTAGCGAACGCCGAGGCGCTCCGCCATGTCGCGCGCGTCGATCCAGGAGATATCAGCGGTGTAAGGCGACGGCATCATCACCGCGCGCACCTTGTCGGCGCCCAGCGCATCGACCGCAATCGCCAGCACCAGCGCCGAATCGACACCGCCGCTCAGGCCGATCAGCGCGCCCGGAAACCCGTTCTTGCCGATGTAGTCGCGCACGCCAGTGACCAGTGCCGCCCAGGCCTGGGCCTCGGCGCAGGGCACGGCAGCGACCGCTCCCGTCGCTGTGTCCGCTGACACCTCAAGCATCAGCAGCAACTCCTCGAACATTGGGGCGCGTGCCGTCACACGTCCAGCGGCATCGACCGCAAACGACGCGCCATCAAACACCACTTCGTCCTGCCCACCGGTCAGGTGTGCATACATCAACGGCAGCCCGACATCGCGTGCGCGCGCGCCCATGCGCACCTCACGCTCTTCGACCTTGCCCAGGTGGTACGGCGAGGCATTCAGCACGCACAGCACCTGCGCGCCAGCGGCCTTGGCGCTGCGGGCTGGCTCGTCGAACCAGGCGTCCTCGCAGATTGCCAGGCCGAAGCGCAGGCCATCCACCTCGAACACCACCGGCCCCAGCCCCGCATCGCGACCCGACGCGAAGTAGCGGCGCTCATCGAAGACCTGGTAGTTCGGCAGTTCACGCTTGCAATAGGTCGCGATCACGCGGCCTTCGCTAAGCACCGAGGCCGCGTTGTACCGGCGCGGCACGGCGTGCGATCTGGTTCGCACATCGGCCCGATCGGCGAACTGGTGCGGGTGACCAATGACCACATGCAGACCAGGCAAATCCGCCAATGCGCTGGCGCAATCGGCCAGCGCATCTCGACAGGCTTGCATGAAGGCCGGGCGGAGCAACAGGTCCTCCGGCGGATAACCACACAGACTCAACTCCGGCGTCACCACCAGCCGGGCGCCCTGAGAATGCGCACGTCGCGCGAATTCGACGATCTTGGCGGCATTGCCAGCCATGTCACCGACCGTTGCATTGATCTGCGCCAACGCAACTTTGACCACAGGAAGGGAGCTCATGTTGAAGGCAGAAACACAGGGCAGGGATCAGAAGGCACAGCAGCGTTGAAGAATACTGTCATTCGGGTCCACGATCACCCTGCGGGCATCCCGGCGGCGGACTGGAACGCCCTTCTGTCCGATCAGCCCAGCGCAACGCCGTTCATGCGCCATGAATACCTGCTGGCCCTGCACGAGTCCGGCAGCGCGGTGGCCAAGACAGGCTGGCAGCCACAGTTCCTGTCGGTTCACGAAGACGATACCTTGGTGGCAGCCTGTCCGCTCTACATGAAAACGCACTCCTACGGCGAGTACGTGTTCGACTGGGCGTGGGCAGATGCTTATCGCCGCCACGGTCTCGACTACTACCCGAAGCTGCTCGATGCGGTGCCATTCACCCCGGTGCCCGGGCCGCGTCTGCTCGCTCGCGATGGTGCGTCACGCGTGGCGCTGCTCAAAGGTATGCAAAAGCTGGTCACGCAGGCCGAACTGTCGTCAGCGCATTTGCTCTTCCTCGACGAAGCCGACAGCTCTGCAGCGCGCGAAGCCGGCTGGATGATGCGCACCACCGTCCAGTTCCACTGGACCAACCGAGAGCCACAGCCATACGCCGACTTTGCCGACTTCCTGGCCAGCCTGCAGCGCGAAAAGCGCAAGAAGATTCAGCAGGAACGGCGGCGTGTGGTGGATGCGGGAGTCACATTCGACACTCTCGAAGGAACGGCCATCACCGAGGCCGACTGGGACTACTTCTACCGCTGCTACACCCTGACATATCAGATGCACCGCTCGACGCCATACCTGACGCGCGACTTCTTCGCCCGGATGGCGCAGACGATGCCCGAGAACTGGCTACTCTTCATCGCCCGCCGTGATGGCGAGCGGATCGCAGCGTCGTTGATCGGCATTGATCCTGCCAAGGGCCATGCCTTCGGCCGCTACTGGGGTGCCACCGAAGCCGTCAGTTGCCTGCACTTCGACGCCTGCTACTACCAACCCCTGTCATGGTGCATCGCCCAGGGCTATCAGCGCTTCGAGGGCGGGGCACAGGGCGAGCACAAGATGGCTCGAGGCCTGCTGCCAGTGCAGACCCAATCAGCGCACTGGTTGGCGCACCCTCAGTTTGCCGAAGCTGTGGCCAACTTCCTGCAGCAGGAAGGCGCAGGCGTCGCCCAGTACGTCGATGAACTGAACGACCGCCTGCCGTTCAAGGCTTCGTCTTGAAGTCTCCTGCGAAGCCGTAGACGAATCGGTCTGGTGACAGGTATTTGCGCAAGGCGGCGTTGACCTGCCCGACCGTCAGCGCCTGCAGTTCCGCATCGACCTGCGCAGAACGCGCAAAAGTGCGGCCAATGTGCAGGTTGTTGGCGATGCCGGCGGCCACTGCGGCATCCCGGGCACGCGACAGCCGGCGGTAATTCAGCAGGCCTCGCTGGCCTTCGGAGAGCTCCTTCGCCGTGAATCCGTCCTTCATTGCCCGCGCCAGTTCCTCGCGGAACGCCGCCTCCACCTTGGGCTGGTTCTGTGGCGCGAAGATCGCCGTGGCCGACCACGCGGAATGAGGTTCGGTGTCGTTCCATTCGATCGAACTGCGCACGTCGTACGACAAGCCTTCGGTCTCGCGAATGCGTCGCCACAACCGCGAGTTACCGCCCGAACCGAGCAGGTAGTTCGCCATCGACAGTGCAGCGTAGTCGGCATCGTTGTCGGACAGCGGCACCGGAAATTCGACCCGCATCGTCGCGTTCTGCTTGTCGGGCGTGATCAGGAGCAGCCGCGCGGGTGGCACCGAAATCAGGGGCTGTGGCACACGGGTGTACGGCGCGCCGACCTGCCAGCCGCCAAAGGCAGACTGCAGCGCCTGGCGGACTGCCGCCACGTCGAAGTCGCCGACGGCGGAGAACTCGCCCGCCTTGGCGCCGTAGAACTTCCGATGGTGCTCGCGCACCTGCTCCAGCGTCACGCTGCTGATGTCCTGAACGATCTCGTCGAAGGTGCGGGCATATCGGAGGTCACCGCGCGGATAAGGGTTGCCGAGCCGGGCCAGCGTGTTGCTCACCACAGCCTCTGGCTCCTTGCGGTCCTGCTCGATGCTTGCCAGTGCTTGTCGCCGCACTTCTTCCAGCGCGTCCGCCGGAAGCACTGGATGGCGCAGCAAATCGCCCACCAGCGCGATCGCGTCCGGCAGGTACTCGCGCCTCGAACTCAGGCCCACCGTCACCACGCCAGCGCCGCCACTGATACTGATCTCGGTTTGCAATGCGTCTAGTCGGTCCTGGATCTGCTGGCGCGTCATCGTCGCCGTGCCCTTGTCGAGCAGCGCGGCGACCATGTCGGCCACTTCGCCCTGACCGAACAGCGACTTTTCGTCGCCAAAACGCAGCGACAGCATCGCCTGCACCGCGTTGCCCCTGCTGCCCTTGGGCAGCAGGCCGACACGCAGGCCGCCGATGTCGAAGCGCTGGGTGCGTCGATCGATGTTGGCGGGCGTCGCTTCAAAGGCTTCCACAGCGGCGGCCGCGCCTTTTGGCTTGAAGGCCTGCAGCTGCGAGACAACGTCCACCTTTGCCGGCACGGGTGCACGCTGCGGTTGGTCGGTGGGCAGGTAGACGCCCAGCGTGCGGTTTGACGGCAGCAGGCGCTGTTCGGCCACACGCTGAACATCCGCCAAGGTCGCATCACGCACCCGATCGCGATTCAGGAAGAACAGACGCCAGTCGCCCATCGCCACGGTTTCACTGAGCGCAATGCCCACCGTTTCCGGGTTGGTGAAGGCCTGATCCCACCCTTTGAGCCACTTGGTCTTGGCCCGATCGAGTTCTTCCTGCGTGATCGGCTGCTTGGACACCGATTCGACGGTGGCCAGCAGTTCGCTGCGCGCCGCATCCACGTCCTGCTGCGGGCCGAGTTGCGTACCGAACAGCGCAAAACCAGGCTCGGCCAGACCCGGCGAGAACGCATAGGTGGTCGCGGCCAGCCCCTTCTCGGTCAGGCGCTTGTGCAGGCGTCCGCTCGGTGCGTCGCCCATGATGGAGCCCAGCAGATCGACGGCGGCAAAGTCAGGGTGCGCACCGGGCGGCACGTGGTAGGCCGCGTAAAGCACCGGCACGCCGCCGGTGCGCCGCAGCGTGATGCTGCGTTCACCGTCTTGCACCGGGTCCAGCGTGTATTGCCTGGGCAGCACGCGTGCGGGCTTCTTGATCACGCCAAACGACTGTGCGATCCACGACAGAGTCTGCGCTGGCTGGAACTTGCCCGAGACGATCAGCGTGGCGTTGTCAGGCTGGTAATACTGACGGTAGAAGGCCTGCAGGCGCGGGATGTCGACGTTTTCCACGTCGCTGCGCGCGCCAATGGTGTCCTTCCCGTAGTTGTGCCACTGGAACATCGTCGCCAGCGTCTTCGAGAACAGGATGCGGTCGGGGTTGTTCTCGCCCGACTCCATCTCGTTGCGCACCACCGTCATCTCGGTGTCGAGCGACTTGCGGGCGATGTAGCTGTTGACCATCGCATCGGCCTGCCAGCCCAGATACCAGCGCAGGTTGTCGTCGTTGGCCGAGAAGCTGGCGGTGTAGTTGGTGCGGTCGAACCAGGTGCTGCCGTTGGCGGCCAGGCCGCGCTTGGTGAATTCGGGCCAGACGCTCGGGTGCTTCGGCGAGCCCTTGAAGATCAGGTGCTCCAGCAGGTGCGCCATGCCTGTCTCGCCATAGCTTTCGTGGCGTGAACCGACGCGGTAGGTCAGATTGACCGTGGTGGTGGGCTTGGAGCTGTCAGGAATCAGCAGCAGCTGCAACCCATTGGCCAGCCGGTACTCGTCGATACCTTCGACCGACTGCACGCGCGTCACGCCCGATGGCAGGGCTTGTGCCTGGGCCGACGGCGAGACGAGTAGCAGCACGGCCAGCCACAAGGACAGGACGAGGGGAAACGCGCGCAGGAATGGATTCACGGGAGTGCTCTGCAAGCCAGGTGGGCGGGCAGTGTAGAGCGGGAACCTGCGCGGTCGGTTCCTCAGGACCTCCGCAGAAAGCCCTGGAAAAACAGCGCCCGGGAGGCGCTGCGTTCGGAATCAGTCGGCCAGCGATTTCTTGTAATTGGCGATACCCGAGCTGATTTCCTCGTGCGCCGCCTGCGGGCCCGACCAGCCCTTGACCTTGACCCACTTGTTCGGCTCGAGGTCCTTGTAGTGCTCGAAGAAGTGCTGGATCGTGCGCAGCTGCAGCTCGTGCAGGTCTTCGGGCTTCTGCCAGCTGGCGTAGATCGGCAGCAGCTTGTCGATCGGCACCGCCAGCAGCTTGGCGTCCATGCCGGCCTCGTCTTCCATGTTCAGCATGCCGATCGCGCGACAGGTCACCACCGAACCGGCCAGCAGCGGAAACGGCGTGATCACCAGCACGTCGACCGGGTCACCGTCGCCCGAAATGGTTTGCGGCACATAGCCGTAGTTGCACGGGTAGTGCATCGCGGTGCTCATGAAGCGGTCGACGAACAGCGCGCCGCTTTCCTTGTCCACCTCGTACTTCACCGGGTCGGCGTTCATCGGGATTTCGATGATCACGTTGAACTGTTCAGGGGCCTTCTTGCCAGGGGTGACTTTGTCGAAACTCATGAGCGACTCGCGTTGGAAAGGAATGGGGCCAAGTTTACCGATGCGACTTGATCGCAGGCTCGGGGCCCGCTGGCGCGAACATGAACGGTTGAATCGCTTCCAAAGCGATCAAGCGGATCGGTTGGCAGGCCGATAAGAGGGTTAACCGTTTCGCGCATCATCCGATCAACCCCGTTTGGGAGGCAGATTCGACCCATGGCCACCGACGACACCGCCCTCTCCTTCCGCGTGCTGCTCTACCGCTACCTGTTTTTTGGGTGGCTGTTTCGCGACGTCAGCCACGGCAACCTGTTCGAGCGCTCCGCAGCCTGGCGGCACAACCTCGACAAATCGCACTGGCTCACGACCTACCTGCGGCGCTGGGTTGCGCTGGGCATCGTCTCGTTCGCACTCGGCCTGCTTTTCGAGCATGGCATGAGCGCACAAGCGGTTTCGGCGTTCTTCTACGTGCCCAGCGTGCTCAGCGTCGTCGTCAACACGGTGATCGGCGTTCTGATCGCGGGCTTCAAGCTGCTGCCCGGGCCGTTCTGAGCCGGAACCAGCGGCCTCTTGGCATCGGCTGACGGTGCGAGGCGACAATGCGGGGGTCCATGCCAGACGCTGCGGTCGATGCGCAAACCACGCTTGCGGCTCCCGCGCGCCGCCAATCCGCTGCCAGCGCACGAGTGAAACGGGTCGCCACGTTGCCGAAAGATTTCCAGCCCGAGGGCGCCGACAGAGCCGCCCTCGCCAGTCACACGCCCATGATGCAGCAGTACCTGCGCATC
>CANHNO010000023.1 GCA_947462065.1 Burkholderiales bacterium | reverse complement strand
TCAGTGAACGTCGCTGGAATGGCATCGCGCCAGGATGCTGCAGCTCTGGGTACGAAGGCGCCACCCGCAAGGCGCTGATCTCAACCGGAGACACATATGAGCATGTTCAACAAAGTCACCAAGACCTTCCAATGGGGTCAACACACCGTCGTGCTGGAAACCGGTGAAATCGCCCGCCAGTCTGGCGGCGCCGTGCTGGTCAACATCGACGACACCGTGGTTCTGGCCACCGTGGTTGGCGCGAAGAACCCGAAGCCGGGTCAGGACTTCTTCCCGCTGACCGTTGACTACATTGAAAAGACCTATGCCGCGGGAAAGATTCCTGGCAGCTTCTTCAAGCGCGAAGGCCGTCCCAGCGAACTGGAAACGCTGACCTCGCGGCTGATCGACCGCCCGCTGCGTCCGCTGTTCCCAGAAGGTTTCTACAACGAGGTACAGGTCGTCGTTCATGTGATGTCGCTGAACCCCGAGGTCTCGGCCGATATCGCTGCGTTGATCGGTTCCAGCGCCGCGCTGGCCATATCCGGCATTCCCTTTGACGGCCCTATCGGCGCCGCGCGCGTTGGCTACATCAACGGCGAATACGTGCTGAATCCCGGCAAGACGCAACTGCTCGGCTCAGCCATGGACCTGGTCGTCGCCGGCACGCAAGCCGCGGTGCTGATGGTCGAGTCGGAAGCCAAGCAATTGAGCGAAGAGATCATGCTCGGTGGCGTGGTGTTCGGCCACGAGCAAAGCAAGATCGCGATTGCCGCCATCAACGATCTGGTCCGCGACGCTGGCAAGCCGGCCTGGGACTGGACGCCGCCTGCGAAGGACGAGCCGTTCATCGAAAAGGTCGTAGCTTTGGCCGAAGCGCCGCTGCGCGCTGCTTACCAGATCCGCTCCAAGCAGGCCCGCACCCAGGCCACGCGCGAAGTCACAGCGAACGCGCTGGCCGCGCTGGCAGCTGAGGGTGCCATCGTCGACAAGGTGAAGGTCGAGAACGTTCTGTTCGATATCGAAGCCAAGATCGTGCGCAGCCAAATACTGTCAGGCGAGCCACGCATCGACGGCCGCGATACGCGCACCGTTCGCGCCATCGAAATCCGCAACAGCGTGCTGCCGCGCGTGCACGGTTCGTCGCTGTTCACCCGCGGTGAAACGCAGGCGCTGGTCGCTGCCACGCTCGGCACCGACCGCGACTCGCAGAAGATCGATGCGCTGGCGGGTGAGTTCAGCGAGCACTTCATGCTGCACTACAACATGCCTCCCTTCGCCACTGGAGAAACTGGTCGCGTCGGCACGCCCAAGCGCCGGGAGATTGGTCACGGCCGTCTGGCCAAGCGCGCGCTGGTTGCGGTGCTGCCGGACCGCGCTGATTTCCCGTATTCGATGCGGGTGGTGTCAGAAATCACCGAGTCGAACGGTTCGTCTTCTATGGCATCGGTGTGCGGCGGCTGTTTGGCGCTGATGGACGCGGGCGTGCCGCTGACAGCGCACGTGGCGGGTATCGCGATGGGCCTGATCAAGGACGGCAACCGTTTCGCTGTGTTGACCGACATCCTCGGCGACGAAGATCATCTCGGCGACATGGACTTCAAGGTGGCTGGTACGACCGCCGGCGTGACCGCGTTGCAGATGGACATCAAGATCCAGGGCATCACCAAGGAGATCATGCAGGTCGCTCTGGCTCAAGCCAAGGAAGCGCGTCTGCACATCCTCGGCAAGATGGTCGAGGCGATGGGCTCGGCCAACACCGAGGTGTCGCAGTTCGCGCCGCGGCTGTACACGATGAAGATCAATCCGGAGAAGATCCGCGACGTGATCGGCAAGGGTGGCGCCACCATCCGCGCGTTGACCGAAGAAACCGGCACCACGATCGACATTGGTGAAGACGGCACGATCACGATCGCCTCCACCGATGCAGAAAAGGCCGCTCAAGCCAAGAAGCGCATCGAGGAAATCACCGCCGAAGTCGAAATCGGCAAGGTCTACGAAGGCCCGATCGTCAAGATCCTGGACTTCGGCGCCCTGGTCAACCTGCTCCCGGGCAAGGACGGCCTGCTGCACATCAGTCAGATCGCCCACCAGCGCGTCGAGAAGGTCACCGACTTCCTGCAGGAAGGCCAGATCGTTAAGGTCAAGGTTCTCGAGACCGACGAGAAGGGCCGCGTCAAGCTGTCGATGAAGGCGCTTATCGAGCGTGATCAGCAGCCCGCCCCGGTGGCCAACGCTCAGGAATGAGATCAACGCACTGAGTCATGTCCGCTGTGTACTGGGTGCTCAATGGCCCGGTTCCCAGGCGGCGACCGTCACCTGATCACGATGAGAGTCATTGAAATCAGCGCCTTCGGTCCGCCGGAGGTATTGCGGCCCAGCGAGCGCACAACACCGGTGGCGGGTGTGGGCGAAGCCTTGATTGCCGTGACGGCTTCGGGGATTAACCGACCTGATGTGCTGCAGCGCAAGGGTATGTACCCGCCGCCTGCTGGAGCGTCTGATCTGCCAGGCCTGGAAGTGGCCGGGGTGATCATCTCTGGCGACGGCGACGCGCTGCGCGATGCCGGCCTGAAAGTTGGCGACCGGGTCTGCGCGCTGGTCTCTGGCGGTGGCTATGCTGACCACTGTGTGGCACCGGTCGGCCAATGTCTGCCGGTGCCCGATGGCCTGACCGATATCGAGGCTGCCAGCCTGCCCGAAACCTGCTTCACCGTGTGGTCCAACGTCTTCGGTCGAGCCGGCTTGAAAGCGGGCGAAACCCTGCTGATCCAAGGCGGCAGCAGCGGCATTGGCGTGACCGCGATCCAACTGGCCCGTGCTGCTGGTGCTACTGTGCTGGTCACGGTGGGGACGGATGAAAAAGCGGCCGCCTGCCTGGCGCTGGGTGCCCATCACGCGATCAACTACCGCAGCGAGGATTTTGCCGAGGCGGTGATGCGATTGACGGCTGGTCGTGGCGTCGATGTGATCCTTGACATGGTTGCTGGCGACTATGTGGCCCGTGAGATGAGCTGTCTGGCTGCAGATGGTCGCCTGGCAATCATTGCAGTGCAGGGCGGCCCTCAGGCGACGTTCAATGCGGCCGCGCTGTTGACTCGCCGGCTGACAATCACCGGGTCGACCTTGCGTGCTCGCTCGATGGCGTTCAAGTCCGCCATCGCGCGCGAATTGCGCGGCACCGCGTGGCGCTGGATCGAAAGCAAGATGGTGAGGCCGGTGGTGTTCAAGGTATTCCCGGCGGCGCAAGCGGACCAAGCGCATGCGCTGATGGAATCCAATCAACATGTCGGAAAGCTGGTGCTGTCATGGTGAGTCACACAGGCGCGCCAGTGACCTGCGGGCGGCTGCCATTGGTTGTTGGCAACTGGAAGATGAACGGCACGCGGGTCACCAATGTCGAGCTCCTCGCGGCCCTCCGCGCGGCCGGCCCGTTCGATGCCGAGGTCAGTGTGTGCTGCCCGTTCCCTTACCTGGCGGATGTTGCGCTGTCGCTTCAGGGCAGCGGCATCGGCTGGGGCGCTCAGGACTGTTCGTGGCATGAGTCCGGCGCGTACACCGGCGACGTGGCTGCGGCTATGCTCGCGGACTTTGGCTGCCGTCATGTCATCGTCGGACACTCGGAGCGCCGCCTCCATCATGCTGAATCGGACTCCCTTGTGGCCGACAAGGCCCGTTTGGCGCTGGCGCATGGACTGACTCCGATCGTCTGCGTCGGTGAGACGCGGGCCGAGCGTGATGTCGGCTCAACCGAGGTGGTGGTCAAGCGGCAGTTGTCGGCCGTGATTCAAACACTGGGACACTGCGTTTCTCAGATCATCGTGGCTTACGAGCCGATCTGGGCCATTGGCACCGGTTTGACCGCCACGCCTCAAGAGGCACAAGCGGTGCATTCGGTACTGCGCGGGCAATTGGCGGCTGCCAGCACGCGAGCTTCCGAGATGCGTCTTCTGTATGGCGGCAGCGTCAATGCAGGCAATGCGCAGGAGTTGTTTGCGCAGCCCGACATTGATGGTGCCTTGGTGGGCGCGGCGTCCCTCAAGGCGGCTGATTTCTCTGCCATTTGTCGCGCGGCGTCCCGCGTCGCGCTGGGTTCTACTGGAAAGTCGAGAACATGAACTTGCTGTTGAATGCGGTGGTGGTGATACAGATCCTGGCGGCGCTGGTGATGATCGGCCTGGTGCTCGTGCAGCACGGCAAGGGCGCCGACATGGGGGCGTCGTTCGGTAGCGGCGCCTCGGGCAGCCTGTTCGGTGCGACCGGCAGCGCCAATTTCCTTTCGCGATCGACGGCAGTCTGTGCGGCGATCTTCTTTGCCTCCACGCTGCTGCTTGCGTTTCTGTCGAACGATCGTGCGCGGGGTCCTGCCGGAAGTGTGTTGGATCGCCCTGCGATCACGACGCCGGCTTCGGCACCTTCCACGGGTGCTGCCACCCAGATTCCGGGATCTGGCAGTGCCGATTCAGCGCCGTCATTCGCTGCGCCCGCGTTACCGGCTTCCGGTGCGGGTGCCATCCCAACCAAGTAAGCATAAGCTCACTGAGTGAGCCTCAGTGTTTCAGGGCGTCTGCGTAACGAATCAGCACTTGTTTGAGGGTAAACTTTGAGGCTGTGCTGAGACTCGCGTCCTCACGCAAATGTTGAGTCACAGCACAGTGGTGGCGAGCCGACGTGGTGAAATTGGTAGACACGCTATCTTGAGGGGGTAGTGGCGAAAGCTGTGCGAGTTCGAGTCTCGCCGTCGGCACCAAAAATTCGAGTGGAATTAACCACTTGCTTCAGAGATCAAGAGGGTATTCAAGGGCGTCATGGACCTGCAGCCATATTTGCCGGTGATCCTGTTCATACTGGTCGGTGTGTTGGTCGGCGTTTTGCCGCAGGTCCTCGGTTTGGTGCTCGGCCCTCGTCGCCCTGATTCGGCCAAGAACTCACCATACGAGTGCGGCTTTGAAGCCTTCGAAGACGCGCGGATGAAGTTCGATGTTCGCTACTACCTTGTAGCGATTTTGTTCATCCTGTTCGACCTGGAAATTGCATTTCTCTTTCCATGGGCGGTTTCGCTTCGCGAGATCGGCATGGCGGGCTTCTGGTCGATGATGTTGTTCCTTAGCATTCTGGTCGTGGGCTTTGTCTACGAGTGGAAAAAAGGGGCGCTGGATTGGGAATGAACCATGGGCATTGAAGGCGTCCTGAAAGAAGGCTTTGTCACGACCAGTCTGGACACCGTCATCAACTGGTCAAAGACGGGCTCGCTCTGGCCGATGACCTTTGGCCTTGCCTGCTGTGCGGTCGAAATGATGCATGCGGGTGCTGCACGCTACGACATCGACCGTTTTGGAATGCTTTTCCGGCCGAGCCCTCGGCAGAGCGATCTGATGATCGTCGCAGGCACGCTGTGCAACAAGATGGCGCCGGCGTTGCGCAAGGTTTACGACCAGATGGCTGAGCCGCGTTGGGTGCTCAGCATGGGCTCCTGCGCCAACGGCGGCGGCTATTACCACTACAGCTACTCGGTGGTGCGTGGCTGTGACCGCATCGTGCCCGTCGATGTCTACGTGCCAGGATGCCCGCCCACGGCCGAAGCGCTTCTGTATGGGATCCTGCAACTGCAATCCAAGATCCGCCGTGAAAACACCATCGCCCGCTGATCGACGCTTTCTGAGTCGCGCCCCATGACCCATCTCGAAGCGCTCCAGCAGGCCCTCGAGGTCGCACTGGGACCGTGGTTGAACACGCTCGTCGCCGACCGTGGCGAGATCACGATCACTGTGTCTGCCGCCAATTACCGCGATGTCGCACTGACGCTTCGCGACAACCCGGCTTTGCGATTCGAGCAACTGATCGACCTGTGCGGGGTCGATTACTCTGAATACCGTGATGAACCGTGGGGTGGAATGCGCTTTTGTGTCGTTTCGCACCTGCTGTCGGTCAGCTTGAACTGGCGTTTGCGTCTGAAGGTGTTCTGCAGCGACGACGACGTGCCGTCCATAGCCTCCTTGAGTGAGGTTTGGAGCTCAGCCAACTGGTTCGAGCGCGAAGCCTTCGACCTGTACGGCATCATCTTCGATGGTCACCTCGATCTGCGTCGCATCCTGACGGATTACGGCTTCATCGGTCACCCGTTCCGCAAGGATTTCCCGACCTCGGGCAACGTGGAGATGCGTTACGACCCCGAGAAGAAGCGCGTGATCTATCAGCCGGTCACGATCGAACCGCGCGACATCACGCCACGGATCATCCGCGAAGACAACTACGGCGGTCTCCACTGACATGGCCGACATCAAGAACTACACGCTGAACTTCGGCCCGCAGCACCCGGCGGCACACGGCGTACTTCGCTTGGTACTCGAGCTCGACGGCGAGGTCATCCAGCGCGCTGACCCGCATATCGGCTTGCTGCACCGCGCAACTGAAAAGCTCGCCGAAAGCAAGACCTATATCCAGTCGTTGCCATACATGGATCGTCTCGACTATGTGTCGATGATGTGCAACGAGCATGCCTACTGTCTCGCCATTGAGCGCTTGCTTGGTGTCGATGTGCCTGTGCGCGCCCAGTACATCCGCGTGATGTTCAGTGAGATCACGCGGCTGCTCAACCACCTGATGTGGCTCGGTGCGCACGGTCTCGATTGCGGAGCGATGAACATCTTCATCTACTGCTTCCGCGAGCGCGAGGATCTGTTCGACATGTATGAGGCCGCCTCTGGTGCGCGCATGCACGCAGCGTATTTCCGTCCGGGCGGCGTGTATCGCGACCTGCCGGACACCATGCCGCAGTACAAGGCTTCGAAAGTCCGCAACGCGAAGGTGATGTCTGCACTGAATGACAACCGCCAAGGCACGCTGCTCGACTTCATCGATGACTTCACGAAGCGCTTCCCGAAGTGTGTCGACGACTACGAAACGTTGCTGACCGACAACCGCATCTGGAAGCAACGTACCGTGGGAATTGGCGTGGTGCCGCCGGAACGCGCGCTGAACCTCGGCTTCACCGGGCCGATGCTGCGCGGTTCCGGAGTCGAGTGGGATCTGCGCAAGAAGCAGCCCTACGATGTCTACGAGCATCTCGATTTCGACATTCCTGTCGGAGTCAATGGCGACACCTATGACCGCTATCTGGTTCGTGTCGAGGAAATGCGGCAGTCGAACCGGATCATCCAACAGTGTGTGGCATGGCTGCGCGCGAACCCGGGTCCGGTGATCACGTCGAACCACAAGGTGGCGCCGCCCTCTCGTGTCGACATGAAGTCGAGCATGGAAGAGCTGATCCACCACTTCAAGCTGTTCACCGAGGGGTTCCACGTTCCTGTGGGTGAAGCCTATGCGGCGGTAGAACATCCGAAGGGCGAGTTCGGCATCTACATCGTCAGCGATGGTGCAAACAAGCCGTACCGCCTGAAGATCCGTGCGCCTGGATTTGCGCACCTGGCTGCGCTCGACGAAATGGCTCGCGGCCACATGATCGCGGACGCGGTCGCGGTCATCGGCACGATGGACATCGTTTTCGGAGAGATCGACCGGTGAGTGATTCCGTGCAGTCGTCAGCCGTGTTTTCCGCCGCTACGCTCGAGCGCTTTTCGCGCGAGGTGGCGAAGTATCCTGCCGACCAGAAGCAATCGGCGGTCATGGCCTGCTTGTCGATCGTGCAGCAGGAACAGGGTTACGTCTCCGCTGAAACGGAGAAAGGCGTCGCTGATTACCTCGGCATGCCGCCGATCGCGGTGCACGAGGTCACTACTTTCTACAACATGTACAACCAGCGTCCGGTGGGGCGCTTCAAGATCAATGTCTGCACCAACCTGCCTTGCCAACTGCGCGATGGACAACAGGCGCTGGAACATCTGTGCCGCAAGCTGGGCATCGAACAGGGCGGAACCACCGCCGACGGCCTGATCACGCTGCAGCAAAGCGAATGCCTGGGCGCCTGCGCCGATGCGCCGGTTCTGTTGGTCAACGATCGCACCATGTGCAGTTTCATGAGCCACGAGCGGCTGGATGCGCTGGTGGATGTTCTTCATTCGCAATCCAACGAGTCCCGATGAGCTGTTAAGGCGCCCGCCATGCTTGATCTTTCCCAATTCCATGCGAACGGTGAAGCCACCTGCTTTCACGGACGCCACATCGGTGCGCAGATCTACGCCGACTTGAACGGCCGGAACTGGCACCTGGCCGATTACGTCGCGCGTGGTGGTTACCAGGCGCTGCGCAAGATCCTTGGGCAGGACGGCGGCACGGGGATGACGCCCGAAGAGGTGATCGCCGAGGTGAAGGCCTCTGGCCTGCGCGGTCGCGGCGGCGCGGGCTTTCCGACAGGGCTGAAGTGGAGCTTCATGCCACGCATGTTCCCGGGCCCGAAATACCTGGTTTGCAATTCGGACGAAGGCGAACCTGGCACCTGCAAGGACCGCGACATCCTGATGTTCAACCCGCATATCGTCATCGAAGGCATGGCAATCGCCGCCTATGCGATGGGTATTGGCGTGGGCTACAACTACATTCACGGCGAGATCTTCGACGCCTACGAGCGCTTTGAAGAAGCGCTGGCTGAAGCCCGTGAGGCGGGCTACCTCGGAAACAACATCCTCGGCTCGAACTTCAGCTTCCAATTGCACGCCTCACATGGCTTTGGCGCCTACATCTGCGGCGAGGAGACCGCGCTGCTGGAATCCCTGGAAGGCAAGAAGGGCCAGCCGCGATTCAAGCCGCCGTTTCCTGCCAGCTACGGCCTGTACGGCAAGCCGACAACAATCAACAACACCGAGACCTTTGCGGCGGCGCCCTGGATCATCCGCAACGGCGGCCAGTCGTATCTCGAAGTCGGAAAGCCGAACAACGGCGGCACCAAGATCTATTCGGTGTCGGGCGATGTGAATCTGCCGGGCAACTTCGAAGTACCGATGGGCACGCCATTCCCGGTGTTGCTGGAACTCGCTGGCGGTGTGCGGACCGGACGCAAGCTGAAGGCGGTCATCCCCGGCGGATCGTCGGCGCCAGTGCTGCCCGCCGACATCATGATGAACTGCACCATGGACTACGACTCGATCGCCAAGGCGGGTTCGATGCTGGGGTCGGGCGCGGTGATCGTGTTGGACGACACCCGCTGCATGGTCAAGAGCCTGATGCGCCTGAGCTATTTCTACACCCACGAAAGCTGTGGCCAGTGCACGCCGTGCCGAGAGGGCACGGGTTGGCTCCACCGCCTGGTCCACCGAATCGAGAACGGACAGGGCAAGATGGAAGACATCGACCTGCTGAACTCGGTCGCAGACAACATCCAGGGTCGCACCATCTGCGCTCTCGGCGAAGCTGCTGCTATGCCAGTGCGCGCGATGATCAAGCACTTCCGCCATGAATTCATCCATCATGTCGAGCACAAGACCTGCCTTGTGCCGGCCTACGTCTGAGTTGACGTCAAGCAGCGTGCGCCATGATTGAAATCCAGCTTGATGGTCAGAAGGTCGAAGTTGTAGAGGGCAGCATGGTCATGCATGCCGCAGACAAGCTCGGCACTTACATTCCGCATTTCTGTTATCACAAGAAGCTGAGCATCGCCGCGAACTGCCGCATGTGCCTGGTCGACGTCGAGAAAGCGCCGAAGCCGATGCCGGCCTGTGCGACGCCAGTGACGCAGGGCATGATCGTGCGCACCAAGAGCGCCAAGGCAGTGCAGGCACAGCAGGCGGTGATGGAATTCCTGCTGATCAACCACCCGCTGGACTGCCCCATCTGCGACCAGGGCGGTGAATGCCAATTGCAGGATCTGGCCGTGGGCTATGGCGGTTCGGCTTCTCGCTACCAAGAGGAGAAGCGCGTTGTCTTCCACAAGGATGTCGGACCGCTGATCTCGATGGAAGAGATGAGCCGCTGCATCCATTGCACCCGCTGCGTGCGCTTCGGCCAGGAAGTGGCCGGTGTGATGGAACTGGGCATGATCCATCGCGGCGAGCACTCCGAGATCACCACCGTCGTCGGCGACACCATCGATTCCGAGCTGTCGGGCAACATGATTGATGTGTGCCCGGTCGGCGCGCTGACCAGCAAGCCTTTTCGTTACAGCGCACGCACATGGGAGTTGTCGCGCCGCAAATCCGTGTCGCCTCACGACAGCACCGGAGCCAACCTGATCGTGCAGGTCAAGTCGGGCAAGGTGATGCGTGTCGTGCCGCTGGAAAACGAAGACGTTAATGAATGCTGGATCGCCGACCGCGATCGCTTTTCATACGAGGCCGTCAACAGCGAACTGCGTCTGACGACTCCTATGATCAAGCAAGGTGGCGACTGGAAGTCAGTCGACTGGACGACCGCTCTGAGTTACGTGGCCAACGGCCTGACCCAGATCAAGGCCGATCACGGCGTGGCCAGCATTGGCGCGCTAGGCTCGACGCACAGCACCGTCGAGGAACTGCACCTGCTTGCCAAGCTGGTGCGCGGGCTGGGCGGCGACAACATTGATCATCGCCTGCGCCATTCTGACTTTTCGTTGAGCGGCAAAGGTGTGCGCTGGCTCGGGACCTCGATCGCTTCGCTGTCCACCCTTCAGCGCGTTCTGGTCATCGGCTCGTTCCTGCGCAAGGACCACCCGCTTCTCGCGCAGCGCCTGCGGCAGGCGGCTCGCCGCGGCGCCCGAATTCACAGCCTTCAGGCGGTTCACGACGACTGGCTGATGCCAGTGACCACCGCGATGACCGCAGCGCCGAGCGGCTGGGTGGTCGCATTGGCCGAGATAGCTTCGGCGATCGCGCTGACGAAGCAGGTTACGCCTCCCGTCGCACTGGCCGCGGGTGTCGAACCGTCGCCGCAGGCCCAGGCCATTGCCGCCTCGATGCTGACCGGTGAGCGCAAGGCCATCCTGCTCGGCAATGCAGCCGTTCAGCATCCGGCAGCTTCCAGCCTGATGGCCCTGGCCCAGTGGATCGGCGAACACACGGGCGCTTCGGTCGGTGATCTGACGGCGGACGCGAACACCGTCGGCGCGCAGCTCGTCGGCGCGCAGCCAGCCAGCGGTGGGTTGAATGCTGCCCAGATGCTAGGCGGTGCGCTGAAGGCCTGCCTGCTGCTCAACGTCGAACCTGACCGCGACGCCGCCAACCCGGCCGCCGCGGTGGCCGCGCTGCAAGGGGCCGAAATGGTTGTTGCGTTGACGTCGTTCCGCGATGCCGCCCTCGATTACGCCGACGTGCTGTTGCCGATCGCGCCGTTTACCGAAACATCCGGCACCTTCGTCAATGCAGAGGGTCGTGCGCAAAGTTTCCACGGCGTTGTCAAACCGCTGGGCGAGACACGACCGGCCTGGAAAGTCCTGCGCGTTCTCGGCAACTTGCTGAACGTACCGGGCTTCGATTTCGAAACCTCCGAAGCGGTTCGTGCCGAGGCATTGGGTGACCTGGCCAGCATCTCGACGCGCCTGAACAATCAGGTTGATGCGCCCATCGCTGCGGGAGCCACGGCTTTGGGTCTGGAGCGCATCTCCGATGTGCCGATCTACGAAACCGACCCCCTGGTGCGTCGTGCCGCGTCCTTGCAGTTGACCGCTGATGCGCGGACGCCTGCGGTGGGTGTTCCCGCGACGCTGTGGGCGCAACTTGGCCTTAGTGACGGAGCCGTGGTGCGAGTTTCCCAGGGCCTCGCCGTCGCCGACCTGGCGGCTCGACTGGACACCACGCTGGCGCCCAACACGGTGCGCGTGCCATCCGGCACGGCACAGACCCGCACGCTCGGCGCGATGTTCGGCGCCATCACCCTGACCCCTGTCCTCAGGGGCTGAGACGCACCATGTTCGACACCGTCCACACTGTCGGTACGTCCCTGTTGGGGGGCGCCTGGCCGGTTGCCTGGTCCTTGATCAAGATCATCGCTCTGGTGATTCCATTGATGCTCTGCGTCGCCTACCTGACCTTGTGGGAGCGCACCGCGATTGCCTTCACTCAGGTGCGCCGCGGCCCGAACCGCGTTGGCCCGCTCGGACTGCTGCAGCCGATTGCCGATGCGCTGAAGCTTCTGCTCAAGGAAATCATCGTCCCAGCCGCAGCGAACAAGGGGCTTTTCTTCCTGGGCCCGGTGATGACGATCATGCCGGCGCTCGCCGCCTGGGCGGTGGTTCCGTTCGGGCCCGATACTGCCCTTGCGAACATCAATGCCGGCCTGCTGTTCCTGATGGCCATCACCTCGCTGGAGGTTTACGGCGTGATCATTGCCGGGTGGGCGTCCAACTCGAAGTACGCCTTTCTCGGCGCGATGCGCGCGTCGGCTCAGATGGTGAGCTACGAGATCGCCATGGGCTTCGCGCTGGTCATCGTGCTGATGGTGTCGGCCAGCATGAACATGACCGACATCGTGCTATCTCAAGGTCGGGGCATGTTTGCCGACCTGGGCCTGTCGTTCCTCAGTTGGAACTGGTTGCCGCTGTTGCCTGTCTTCGTCGTCTATGTGATCGCCGGCATTGCCGAGACCAATCGGCATCCGTTTGACGTGGTCGAAGGTGAATCGGAAATCGTGGCTGGCCACATGGTCGAGTACTCGGGGATGGGATTTGCCATTTTCTTCCTGGCCGAGTACGCCAACATCATCCTGGTCTCGGCTTTGGCCTGCGTGCTGTTCCTCGGCGGCTGGATGGCCCCCATTTCCTTCTCGGCATTGGGCCTGAGTACGCCGGACTGGATCGTGCAGACGATGTGGTTCTGGAACTGGTTCTGGCTCTTCGGAAAGACCTTCGCGATATGCACGTTGTTCTTGTGGGTGCGCGCCAGCTTCCCGCGGTACCGCTATGACCAGATCATGCGCCTGGGCTGGAAGATCTTCATTCCTCTGACACTGGTCTGGCTGGTCGTCGTGGGCTTGTGGATCGTGTCCCCGTGGAACATCTGGAAATAAGGGGCTGACATGGCCACTGCCACGCCGATCAAGGACTTTGTTTCTAGCTTCCTGCTGCTTGAACTGCTGAAGGGGTTCAAGCTCACCGGACGCCACTTCTTCCAGCGCACGATCACCGTGCAGTTCCCGGAAGAGAAAACGCCACAGAGCCCGCGGTTCCGTGGCCTGCATGCGCTGCGTCGCTATGAGAACGGCGAGGAGCGCTGCATCGCCTGCAAGCTGTGTGAAGCGGTATGCCCGGCGATGGCGATCACGATCGAGAGCGAAGTGCGCGATGACGGATCCCGCCGCACCACTCGCTACGACATCGACCTGACCAAGTGCATCTTCTGCGGCTTCTGCGAGGAGAGCTGCCCGGTCGATTCGATCGTCGAGACCCACATCTTCGAGTACCACGGAGAGAAGCGCGGCGACCTGTACTTCACCAAGGACATGCTGTTGGCGGTCGGTGATCGCTATGAACCCGAAATCGCAGCCAACAAGGAGGCCGACGCTCGCTACCGGTGAGAGCGCCTGATGGCTGCTCGGTCCCTCGAGCTCCATCTGCCGGATGCGCTGATTGGCAGCGTATCGACGTTGAGCCCCAAGACCTCATGATCACTACTCCTGCGCTGTTCTATATCTTTTCCGCGGTGCTGCTGTTTGCGGGTTTCCGCGTCATCACGGCCCGCAGCCCTGTGTATGCCGCGCTGTACCTGGTGCTGGCGTTCTTCTCGGCTGCCTGCATGTGGATGCTCCTGCGCGCCGAGTTTCTCTCG
Source organism: Burkholderiales bacterium (assembly GCA_947462065.1). GTDB lineage: Bacteria > Pseudomonadota > Gammaproteobacteria > Burkholderiales > Burkholderiaceae_C > PBB1. Next base: position 12,394 of record CANHNO010000023.1, on the reverse strand, counting down.
ATCACGCTCATCCTGGTCTATGTCGGGGCGGTGATGGTGCTGTTCCTGTTCGTCGTGATGATGCTCGACATCAACGCCGACTCGCTGCGTGAGGGGTTCTGGAAGCACGCGCCAGTGGCCGGTGCTGTTGGTCTGGTCATCGCGCTCCAAATGGCGGCGGTGTTGATTCCCGGCTTTAACCTGCCTAGCGCGCCGACGCCGGATGCCGGCGATCTGGAGCTCGGCAACACCAAGCTGCTCGGCATCGAGATCTACACCCAATACCTCTATCCGCTGCAGATCGCCGCCGTGCTGCTGCTCGTCGCGATCATTGCGGCGATCGCATTGACGCTGCGTCAGCGCAAGGACACGAAGCACACCGACGCCTCCGAGCAGGTCAAGGCGAAGAAATCTGATCGGGTGCGTCTGGTCAAGATGCAGCCTACCGTCGAAGGCCCTGATGTGCCCCCTGCGGCTGCGAAGTCCTCCGGAGAGTCGTCATGAGCGCGCTTTTCTTCGGGCCGATCACGCTGGGTCATTTCCTGTCGGTGGGTGCGATACTTTTTGCACTGTCGGTCATCGGCATCTTCATGAACCGCAAGAATCTGATCGTGCTGCTGATGGCGATCGAGCTGATGCTGCTCGCGGTCAACATGAACTTCATTGCGTTTTCGCATTTTCTGGGTGACATGGCGGGCCAGGTGTTCGTCTTCTTCATCCTCACCGTCGCGGCAGCCGAATCGGCCATCGGCCTGGCCATTCTGGTGGTGCTGTTCCGCAACCGCGCCACGATCAACGTCGACGAGCTCGACAGCCTGAAGGGCTGATAGCCCTCCGCCGCCCGCACCTCGCAGACCGCACACGACATGTCCGCACAACTCTCACCTCACTTGCTGTTGGCGGTACCCCTGGCGCCTTTGGTAGGGGCCATCGCCGCAGGATTTTTCGGCAAGTTCATAGGCCGCCGTGGGGCGCACACCATCACCATCCTCGGCGTGCTCGTTGCCTTCATCTTGTCGGCGATGACCTTGCAATCGGTGGTGGTCGATGGTGCGCACTTCAACGCCACCATCTACGAGTGGATGCGGGTTGGCGGGTTGACGATGGAGATTGGCTTCCTGATCGACGGCCTGACGGCAATGATGATGTGCGTGGTGACCTTCGTGTCGCTGATGGTGCACATCTACACCATCGGCTACATGGCCGAGGAAGACGGCTACCAGCGCTTCTTCAGCTACATCTCACTGTTCACCTTCTCGATGCTGATGCTCGTGATGAGCAACAACATGCTGCAGCTGTTCTTCGGCTGGGAGGCGGTGGGGCTGGTGTCGTATTTGCTGATCGGTTTCTATTACAAGAAGCCGACGGCGATTGCCGCCAACATGAAAGCCTTCCTGGTGAACCGGGTCGGCGACTTCGGCTTCATCCTCGGCATCGGCCTGATCGTGGCTTATGCCGGTACGCTGAACTACACCGAGGCCTTTGCAAAGGCCAATGAGCTGGCCACGCTCAATCTGCCTGGCACCGGCTGGATGCTGATCACCGTGATCTGCATCTGTCTGTTCATTGGCGCGATGGGCAAGAGTGCGCAGTTCCCGCTGCATGTCTGGCTGCCCGATTCGATGGAAGGCCCGACACCCATCTCCGCGCTGATCCACGCCGCAACGATGGTGACGGCCGGCATCTTCATGGTGGCGCGTATGTCGCCGCTGTTCGAGCTGTCGGACACCGCGCTCAGCTTCATCATGGTCATCGGCGCGATCACTGCGCTGTTCATGGGCTTCCTCGGCATCATCCAGAACGACATCAAGCGCGTGGTGGCGTACTCCACACTCAGCCAACTTGGCTACATGACGGTCGCACTGGGTGTATCGGCCTACTCGGTCGCGGTATTCCACCTGATGACGCACGCCTTCTTCAAGGCGCTGCTTTTCCTCGCTGCGGGCTCGGTGATCATCGGCATGCACCACGATCAGGACATCCGCAACATGGGCGGCCTGCGCAAGTACATGCCGATCACCTGGATCACGTCTCTGCTCGGATCGCTCGCGCTGATCGGCACGCCGCTCTTCTCGGGCTTCTATTCCAAGGACAGCATCATCGAGGCGGTGCACGCCAGCAACCTGTGGGGCTCCGGCTTCGCTTACTTCGCAGTGCTCGCCGGCGTATTCGTCACCGCGTTCTATTCGTTCCGGATGTACTTCGTCGTCTTCCATGGCAAAGAACGCTTTCACCACAAGCCGTTTCCGGCCGAGCATGACGCACATGGCGCAGATGACGGCCATGGTCACGGCGAGACACATGGTCACGCCAGCTCGCCAGCGCACGGCGGTGACCATGCTCAGCACGCTCACACGCCCCACGAATCACCCTGGGTGGTCACACTTCCGCTGGTGCTCCTGGCAATTCCCTCTGTGCTGATCGGCTACTTCACCATCGCGCCAATGCTCTACGGCGAACTGTTCAAGGATTCGATCTTCATCAATGCGGAGCGGCATCCAGCGATGGCAGAGCTTGCAAGTCGCTTCCATGGCGCCGCTGCAATGGCACTGCACGGCCTGAGCACCTTGCCGTTCTGGCTCGCCCTGGCGGGCGTGGTCGTGGCCTACGTCTTCTACCTTTTGAAGCCTGAGATCCCGGCCGCCTGCGCTCGCATCTTTGCGCCCCTCGTGAAGGTGCTCGAGAACAAGTACTACATGGACTGGTTCAACGAGCACGTCTTGGCCGCAGGTGCCCGCTTGGTAGGCCGCGGCCTGTGGAAGGGCGGCGATGTCGCTTTCATCGACGGTGCGCTGGTCAATGGGTCGGCACGCGGGATCGGCGCGCTGTCATCGATCGTTCGTATGGTGCAGACGGGCTACCTCTACTGGTATGCGCTGGTGATGATCCTGGGTCTGATGGGACTGATGACCTGGCAGTTGTGGCCCTACCTGGGCCATCTGGTCGGGCGCTGAGCGCAGACCGGACACACAGGGCACGGAGAAAAGAAGAACATGGGTCTGTTGAGCCTGGCCATCTGGCTGCCAATTCTGTCGGGCGTGGTGCTGCTGGCGATCGGTCGCGATGCGCATGCGACCGCCGCCCGCTGGTTCGCCCTGATCGCCGCGGTGCTTTCCTTCCTGGTCACGCTGCCACTGATCACCGGTTTCAACATCGACACGGCGCAGATGCAGTTCGTCGAGAAGATGGCCTGGATCGACCGCTTCAACGTGATGTATCACCTTGGCGTCGATGGCATCTCGGTGTGGTTCGTGCTGCTGACGGCATTCATCACCATCATCGTGGTGATCGCCGGCTGGGAGGTGATCACCGACCGCGTCAATCAGTACATGGGGGCATTCCTGATCCTGTCAGGGATCCTGATTGGTGTGTTTACCGCCCTCGATGGGCTGCTGTTCTACGTCTTCTTCGAGGCCACGCTGATCCCGATGTACATCATCATCGGCGTGTGGGGCGGGCCGAAGCGGGTCTACGCCGCATTCAAGTTTTTCCTGTACACGCTGGCCGGCTCGCTGCTGATGCTGATCGCGCTGATGTACCTGTACTTCAAGTCGGGCGGCAGCTTCGATCTGCAGACCTGGTACCAGCTGCCGCTGCCGATGTCGGTGCAGACGCTGTTGTTCTTCGCCTTCTTCGCGGCGTTTGCGGTGAAGGTACCGATGTGGCCTGTGCACACCTGGTTGCCCGATGCGCACGTCGAAGCACCGACCGGTGGTTCGGTGGTGCTGGCGGCCATCATGCTGAAGCTGGGCGGCTACGGCTTCCTGCGCTTCTCCCTGCCGATCACGCCCGATGCGTCGCATGAATGGGCCTGGCTGATCATCACCATCTCGCTGATCGCGGTGATCTACATCGGGCTGGTGGCACTCGTGCAGCAGGACATGAAGAAGCTGGTGGCCTATTCGTCGATCGCGCACATGGGCTTCGTCACACTGGGCTTCTTCCTCTTCAACGAGATCGGTGTGTCCGGTGCGTTGGTGCAGATGGTGTCGCACGGCTTCGTGTCCGGGGCGATGTTCCTCGGCATCGGCGTGCTGTACGACCGCGTTCATTCCCGCGAGATCGCGAGCTACGGTGGCGTAGTCAACACCATGCCGACCTTCACCGCCTTCGCCGTGTTCTTCGCGATGGCCAACTGCGGCTTGCCAGGTACCGCAGGTTTCGTGGGCGAGTGGATGGTCATCCTGGGTGCCGTACAGGTGAACTTCTGGCTCGGTGCACTGGCCGCTACGGCGCTGGTGTTCGGCGCTGCCTACACATTGTGGATGGTCAAGCGTGTCTACTTCGGGCCCGTCGCCAACCACCATGTGGCTGAACTGCGCGATCTCAACGCACGAGAGTTCTTGATCATGGCAGTACTCGCAGTCGCCGTGCTGTGGATGGGTCTGTATCCGAAGCCCTTCACCGACGTGATGCATGTGTCGGTGACCGAACTGCTGAAGCACGTCGCCGTGTCGAAGCTGAACTGAACAACGACATGAACTGGCCAGCCGTCTTCCCCCAAATCTTCCTGTTGGCAGCTGCGTGCGGGATCGCGCTGGTCGATCTGTGGGTCACCGATCCGCTTCGGCGCCTCACCTACTGGCTGACGCAGGGCACCCTGGCTGTCGTCGCGCTGATGTACCTCTATCAGTACGACCAAGGCCTGTCGGTCTATGCGATGCAGGGCATGGTCGTCGCCGACCCCATGGGCAATCTGTTGGCGTTCTTTTCGGCTGTGGCGGTGATGATTTCGCTGGCCTATGCGCGCCCGTATGCCGTCAGCCGCGAACTCCTCAAGGGCGAACTGTTCACGCTGAGCCTGTTCTCTCTGCTCGGCATCTGTGTGATGGTGTCGGCGAACAATTTCCTGGTGGTCTACCTCGGGCTCGAGCTGATGAGTCTGTCGCTGTATGCGCTGACCGCGATGCGGCGCGACAGCCTCAACGCCACCGAGGCGGCAATGAAGTACTTCGTCCTCGGTGCGCTGGCCAGCGGCTTCCTCTTGTACGGGCTGTCGATGATGTACGGCGCGACGGGCTCGCTGGATATTGGCGAAGTCTTCAAGGCCATCGGTACCGGACAGGTCAACAAGGCGGTGCTGATCTTCGGCCTGGTTTTCGTCGTGTCTGGCCTGGCATTCAAGCTTGGTGCCGTGCCTTTTCACATGTGGGTTCCCGACGTCTACCATGGCGCTCCAACCGCGATCACTCTGCTCATCGGTGGCGCACCCAAACTGGCGGCCTTCGCCATCACGATCCGGCTGCTGGTCGAAGGGATGTCGGGCATGGCCGAGAGCTGGCAGCAGATGCTCATCGTGCTGGCTGTCGGCTCGATGGCCATCGGGAATCTGGCAGCGATTGCGCAACGTAACCTCAAGCGGATGCTGGCTTACTCCACGATCGCCAACATTGGCTTCATGCTGCTCGGGTTGACGCCTACGGTGATCGGTGCGAACACCTTGTCGGCGGCCAATGGCTACAGCTCGGCGATGTTCTACATCGTCAGCTATGTGATGACCACGCTAGGCACCTTCGGCATCATTCTGCTGCTGTCTCGGCAGGGCTTCGAGTCGGAGAACATCGACGACTTGAAGGGCCTGGCCAGGCGCAGCCCTTGGTATGCCGCCGTGATGGCGATTTTCATGTTCTCACTGGCGGGCGTGCCACCTACCGTGGGCTTCTATGCGAAGTTCAGCGTGCTGCAGGCGATCGTATCGACCAACGTCACCGGCTACATCGTGCTGGCCGTGGCTGCAGTCGTGTTTTCGCTGATTGGCGCGTTCTATTACCTGCGGCTGGTGAAGGTCATGTACTTCGACGAACCGGTCGAAACCGCGCCCATCGTGACCAGTGGCGAAGTGCGTGCATTGCTCTCGCTGAACGGTGCGGCGGTGCTGATCTTCGGCTTGTTGCCCGGTGGCTTGATGGCGGTGTGCGTCAACGCGATCGGCAAGGCGCTGACCACCTGAGTGGTACTTGGCGGCCGATCCCGACGATCACCTGCGTGAAGACCGGCTCGATTCGGAGCAGGTCTATCTGGGTCATTTTCTCGATGTCCGTCGCGATCGGGTTCGTTTGCCCAGTGGCGCCACGGCCAGCCGCGAATACATCGTTCACCCTGGCGCGGTAATGATCGTTCCGTTGCTCGACGACGGCCGACTGGTCATCGAGCGGCAGTACCGCTACCCGGTGGCGCAGGTGATGGTGGAGTTTCCGGCAGGCAAACTGGAGGCTGGCGAGCCACCTCTGGTCTGTGCGATCCGCGAGCTCGCCGAGGAAACTGGCTACCGAGCCGCCGAATGGGCCCGTGCGGGCATCACGCACAACGCGATTGCGTACTCCACAGAAGGCATCGAAATCTGGTTCGCACGTGGGCTGACCCTCGGTGTCAATCAGCTCGACGAGGGTGAGTTTCTCGACGTGAGCACGGCCACGCTCGAAGAACTTGAAGAGGCGGCCCGAGTCGGCACGCTGACCGACGTCAAGACGCTGGTCGGTCTGCTGTGGTTGCGGCACTGGCGCGAAGGACGCTGGGCGCTTGAGTGGTCTTCACCGTCGCCGATAATGCCTTCATGAAGGTCTTGAATTTGCGCTGTTCGTTCGGCCATCACTTTGAAGGATGGTTCGCTTCGCAGGACGATTTTCAGAGCCAGTTGGATCACTCGCAGCTTGAGTGTCCGATGTGCGGAGACAAGTCGGTGCAACGCTTGCCATCTGCGCCGCATGTGGTGACCTCGTCTTCCCGCGCGCTCGCGCCTTCGCAGGGTTCTGCGGCGTCCTCGCGCGGTGCCGCCGCTGGGGGTATGCCGGCAGTGCCAGCAACACTGCCCGAGCCGCCGGCGCCGCCACCCGGCGTCGATCCAGCGGCATTCCAGTCAGCCATGTTGCGCGCGGTGCAGCACATCATCACCCACACCGACGACGTCGGACCACGCTTCGCCGAAGAGGCGCGGCGCATGCATTACGGTGAGACCGACGAGCGGCCCATTCGAGGTCAGGCGACGTCTGACGAAGCGAAAGCCCTGCACGAGGAAGGCATCGACGTGATGGCTTTCCCGATGCCTGCTGCGCTGAAAGGGCCGCTGCAGTAGCCTGCCTGCGGCCCTCAAACGCTCGCGTCCGTTGCGGGCCTCAGTCGTTCGCGTAATCCGATACCGGCGCGCAACTGCACACCAGGTTGCGGTCTCCGTGAACGTTGTCGACGCGGCCCACCGGCACCCAGTACTTGCTGCGGCGTAGGCTGGCCAGTGGATAAGCCGCCTCTTCGCGGCTGTACGGGTGCGGCCAGTCTGCACGCAGCAGTGTTTCGGCGGTGTGCGGTGCCGAGACCAGCGGATTCGCGTCTCGCGGCCACACCCCGTTCTCGACCTGTCGGATCTCCTCGCGAATCGCGACCATCGCATCGCAGAAGCGGTCGAGCTCGCGCAGCGGCTCGCTCTCGGTCGGCTCGACCATCAAGGTGCCGGGCACTGGAAAGCTCAAGGTCGGCGCATGGAAGCCATAGTCGATCAGCCGCTTGGCCACGTCCTCTGCGCTGACGCCGCTGGTCTCCTTCAGGGGGCGCAGGTCCAGGATGCATTCGTGCGCCACGCCACCGCCACAGATGCCGGGCACGCGACCGCTGAAGTGGATGTCGTAATGGCCTGCCAGGCGTGCGGCCACGTAGTTCGCGCTGAGGATGGCTGTCTCGGTGGCGGTGGTCAGGCCTTGTGCGCCCATCATCCGCATGTACATCCAGCTGATCGGCAGCACTGCAGCGTTGCCGAGCGGCGCGGCCGAGATCGCGCCGACTTGCCGCTCATCGCATGATCCCGCAGTTCGGTGCCCCGGCAGGAACGGCACCAGATCTTCGACCACGCACACCGGCCCCACGCCTGGACCGCCGCCGCCGTGCGGGATGCAGAAGGTCTTGTGCAAGTTGAGGTGGCTGACGTCGCCGCCGAACTCACCCGGCGCGGCCACGCCGACCAGCGCGTTCATGTTGGCGCCGTCGACATAGACACGCCCGCCGTGCTGGTGCACCAGCGCGCACAGTTCCTTGATCTGCGGATCGAAAACGCCGTAGGTCGACGGGTAGGTCACCATCACTGCGGCCAGCTTCGCGCTGTGAAGTTCGCACTTGGCACGCAAGTCGGAGAGGTCGACGTTGCCCTCGGCGTCGCACTTCGTCACCACCACCTTCATGCCTGCCATCTGTGCCGATGCCGGGTTGGTGCCGTGGGCGGACTCGGGGATCAGGCAGATGTCGCGCTGCGTGTCGCCCCGAGATGCGTGCCACGCCTGGATCACCAGCAGCCCCGCGTATTCGCCCTGCGAGCCCGCATTCGGCTGCAGGCTGATACCGCTGTAGCCGGTGGCCTGGCACAGCCCGGATCGCAGCTGCTCGTCAAGGAGGCGATAGCCTTCGAGCTGGTCGGCCGGGGCGAACGGGTGCACGTTGGCGAACTCGGGCCAGGTGATCGGGATCATCTCGCTTGTCGCGTTCAGCTTCATCGTGCATGAGCCCAGCGGGATCATGGTTCGGTCGAGGGCGAGGTCCTTGTCGGACAGTCTGCGGATGTAGCGCAGCATCTCGGTTTCGCTGTGGTGGCTGTTGAACACCGGGTGCGTCAGGAAGGCGCTGGTGCGGCGCAGCTCGGTCGGAATCAGCGGCTCGATGTCCTGATCGAACAGGGCCCTCGATGGCAGCGATGCGCCCGTCGGTGCGAACACGTGCCACAGCGTCACGATGTCCTCGCGCGTGGTGGTCTCGTCGAGCGAGATGCCCAGCAACGTGTCGCCCCAGTTGGTGTAACGGCGCAGGTTGAAGCCGTGGGTGCGTGCATGGCCAGCCAGTTCTTCGGTCTGCTCGCCGGTGTCCAGCGTCAGGGTGTCGAACGCTGTGCTCGAACGCACGGAGCAACCCAGCGCCTTCAAGCCCTCGGCCAGCACGGCGGTGTAGCGGGCCACGCGCAGCGCGATGCGCGTCAGGCCCTCTGGCCCGTGGTACACCGCGTACATGCTGGCGATCACTGCCAGCAGCACCTGCGCCGTGCAGATGTTCGAGGTGGCCTTCTCCCGGCGAATGTGCTGCTCTCGTGTCTGCAGAGCCAGGCGCAGCGCGGGCGCGCCGTGCGCATCGATGCTCATGCCCACCAGCCGGCCCGGCATCGAGCGCTTGAACTCGTCGCGGCAAGCGAGGTAGGCCGCATGCGGGCCGCCCGCACCCATCGGCACCCCGAAGCGCTGCGTGGTGCCCAAGGCAATGTCGGCACCCAGTTCACCGGGCGGTGTGATCAGCGTCAATGCCAGCACGTCGGCAGCCACGATGAAGGCGGCCTGATGCGCATGGATGCGCTCGGCATCACCCCGCAGGTCGTGCAGCGCGCCACTGGTGCTGGGGATCTGTGCCAGCGCAGCGAAGTAGTCCCCGCCTTTGATCAGCGCATCCCATTCAGCAGCCGAGTTCGCCGGCACCACCTTCAGTCCGAGCGGCGCGGCTCGCGTCTGGATCACTTCGATGGTCTGCGGGTGGCAGTCGCCTGCGACGATGAAGGTGTCGCTCTTCGACTTCACACTGCGCTTGGCGAGCGTCATCGCTTCGGCGGCGGCGGTGGCCTCATCGAGCATCGAGGCATTGGCAATCGCCATGCCGGTCAGGTCGCAGACCATGGTCTGGAAGTTCAATAGCGCTTCGAGCCGGCCCTGAGAGATTTCGGCCTGGTAGGGTGTGTAGGCGGTGTACCAGGCGGGGTTCTCGAGGATGTTGCGCAGGATGACGCCCGGCGTGTGCGTGCCGTGGTAGCCCTGTCCGATGCAGCTCTTGAGAAGCTGGTTCTTCGAGGCGATCGTGCGCAATTCGGACAGCGCCTGGGCCTCGCCGATCGGCTCCGGCAGCACCATCTGCTGCGCGCGCGCAATCGAGCGCGGCACGATGGCCTCGATCAACGCGCGGCGCGTGAGTGGCGCCTCGGGCGAGATCACCGACAGCATGTGCTGCTCGTCGACCTCGGTGATGCCGATGTGGCGTGCGATGAACTCGCTCGGGTTCTCGAGTTCAGCCAGCGGGCTCGAAGCCAAAGCCGGAGGGAGCTTGGAGGGCGGGGTGGACATCAACATGGCGTGCAACCTTTGCAGGAATCAGGCGTTCTTCAGCAGGGCGTCGTAGGCGATCTCGTCCATCAGACCAGCCAGTTCCGCCGCGTCGGACAACTTGACCTTGAAAAACCAGCCGGCTGCCATCGGGGCACTGTTGGCGAGGGCCGGGTCGGCGCGCAGCGTCTCGTTGACTTCGACGATCTCTCCACCGACCGGCATGTACAGGTCTGCTGCGGCCTTGACGGATTCGACGACGCCGGCCACATCGCCCTTGGAGAAGCTGGTGCCGACCTCGGGAAGTTCGACGAACACCACGTCGCCCAGCGCATCCTGCGCATGCACGGTGATACCGACGATCGCGGCGGCAGGCTCGGTGGCATCGATCCATTCGTGATCGGCGGTGTAGTGGATGGTCATTGGGGCTCCTGGTGGCAAGGGGATGTTTCGGAAGAAAAGGACTCAGCGCGCAGGCGTGCGGACGTAACGGTGCGGCACGAAGGGCAGGGCGCTCACGCGCATCGGCAGCCGCTTGCCGCGTACTTCGGCGTAGACCTCGTGATCGAGGGCGGTGTATGCCGTGGGCAGATAGGCGACCGCGATCGGCCGGTTGACGGTCGGCGCCAGCGTGCCGCTGGTGACGGTGCCGAGCGAGGTGCCTTCGGCGCTGACGATGGGAGTGCCCGGTCGCACCGGCGCGCGATCGATGCCGGACAAGCCCACGCGGCGACGCGCAGGGCCGGCGGCAATCTGCGCGTCGATGGCGGCAGCGCCGGGGTAGCCGCCAGCGCGCGCACCGCCAGCGCGGCGGATTTTCTGGATGGCCCACAACAGGCCCGCTTCAACCGGTGTGGTCTTTGCGTCGATATCGTTTCCGTGCAGGCAGAGTCCGGCCTCCAGCCGCAGGGTGTCGCGCGCGCCAAGTCCGGCAGGGCGGACTTCGGGTTGGGCCAACAGCGCGCGGGCCAACGCTTCGGCGTCGCTCGCTGGGACCGAGATTTCAAAGCCGTCCTCGCCGGTGTAGCCAGAGCGGGTGGCAAAGCAGGACACACCGTTCAGCGTGACGGCAGCACCGGTCATGAAGCTCATGCTCGCCACCACCGGGTTCAGCCGCGCCAGCGCCGTCACGGCCTGCGGGCCCTGGAGCGCCAGCAGAGCCAACTCGGCTCGCGGCTGCACGTTGCAACGCTGGCCAATACGCGACTGCAGCAGCGCGGTGTCGGCAGCCTTGTTGGCGGCGTTGACGATCAGCAGCCACTCAGTTTGCTCACCCAGACCGTTTCGCGTGAGCATCAGGTCGTCGAGGATGCCGCCGTGCTCGTTGGTCAGAAAGCCATAGCGCTGCTGCCCATCGGCCATGCCGCTCACATCGATCGGCAGCAGCGATTCGAGTGCCGCAGCTGCTTCGTTGCCGGTCAGCCTCAGTTGTCCCATGTGCGACACATCGAACAGCGCGGCCGACGCGCGGCAATGCAGGTGCTCGGCCATCAGTCCTGCGGGGTATTGGACCGGCATGCTGTAACCCGCAAACGGCACCATCCGGGCACCGAGTTCGAGGTGCAGCGCGTGCAGCGGGGTTGTCAGAAGGTCGGACTCAGGCGCAGGCGTGGACATCAGCGTTCCCAGGGGGCAATGGATCGAACGGCCCTGCATCGGTGAAATGCATGGCCGGCGTTGCCCTCCCTGTCCGCTTTACCTGAGAGATTGACGCTCGCCGTGGCTCGGCCGAACGCTTGCCCCTTCGGTGGACCCACTCGGGGTGGGCCTCTCTTCAGTGAGGAACGCCGTCCTTTCGGTCGGCGTGTTGCCAGTCCTTTTGCCTGAGCGTTGGAGCGACCCTTTTCAGGCTCACTTTGCGCCTTCGGCGGCTCGACGATGGTGAACCATCGAGCACTCTCCTAGCAAGCCGAAAGTTTAGCAGTGGGCACGTCGCGTCCCGTCGATCGCCATCACATTCCAGCGTAATTTGGCCCACCGCCGCCTTCGGGGGTGACCCATACGATGTTCTGCGTCGGATCCTTGATGTCGCAGGTCTTGCAGTGCACACAGTTCTGCGCATTGATCTGCAGGCGGTCGCTTTCTTTGCCGTTGCTGTCGGTGTTCTTCACATACTCGTAGACCCCGGCCGGGCAGTAGCGGCCCTCCGGTCCGGCGTAGGTGGCCAGGTTGATGCGGACCGGCACGCCAGTGTCCTTGAGCGTCAGGTGCGCTGGCTGGTTCTCTTCGTGGTTGGTGTTGCTGATGAAGACGCTGCTGAGCCGGTCGAAGGTGAGCTGGCCGTCGGGCTTCGGGTAGTCGATGCGCGGGCAATCGGCCGCCGGCTTCAGGGTCTGGTGGTCGGCGACGTGGTGGTGAATCGT
>CANHNO010000022.1 GCA_947462065.1 Burkholderiales bacterium | reverse complement strand
TGTCAGCGGTCGGGCCGAGTGGCAACTCGTTGGTAACGATGGCAGCCTTGTACGCGGCCAGGGCGCGCGGTGCCTTCTGGTCGAGCGCCACGAACCGTGCATAAGCAGGGTCGCGTGCGGCCAGAGACGCAATGTCGACGGCCCCGGTCACCAGGCTCGCATCAGGTTCGGTGCCGAGTTGACGGTAGAGATCGATGATGTCGGCAGAGACGCCGTTGAGCGCGATGATCTCGGTGTAGGCAGCGTCCATCTTCGTCACATCGATCGGCCCGCTTGCACCTGCCACCACGGTGATGCGTGCACTGTCGGCAAACGGCAACTGCGTGTTGCCGTTGTTGCCAGTGGCCACCAACCCGCCGATATCACCTGCCGAGCCCTGCGCGAGGGTGGCGGTTCCCAGATCCACGTTACGACCTGCCTGCACCAGCAAGCGCCCCGGGCCGGCAATCTCGAGCGCCACCGGCGCACGGAAGTCGCCGGTGTCGGCACGTACTTCCGACACATCGTCGGGCTTCAGGTTCTGCATGCGCAGAGCCACGCCCACCACATCGCCCCCTGCACGCAGGCGTCCCGGTCCGGTGAGCACGATTTCCGTAGCGGTGCCGTCAGTGACGAAGCTTCCATCGAGCGCCTGCAATTCAAAGACGTACGGCGTATCGATTTCGTCACGCGAGACGATGCGCTTCTGGCTGCCTGACGGGCGCAGCCCGGTGCGGCCGTCGATCTGCCGCGCGCCGATGTTCGCCAAGGCAAAGTTGCCATTCGGTGAGATCACGGTCAAAGGATCGCGGTCGGAGCCGTAGAAACCAACGTTCGACATCGAGCCGCCGGCGAGAAAGGACACCGTGGCGGATGCAGAAGGGAATGTCGTGATCGCATCGGTCAGCGCTGGCCCGGACATGTCCCCCTCGAAAGCCACCATCGACAGCGACGCCGGGAACGAGCCAGTCATGTCGGTGTGGGTGGAGTTGATCGGCGACACACGGTTGAAGGTTCGCCACGCTGGTGGCAACACGGCCGCGTAAGAGAGGCCACCGCTCTTGGCCACCACCCCGGCCCGGCTGTTCGCCGAATAGGTGAAGAAGGTAGAGAAGCTGCCCTGATTTCCAAAGCTCGGCCCAGCGGCGCGATCCGATGCGTCCTTGTTGGCCACAAACATCGCGGTTGGGTTGTTGATGCTTTGCAGTGCCAGCGAGCCCCCCGCCACCAGATCGATGCTCGCCCTTTCGGGCACATCACCGCTGCTGGCACCCATCACGTAAAGCTGAGTGGCCCGACCCACGCCGATGTCGCCGCCGGCCTCGACCCGGCCAGTGCCTCGGCCCACGAGGAACGCACTACCGGTAATGTCGCCACCGGCCTGAACAGCCAGATTGCCGCCGCCTTGTACATCGACTTTCCGTGCGCTATCGGCGTCGCTGTGGGTACGGCCCGAGGTGGGCAGCATCGCGGCAAGATTACTGATGCTTCCACCGACAGTGATGTCGATGTCACCGCCGCCCAGCGTGCCAACACCTTGCTGGAAGCGAGGCCGATGGCTCCACCAATCGGTAGGCTGCAGCGTGGCGAACTGGTTGTTCGCCTGGCGCGGCCGGCGCAGCCACTCGTTGATCCACAGGTCGCCTGCGGGGACTGTCGCGCCCACAAAAGAGCCACCCGCGCGCACCGAGACACCGCCACCGTCAACGGCCCAGCGGTCGTAGCGCACGGCATCGCTGGATTCGGTTGCCGGCACGTTGGCGGTGTCGGCCACACCCACGCGGCCTGCGGTGTAGACGGTGGCGCCCACGTTGTCGACCCGAACGTCGCCAGCTGCCGCCAGGTCGATCCGGCCGGTGCCTGTGCGCAGCTTGGCGTTCGCGGATTGGAGCCTCAGGTTGCCCTGCCCCGCTGCCAAGCCGGTCGAACGTGTCGCCAGCGGGTTCGCCGCCTGCAGATCGGCGCCGGCGGTCAGCCGCAGGCTCCAGCTGTCGCCAGACAGGAGGTTGTCGTCGGGCAACCCGATCGACTGGCTGACCGTGAGGTTGCCGCCCGCCCGCACGGTCAGCGTGCCGGGCTTGCCGCCAGCCAGCCACTGCCCATTGGCCAGGTTCCATGCTGCGGCCAGCGACAGGTCGCCGGCACTGCGCACCTCGGTCGCACCGAGCACCCGCGCGCCACCCAGTGCGCCGAGTTCGTCACGCAGGCCAAGGGTCAGTGGCGTCGCATCGGTCGCCGCGATGAACGCGGCATGGTTCGCGGCAAAGGTGGCGATGTTGGTCGCCGACACGGTCGTGCCGACGGTGTAGGAGCGCGTGGCCTCGATGTCCACCGACGCCAGCTCGCCCACAGCCCCAACCGTGTTGCCGCGCAGCACGGTGCCATCGACACGTGCCACCTGCATCACGTTGCTGGCGTCGCGCGCCACACCAAAGGTCACCGACCCGGCCGGCCCGCCCTTGCCCGCGCGCACGTCGATGCTCGCTCCGCTGTTGAAATCGAGTTCGCCGCTGCGCGTCGCCACCCGCACCTCGCCGCCGCGCGCACCGGCCAGGCTGCCGCCGGCCAGCACGCGGCTGCCCGCATCCAGCGACACGCCAGTTCCTGCAAACACCTGCACTCGGGCGCCACCACCGGCCGCACCGCTGCCCAGGGTGCCTGCCACGTCGATGCGTCCGGCATCCGCTTCCAGGCTGACGCGACGCGCCTTCACCTCGTCGGTCGCCGCGACGCGCAGATCGCCCTGCCGCTGACGGATCTGGCGCTCTTCAGCAAAACCGCCCGCGTTCAGGGCCGTGTTCAATACAGAGAAGTCACCGAGCCTCGTGGCGTCGATGTCGACCGACCCCGAACGCGCTCCGGCGGCGGCCTGCCCCTGCAGGCTGCCTGCCAGGGTCAATTCGGCCCCCCGCAATGACACCCGCCCTGCCCCGCCACCGACGTCGCTGGCCGACACGTCAATACGTGCACCGGATCCCACAGACACCGAGCCTTCGGCGCTCGACAGCGCCACCGAACCGCCATCTGCAACCACCACCGTGCCGTTGAACGACTTGGCCTGCCCACGGGCATCGAGCACAGCACCGCTCGCCAGCGTGACTCCATCGCCCGGCGCCGTGCCGCGTGCTGCCACCGTGATCTGACCCGAGCGCGCTTCGACCGAGTTCGAGACCGCGACACGCTGCCCCTCGAGCACGATCCGGCCACCCAATTCGGTGCGCTTGGTGTCATTCGCCGGCGCGGCAGGAGGCGTGCCGGTCAACACCAGAGCTGAATAGACGGGTGCGCCGGCAATGCTGTCATCGCTCGCACTGATCGTCTGCAACGAACCACCTTGCGCAACCACCCGCGGCGCATCGATCGTCAGGGCCGCGGCAGCCCGCAGCGACCCCTCGCCCTGGCTCGACACCCGTTCGGTCGCGGCCAGACGCACTTCTGAAAAGCCCGACACCGCCTTCGATCCGGAGCCGATCACCAGGCGCTGCGCCTCGGTCTGCAGCACACCCGTGCCGGTGGAAGCGGTGGCGACCGAGGTCGCGCTGTTGGCGAGGTCCACCTGCACGGCAGTGAGCGTGGCCTGCGGCTCAGCACCGGCCACGTCGGTCTGGCCGCGCAGCAGCGGCGTGTCGAGGGTCAGGTTGGCCAGACTGCTCGAACCGATCTGGGTGATGCCGATGAAGTCGATCGAGCCGTACCCCCTAAGCACCAACTGGTCGAGCGAACCAAATGCCGCCAGATCGCTGTTGGACAGCACCAGGCCGGACAGAGGCGCGGCCGAGCGAGCGGTGTCACCAAGATTGACCAGTACCGACGACAGGCTGAGCGACCCACCCGCACCGCCGGTCCCGCCCGCGCGGAACCGACCCAGCGACTCGGTCGAACGGGTGGCGTCGATGAGAAGCGCGGTGTCGGCGCGGAGGCTCGCACCCTGGGCAATGCGCACTTCGCCGGTGGCGTCGCTGGCCGCCGGGCCGCGATCGATGCGGGTCTGCGCGCCCCTGCTCAGGCGCACCAGGGCGCCCGACGCCTCGGTCGCGATCACCTCGGGCGACGTGCCGCCACTGGTGCCCGTGCCGGCCAGTACGCTGCCCGCAGCCACGTCGATCCGGTCGGTGGCCGCCAGAATCAGTTCGGGCAACGCCACAGCGCCCGCTTCGGTGTTGGCCACCAGGATCTCGCTCGCGCTGGTGGTGATGCGAATGCCGTCGTCGGTGTCCGTGCGCTTGCCACCCAACAGCACACTGCCGTTGAGCCGCGACAGGGCAGCGCCTTCAATCTGCAGCACATCCGCGCCCAGTGCCAGTGCCGGGTCGCCCGCGCGGTCGACCACCGCAATGCGGGCGCCGCCGATGTCGACTTCGGCCGAACGGGCCGCGGTGGCTGTTGGCGACGCTGTCGACGCAGTGCGGAACGCCCCATCGAACGCGAGGCTCGATGCGTTGTCGATCGACAACCGCCCGGCATCCCATGGCGAGCGGGGCGCAGCGCGCCGCTCGAGTGCGGCCGCGTTGGCAAAGAATTCGGCGCCACTGACGGTGTAGTCCGATGACAGCCGCGCAGCCGACCCGGGCTTGACCACCACCCCCACGCTTTGCGACTCGCGCACCGAGGTGCCCCGCGCGGTGCGGAATCCCGCCGCCACGACATGACCGGTCGCCAGGGCACTGGTCTGGCCTGGCTGCAGATTGCGGTACTGCGAGCCCGTCTGCAGTTCGAGCAGGAAGGCATCGGGCAACAACGCGTAGCGAGCGGGCAGCAGCGTGTACTCGCCGGCCGGAACCAGGGTGCCCGCTCCGATCTGGATGCTGTCGTAGAGCACGCCGTCGCGTCCGTTGCCGAGCGCAAAGCCGAAGCCCACGTCCTTTTGCGACTGCGTCTGTGTGTCGTAAGGCATCGCGGCGAGCCGCGCGGTCGGGATGATCGCGAAGGTGTTGTCACGCAGCGTGATGTCGTTGTCGCCGCCGTTGCCCGGCACGAACTCCAGCGCCTGCACCGCGCCGCCGCCGCTGAGGTCGATGGTGGCACCCGCGCGCACGTTCACCGCCGGCGCATCGAGCGTCAGGCGCTTGCCATCGCTGGTCACCGCAGCAAGTGTCTCGGGCGGCGCACTTCCACCGTCCGTGTAGCGCCAGATGATGCCGGAGGTGGTCGTCCCGTAAGGCACGGTGACGCCCGCACCCGACACCGAGGTGAGGCTGCCCGATGCGAACTCGAGGAGCCGGCTGGCCTTCATGTCGATCGCGCCGAGCGGCGCGCGCACCGTGCCGCCCTGCGTGATCGTCTCGGCAGAGAAGCTGACCTTGCCGCCTGCCGAATAAAGCGTCGACGGCGCCTGACCATTGCCGGCGATCCTGATGTAGCCGCCGGTTGTATCGACTCCGGAAGGCTGGTCCTTGACCGCAAAGGCGTATTCAGTGCGGGTGGCCGGCGCGATCTGCGACGCCACCAGTTCAAGGTTGCCGGCGCTCGTCAAGCCGCCGATCTGACGGGAGGTCTGCTGGCCACCCGAAGATGATTCGAGAGTGATGGCGCGCCCCACCAGGCGAATGTCGCTGTCGCTCTCGATTCGGGTGCGGCGCGCGCCGCTGACCGTGATGCTGCCGAACAGATCCACCGAGCCAGCCTTCACGCTCAACTCGCCGTCGCCCAAGCGGGTTGCGAGCACAGGCGACGCCGTGCCGCTGGCCATCACCCAGACCGGCACGTCGCCAGTCGACTGCAGTTGACGCTCTCCCAGGGTCTGGCCGAGAGATACCGTCGACGCTTGAAGGGTGACCGCCGATGTGCCGGTCAAATCGATCAGCGGGGCGTCGAGGCGTATGCCTCGTTCAAAATTCAGAGTCGACGAGCCCTGGAACTCGATGCGGTCTTCTGACTGCAGGCGAAGCTTCTCGAAGCCAGACGCCGTCAGTCGATCAACGTCGATCGCGGCATCCGAAATGCCCGCTTCGGCCGGCACGACGCTATTGCCAGACGTGACAACGACGCGACGAGCATCGGGCAGCGCAGAGAGACCGTCGGCACGGTTCGACTCGAGCACGAAGCTGCCACCGGCCGCCGCCATGGTGCCGCCCTGACCCACGAGGGAGCCGTCGAGCACGGTGCGCCCCTGTGACCGCAGCGTCAGGGTGCCTGCATGGCCTTCGAGCGTTTGCTTCGTGTAGGCCGGCTGTTTGCCGCTCGTGGCGACGTCGACCACTTGACTGGCCCCGCTCACGTCGAGGACCGAACCCGCGTCGATCTGAAGCCCGGACCGCCGCGCATCGAGGGTGATGCTGCCGCCATTGATCAGGCTGCCCTGTACCAGCCCAAGGTCGTTGGGGGTGGCCACGAACGTGCCGGCGACCGAGAGCTCCGCGCTGGCGCCGATGCGCAAGTCAGCGGCGCTGAGATCGACGGGGCCGTTCAGGGTCAGGCCTATGCGGCCTCCCGGCGCGATGATGCGACCGTCGATCGCAAGGTTGCTGATGGCCGACAGCGACACCTCGCCCCGCGGATCGGTCACGATCGACGCGCCGTCGCGAACGTTCAGGCTTGGCTGCGTGGCCTCTCCACCACCGCGCACTGCGAGGCTCACCGAGGCTGCACTGCGCTGCGCGTCAGGCAGGACCTGCAAACTGCCGAACGACGCGATGGCGGTGCCGCTGGTTTGCTGGGCCGCACTGACTGGGTCGATCACCCAGCTCTTTTGCTGCACCAGCACGGGAGTGCCGGCCGTGATGTCGATGCCGTCGGCGGCGCTGACCGTGATCTTCGAGAAGCCGAAATCCGAGAACAGACTGGTCCCCAGACGCGTGGTCGCCGCCGGCAGCACGCCATTGGCGGCGTCGCTGTCGATGACGGCGCGCGCGAGCCCCAGGGTGAGCTCACCGCCAGTGCCGAGCGCGTAGCCGCGCAAGTCGGCCTGCAACCAGTCAGAAGTCGATTGATTGCCCACGCCGTTCGCAATCGCGAGCTTGCCGCCCTTGCCGCCCGTCACGCGCTTGTTGCTGGCGATGGACGCGCCACCGCCGACATCAAGACTCGAGCCGCGCTCGAATCTCGCCTGGTACAGCGGATCGTCGAGCTGAAACGTCAAGTTGCCGCCGTCGATGGCCTTGCTGACGGTGGTGGCGTTCGCCGTGGTGGCTGTGATGGTGGTGGCGACCAGCCTGCCGGATGGAACCGGCGTGCCGACGAAGGACCCATCGGCGTTCGACGTGTTGACCCAGGTGCCTGCGGTCGACAGGTCGGCGCCGCCTCGCACCAGCACCCTTTCGGTGACGTTGCCGAGTTCGGCCGAAATCGGATCGCCACTGGGCACGACCGGCTGCACGGTCAGGGTGCCGCCAGGCAGGCGAATGTCGCCCGCGATGTCGATCTGCGGCGAGCGCAAGATCAATTCGCCGCCGACCTGCGAAACGATCTTTGCATCGGGCGCCACGACGATGCGGCCGTTGGTGTTCAGCTCGACCGAGCCGAAGCCGGTTTCTGTCAAGGCTTGCCCGCTCGCGGTCGAAGCACCAAAGATCTGGTCGGCCGACAAGGTGAACGCATCGCGCTGCGCCGTGGTGAGCGCGGTGCCGACACCAAAGGCTGCGCCCAGGGTATCGCTGGCGCTCTGTTGCACCGAGACGTTGCCAATCCGCTGGCCTTCGGCGAAGTTGCGCTGCCCCTGCAAGTACTCACCCACGCGCAACGTCGCACCGCGCGGTGCGCTGGCCAATTGCCGCGGCCCGACCGTGACACCGCCGAGCAAGCTGCCGTCGAGCACGAGGCCGGCGCTCGAGTTGATCGTCACCAGCCCGCCGCTCAGGCCCTGGGCATAGGCATCCTGTAAGCCGCCGAGGGCGCCTAGCGGATTGGCGATGCTGGTGGTCTGATTCCAGCGCGTGCTGGTGCTCTCGTAGCGGTCGAGCAGGGCGGTGTATCGACGCTGCTCGGGCGCGGTGGCGATGTCGTAGATCTTGCCGTCCTCGCCCAGCAGCTTGGTGGTGCCGACCGTGCCGGCGCCATAACGGTAGCCGCCACCCGAGGCGTCGATCACTGCACCCGAGCGCTGGACGACCGAACCGCTCGAGGCGATTTGCAGTTCACCGCCCGCAGCCGCCTTTTCAGCCACGGTGCGTGCCACGATGCCGCGGTAGCCACCCAGTTCGAGAATGGCGTTGTCCTGCCGCAGGTCGACGGTGACGAGCGAACCGCGCAGGACGCTGGTTTTCTGGTTGGGCGAATTTCGCAACTCGTTCGAGGTGACCCGGAAACTCTGCACGTTCTTCTGCACGTCGACGTCCGCCCAGGCACCAGCCACGCTGGTGGTGCTCCCGGCGCCCAGATAGACGCGGGCCGAGGTCGGATCGACGCTGTCGGACGCGTTGAGGCTGATGCGCCCACCAGCCGCCTGCACGGTGCCGCTGTTATCGATGGTGCGCCCGGCCACCGAGATCACGCCGCGGTACGGCAGATAGCTCTGGTTATCGGGGATCGTGGTCTTGTCGGACGCATCGGGCACCACCTCGGTCACGCTGCCGGCTTCGAACTTGACGCTGCCGGCTTGAACGGCCGTCGTGCCCGCCGGCTGGCCCTCGGCAGGCTCGACACGTGCGTTTGCTTTGAGGTAGATCGAGCCGTTGCTCTGCACGGCCGTCTTGGCTGAAATCCGGCCAGCCTGGTTGACCGCCAGTGCCGCCAGGGTCACATTGCCGCGGTCTGCAGACACGTCACCGGCATTGCGGATCAGGTTGCTCAGGTTCAGGCCCGCGGCATCGCGTGGCGCCTCCACCTCGACCACATAGCCGCGCAACGTGATGTCGGACGAATCGTCGCTGAGCGCCAGATAGACCTTGTTGCCAGCAGCCAGGATCACCTGCCCGTCGGGTGCGCGGATGACCCCACCGTTGTTGTCGATGTTGGGCGCGAACAGCATGATCGAGCCACCCGCACTGGCCTTCAGGCTCGGGGCCGGCGACGCAGGGTCGCCAAACGAGCCGAGCGACAACGGTGCCGGCTGCGTGCCATCAGGGCGGGCCGACAGGGTGTTGCCGAGTTCGTCGTAGCCACCCGCGAAGGCGGGGGTGGTCAAACCGCCGGCAGTGAGCACGCCCGACAGGAACCGTTGGTTGCTGAGGTTGAGCGTCGAGGCCACGAGCGACTGCACGTTCACCTGCGCACCACGGTCGAACAGGATACCGTTCTGGTTGATCAGCAGCACCTGCCCGTTGGCGGTGAGCTTGCCCTGGATGACGCTCGGGTTGGCGTCGTAGATGCGGTTGAGCGCCGAGGCCGTGCTGTTGGGCTGGCGGAACTGAACCTCGCTGGCCGAACCAATGTTGAACGAGCGCCAATCGATGATGGCTCGCTGGCTGCTCTGGTCG
Organism: Burkholderiales bacterium; assembly: GCA_947462065.1. Lineage (GTDB taxonomy): Bacteria > Pseudomonadota > Gammaproteobacteria > Burkholderiales > Burkholderiaceae_C > PBB1. Next base: position 16,842 of record CANHNO010000022.1, on the reverse strand, counting down.
ATCGTCATCAGCGAGCGTGGGGCGCCCGACACGGGCGCATTGACCACGGCGCGGCCGCTGACCACGCCGCGCAGCACCGGCAGGGTGTTGGGTGCAATGGCCGCACCGGAAGCCTGTGCCTGCGCCGCCGTCGGAAACGAAAATGGCAACGCCCCCAAAACGGCCAATACCGACACACTGCATGCCGCCCGGACGAGCGAGGGCTGGCGGTTGAAGGGCAGGCAACGTGGGAGGATCGACAGGCCTGTGCTCATGGAACCAAATTCTGATGAGCGGCCGTGACACCCGTCCGATGTTGGCCATGATCCGAATGGGCCCCCTTGCGCTGGCGGCAATTGTTTTGCCACTGTCATGTGCCTGTCTCGCCCGCCCGCTACAACTCGACGGTTCCAGCGGAGTACGGGCAAGGCCACGTGCCGCAACCCATTGCCCGAAGCATGACCCGAACTCCTGTCGCCCCGTCGGCCACCATCGACCTGGTTGAACTGTTGGCTGCGGCACACACGCTGCACGAGGCCGGCCGCACCGCCGAGGCCGAACGGGCCTACCGCAGTGTGCTGAAGCGCGAGCCGTCTTCTGTACCCGCGTTGCACGGCCTGGCTTGCGTGCTGGCGCTGCAGAACCGCTATGCCGAAGCAGTGCCGACCTTTCGACGCGCCGTCGCTGCCCTGCCCGACAACGCGCAACTGCACGTCGATCTGGCGCAGGCGCTGCGCGGCGTGGGGCTGAACGAGGAGGCAGCGGTTCATTTCGATCGCGCAGCCGCCCTGCAGCCCACCGATCGGCACCTGGATTTGCTGGCGCGCCTGCAACGGGCCACGCTGTTCGACGAGCAGGGCAACGACGACCGCGCGCTGGCCGAATTTGAAGACGCGGTGAAGCATCACCCCCAGTCGGCCGATGCCTGGGCGGGCCTGGGCATGGTTCAGCTGAATGTGGTGGGTGCTGCCGAGGCCGAAGCCAGCTTCAGACGAACGCTGCAACTCGACCCCGAGCGACCCGACGTGATCGAGCGGTTCGGGCAGGTGCTTCAAGACCTGCGCCAGTACGAGGACGCCGCGCTGGTGTTCGAGCGCCTGATGTCACGCTGGCCGGATCGGCCCCTGGTGCCCGGGCGCCTGATGCACTGCAAGATGCTGATGGCCGACTGGACCTCGCTGCGCATCCTGCAACGGCGCATCGAAAGCGGACTGGCGGCGGGCCAGATGACCACCGAGCCCTTCGGCCTGCAGGGCTACTGCGCATCTCCTGAACTGCTGATGGCGGGGGCAAAGCTCAATGCGGCCGCCCGCTTCCCCGAAAGGTCGGCTGTCCTGCCCATCGCCAGGATCGGGCGCGGCAAGAAGCTTCGCGTGGGCTACGTGGCGGGCGAATTCCGCAACCAGGCGACCTCGGTGCTGCTGACCGAAGTGCTGGAGATGCACGACAAGGCCCGTTTCGACATCGTGGCGTTCGACAACGGCTGGGACGACAAGAGCGCCCTGCGTCGGCGCATCGAAGCTGCGGTGCCGATCGTGCCCATCCGCAAGATCGACAACCTGGCCGCCGCACGGCTGGTGCGGGAGCACCGCATCGACATCCTCGTCAACCTGAACGGCTACTTCGGCCTCACGCGCACGCCCTTGTTCTCGCTGCGCCCCGCAGCCATCCAGGTCAACTACCTTGGATTCCCGGGCACCATCGGTGCGCCCTACATCGACTACATCGTGGCAGACGCCACCGTCATTCCCGACGACCTGCACCACTGCTACACGGAAAAGGTGGTGACGCTGCCCGACAGCTACCAGCCCAACGATTCACAACGGCAAGTGGCGCCGGGCGTCACACGCGCAGACGCCGGGCTGCCTGAAGGCGCCTTCGTGTTCTGTTGCATGAACAACGTCTACAAGATCATGCCGGCCATGTTCGATGTGTGGATGCGCCTGATGCAGCGCGTGCCGGGCAGTGTGTTGATGCTGCTCAGCGACGTGCCCGAGGCGCATCTCAACCTTCGCCAAGAGGCACAGGCGCGCGGTGTCGACCCCGAACGCTTGCTGTTCGGCAAGCCCTGGGCCAACGAACGACACCTCGCCCGCTTGCGCTTGTGCGATCTGTTCCTCGACACCTCGCCCTACAACGCCCACACCACGGGCAGCGATGCCTTGCTGGCGGGCCTTCCGGTGCTGACTTGCATGGGGCGCAGCTTTCCCAGCCGGGTGGGTGCGAGCTTGCTGCGGGCGGTGGGCCTGCCCGAACTGGTGACAGAGTCATTCGAAGTCTATGAAGCCATGGCCCTGAAGCTGGCCACCGAGCCGGGCACACTGGCCGCGGTGCGCAAGCGCCTGGGTGAGCAGTTGCCGGCCTGCGCGCTTTATGACACGCTGCGCTACACCCGGCACCTCGAAGCGGCCTACGAGCAGATGGGGGCCCGAGCCCGGGCGGGACTGGCGCCAGCGGCGTTTGCGGTGGCGCGCGAGCCAATCACGCCGCCACAGCCTTCAGCTTGAAGCGCATCTGAACCTGCCGCAGGCGACGGTACATCTCGTCGCTGCCCAGGCCGATCGACTGGCCGATGTCGTGTGCCCAGGCGCGCAGCGCCAGCGTTCCGGTCAGTTGCGGGTCACCGTCCCCGGCGGGCCGGTGCGGCACGAACTGGCGGTCGCAGCCCAGCCGATCCAGCGCGTGGTGCCCTGAAGAAAAAAAGCCGGCGTCCCTTCGAACGCCGGCCTTGGAAACACCGCCACCTCATGGTGGCGTTTCAAGCCACCATCAGAACGCAGCTGCCTTGCCCGACTGGCAGTTGTTCAGATCGGTACCACCCACCAGACGCGACCAGGGGTTGCGCGCGGTCGTGCCGAGGTAGTCGGCAACGGGAACGGTTGAATTCAGCGCGTCCAGCGCCACCAGGCCGGAAGGCCCGAAGGTCTGGTTGCTGCCGTTGATGACCTCGACAGTGGCTGGGTTGGCGAAACCATTCTTGAACGAGGTGAGGTACGCGGCGTAGCCCAGCGCCGAGGCGGTTGGCAGCGTGGAACCGATCCGGGTGTTCAGCGACACGTCGGTGTAGTACTGGTACTGGCCCGATGCCACGCCCGCATAGGTAGGCGCCACGCCATTGAGTTTGACGAAGCGGATCAAACCACCCGCTACCTGCTTGTACTCGGTCGACAGCACGCCGACCGCCGCACGGTCGCCCGTCTGGTGCCTGTTCAAGCAGGCGAGGACCTGACCACTGCCGCTGTTGTTCACGACAAGGTTGCTGCCGTCACACAACGCATTGGCCGCTGTGTTGTCGGCGGCATTCGGGCCAGAAACGAAATCGTCCGTGCCGACGTAACACTGCCGGGCGGCACCGGCCGTCGTGTTCGGCGTCTTGGCAACCACGGCCTCGAAGGACTTCTGGGTTCCGGAGGTCGATACGCGGCGCGCCACGTAGACAGTATCGTCAGCCAGCCCGGTATCTTCACCCAGCAGGGCCGACCAGGTCTGCCCCTCCTGCGTGTACAGGCTGGTGATCTGCGCCTGCGACAACGAAGGCATGTCGGCCTCGAGGAGGCCACCGACCGTCTTGCCTTGCTGCGCCTGCAGGACCTCGTAGATGTTCTTCGTCACCGGCACGCCGAAGATGACGGACACCAGTGCTTCAGACTTCAGATTGTTGAAGCCGGACGAATTGCCGAAGAACTGAGGCTCCACGTCCGAGATGCCGATGTAGGACACGGCGTTGGACGTGTTGGCGGTGTTGTTGAACGCGCCAGTGCACAGCGTGTCGACGAACGAGGGCAGCGGGTTCGTGCCATCGAGGTCTTGCGACGCCGTCACAGTTGCGCTAGCGCAGTTGGCCGTGAGCTTGCTCAGGTCGAGGAATGGGATCGGGGTCGCGTTGTTGACGTTTTGCACGCCACCACCCGAACCACCCTGGGAGTACTTGTAGACCGCCAGCTTCGTGGCGCCGGCGCGCGGTGTCACCTTGGTGGTGTCGATGTTGCAGAACAACACCGAGCTGTTCGAGATCGAATAACGGTGGATGGTGTTGCCGGCCCCCGTGGACAGGCACAGGCGCAGAGCCGAGGCAAAGAAGCCTGGATCGACGGCCGTGGCACCCGACGCGCGGATGTTCATGGTGTCGCCAGCGAACTCGCCAGTGTTGGTGTATTGGTTGGCGGTCAGCGCGAAAGACGGCGTGGCTGCAACGGCACACAGGCTGGCCACAGCCATCGAGATATGGGTCAGTTTCATGGGATTTCCTTCAGTACAAGGTGTTGACAAGGCATACAGCGGTCCGAACCCTGCCCAAAAGACAGGGTTACTGACAGCGGATCAAGGACGGCCCACTCTCCGAGCGGGCCGCCAGTTCAGACGGCTTGGGCTGCCGCCTTGCGACGGCGCATGACGCCGCCCAGGCCCAGCAGACCGGCACCCATCAGCCAGGCGCTGGCGGGAAGCGGCACTGCCGAGACCGAAGCCACCGAGTAGGTGAAGTCGCCATTGGCAGCCAGATTCAAGGAAGCGAAGTTCTCGCTGTTGCCGTAACGGCCGCCGTTGCCCAGCGTCGAGGTGCCACCGGTTGCCGCAGTGCGTGTGAAATAGAACAGGCTGGCGCTCTGACCCACTGCGGCCAGGCCATCGGCACCCAGATCCATGTTGGTAGCCCACGAGGCGGCGGCGTCACTGCCTGTCTTCGACAAGGTGCCCGGGTTGAAGAACGCCTCCAGGCCGCCGGCCCGGGATGCACCGATGAAGTTGGTGATTTGACCGTTGGAAGCAGTCTCAGCCGTGTTCACCGACGAGGTGATGATGCGCGAGACACCGGTGGCGGTCGCAGAGATGGTGTCCACAGCGTTGACGAACCACTTCACGTCGGCAGGCGTTTGAGCGCCGTACCAGGTGCTGAAAGAGGCATCACCAAAGTTCGTGGTGTTTCCGGCGTTGAGGAGCAGGCCGGCTTCAGGGGTCTTGTCACCGATGATCGACGAGCCAGTGAAGCCCACCGAATTCAGCGCGCCGGTCGGCAGGAAGCTGCTGAGCGTGAAGCCCAGGTCGCGCATGTAGTAGGCGCTGGTCGAGGTGTTGAAGACCGTCAGAACCAGGGACCCGCTTTGCGTGTTCGAGGTGGTGATGTTCGCTTGTGCGGCGCCGGCCATCGATGCCAGCGCGGCTGCGGCGGCGATCATCTTGAGATTGAATTTCATGTTGAGTTCTCTCCTGGGTTGATGTAGGGATAACGCTGTGCCGTTCCGGTAACTGAAACAAGCAAAGCCTCCGGTCCAGCTTCGGTATGCCTCCCTGAAACGGGAACCTTCCGATACCCATGACTCTAGAAATCTCCTGTGTCACCGCTACACGTGCGATTTACCCAAACATAGCCCTTCTGGCCTAGTTGCACGGCGGCCGGCATGAGGGCTGTTGCGCACGAAACTTGAAGAGACCACGGAGGCGTGTCTCGGGCGTGACGCGAATGCGGCCGAGAATGGCCCGTTCGGACTATTCCGGCGTCTGAAGCAGCGGCTGATGGGTTGCCAGCTGAGAGGCGCGGCTGCCAGCGACGGCCCAGGCGCGCTGAAGGGTCTGTTCAAAGTCGAGAGCAAAGCCGCGCTGGTCAAAAAGACCCGATTGCTGCACATGGGCGCGAGCAGCCTGGCGCCATGTCGACAGGGCGGCGGCATCGGCGGCCAGGCCCGCCCCAATCTGCACGAACCGGGCGTCGCTGTCGGCCACCCACTCGGTCTTGCCGATGGCCTGCAGGATGGACGCACCCATGCGCGATGTATGGGTACGCCCCCGCAAGGTGACCACGGGCACGCCCATCCACAAGGCCTCGCAGGTGGTGGTGGCACCGTTGTACGGAAAGGTGTCGAGCGCCACGTCGATGCCGTTGTACATCTCGAGGTGGGTGCTCTTGCCTGCGATCCAGGGTTGCAGCGTCAGGCGGTCGGGCGCAATGCCGCGCGAGGCCATGAAACGTTCGATGTTGTCGCGGTTGGACGGCTGCGCCATGGCAGCGGCCTTGAGCAGCAACCGCGAGCCCGGCACCGCGTTCATTGCCTGTGCCCACACGTCGAGCGTGTGGTCGGTGACCTTGGCGATGTTGTTGAAGGATCCGAAGGTGACGAATCCGTTGCGCAGGCACGGGGCCTCGCCGATGGGCGGTTGTTCGTCCGGCCGATAGCAGAACATGCTGCGGCCCAGTCGCAAAGGGGCCTCGTAAGCAAACGCCGGCATGTCGGCAGGCTCGGGGTCGATGACCGCATCGGTGATGCGGAAGTCGTTGGTCGGCACACCGCTGATGGTGGGATAGCCCAGATAGGTGAGCTGCACCGGTGCGGCGCCGCGGCTGAACATGAGCAGCCGCGAGCGCGCGGTGTGGCCCGCCAGGTCGATCAGCAGGTGAATGCCGTCCTCCTGGATTTGCCGGGCGAGTTGGTCGTCAGAGAGGCCGTCGCAATCGACCCAGCGGTGGCCGTACGACTTCAGACGCTCGGTGGTGGCGTCACCCCAGCCCAGGTTGTGGTAGCAGGTGATGTCGAAGCGCGACTTGTCGTGAAACTCGAGCAAGCCGCCAAGAAAAAACGACACCGAGTGGCGAACGAAGTCACCCGACACATAGCCGACCTTCAGGCGTTCGCCCTGCTGCAATGGCCGCCAGGCCGGCCGCGACGGGGTGTGCTGCGGCAACAGCTTGCCAAATCCCGCGTGCAGGTCGAAGAGGGCTTGCGGATCTTCGTGAAGATAGTTGGCGTTCAACAGCATCTGCGAGTGCAGATCGGGTCGACCACCCGACATCTCGATGGCGCGCAGGCAGTGCGCCATGGCCTCTTGATGACGCCGCGACTGGAACAGCGTGCCACCGAGTTGCATGACGGAATAGGCATCGAGGTCGAGTGCGGCGGACTTCTCGGCCAGTTCGCGGGCGGCATCGACATGGCCAAATCGCGTGAGCAGCGCTGCCAGCGAACGCATCACCACTGCATGGGGCGGATTGAGGCTGAGCCACTTTTCATAGACCTCGATGGCCAGCTTGTCGTCGCCCATGCCGCGCAGGCACGCCCCCAGATTGAGGCAGGTCTCGGGGTGCGTGGGGTCGATCGACAAGGCGTCGTTGAGCAACGACGCAGCCTCTGCCCGCCGTGTGGCACGCATCAGCAAGACGGCGTGGTTGCGCAGAAGCGCAGGGTTCTTCGGGTCGAGCGCGGCAGCGCGGGCGGCGCCTTCGATCACCTCGACGCTGGGCGGCTCGTCTCGTGCGTGCTCGCTGGCCTGGAAGGCGCGCAGCGCCAGTGCGTTGGCACGATTGGCGTGAGCCGCGGCCGAGCGAGGCGCGAGCGCCAATGCGCGGTCGTACAACGCAATCGCGCCGTCGGCGTCGCCGCGCGTCTTGAGCACGATGCCCAGGCTGACCATGGCGTCTACATAAGCCGCATCGAGCGCGATGGCCCGTCGGTAGGCTGATTCGGCGCCGTCGAGGTTGCTAGCGGCCTTGTGCGCGCGGCCCAGCGTAAAGTGGTAGCGCGGTTCACGCGGAGAGCCTGCCACCGCCTTGCTCGCGCGATCGACCGCGGAAGGCGGATCGTTGGCAAAGATCGCAGCGATCGCGAGCAGATAGTTGGCTTCGGGCCGCAGCGCGGCACGCTCGAGTGCAGGGGCCAGCAACGCTTCAACACCCTGGTGCTGTCCGCTGGCCAGAAGGCGCTGGGCTTGCAGCAATCGCTCGTGGCCCAACGCTTTCAACGCGGACATGCTCTACCTCGCGGCGGCCCTGAGAGAGACCCGGCTTCTGGATTCAGAACTCGATCACGCCGCTGGCGTGCACCCGCGCATCGCCTGCACGCGTCTGTCCAGCGTCGTGCAGCGGCCAGCCCACATCGAGCGACAGGCTGGCGTACCGGCGAGCTTGCAGGCGCATCCCGAGGCCGACGCTGGTCAGCGTGTCGCGGTTGCGTTGCGCGGGCAGTGAGTCCTTGAGGCGCAGCCAGGCACCGTCGAAGAAGGTGTGCGCTGTCAGCGACCCGAGCCACACGCCCCCCTCGGGAGCCAGGTTGCCGGTGCGCAGTTCGAGCGAGGTGCGCCAGGCCTTGTCGCCCACCGCAGTGGCATCGAGGTAGCCGCGCACGCTATCGACGCCACCGGCCACGAACTGCTCGTTGCTGATCAAGGGCTGGTCGCTGAACTGCGCTTCCAGGGAGCCGAACAGCGTGAAGCCGCGCGGCAGGTTCTGCGTTCGCGCGAGGTTGAGCTTCGCGATCACGAAGTTGTTCTGCGCCTTGAAGCGCTTGTCGTCGAACTGAGTCTGCTTGCTCGCCAGCCCGCGCAGCGCGAAGTTCAGCCCGCCGCCAGTCTGCCAATAGCCGTCCTTGTCGACCATCGTGGCGGCGTAGCTGGCGCCGAACGGAAGGTAATGGATCGGCGTGCTGAAGCCAGCTTCACTGCCGACAGTGACGCTCTCCGTGAAGTCCTTGTAGTCAGCAGACAGCGTGATGGAGTGGTTCAGCGTATCGGTGCCGTCGAGCAGCCAGATGCTGCGCAGGCCGTAGATGCTGCCGCGTCCGAAGATGGTGGTGCCGCCAACCCCGGCAACGGTGTTGCTGTTGGAGCGGGTGTACGAGAACACCAGCAGCCCGCTGCCAGTGGGCACGGTGTAGGAACCCGAGAACACCTTGACCTCGCTGGTGTCTTCGGGCGACACCTGCACCTGGCCACTGATGCTGTGTTCGCGCTGCCACAGGTTGTCATAGCGCAGCGAGGCCTGCAAACGCGTTGAGGTGGTGTTGGGGCTGGCTTTGTTGTTCAGCTCGAGGCTGCCATGCAGCGGAAACTTGTCTTCGACCGTCAGGTCGACTTCGGTGGTGCCGGGCGCCTTGCCCGGGCGCAGCAATGGCGTGACGCGGCGGTCGGCCGAGCGGTTGACGGTGGCGAGTTGCGCGGTCACCACATTGAAATTGGGCACCGTGCCTTCGGCCAGCGCAGGCACCTTGTCGAGGATGCGGCCTTGCGAGTAGTACTGCGCGCCCACCACGCGAAGCCGTGACACCGGCGCCTGCACTACCTGCAGGGTCACCACGCCGTCGGTGATGCGTTGCTCGGGCGTGTCGACCACCACCGTGCCGTAGCCCGCAGTGCGGTAAGCGGCTTCGAGCGCGACGCGCGCCGATTCGACATCGGCGACGGTGCGTTGCTCCCCCAGAAACGGATAGACCGCGCGCTCTATGCGTTCAAGGGGCAACACCGAGTTGCCTTCGACGCGGTACTCGAACACGTCGAAGCGAGGCGTGGGAGGGTCTGCGGGCGGATCTGCCTGTGCGTGCACGCCGAAAGCGATCGACAGCAACAGGAAAGCAGCGAGACGTCGCCAGGCTGACGGCGACGGAAATCCATGACGACGGGAAAAGGCCATTAATGCATTATTTCGTCACATCGTGACAATTCGTCGATGCCAGGCGGCAGAGGGGCTACCGCGAGGCCCCCGATTTGGGCACCGTGATCGCTGCCACCGTATCGGCCGCGCTCGGCGCAACGAATCGCCATTCCTGATACGAGGTCGACGAAGGCGCCGGAAACCCGGCGACCACGAAGGCGCGCGGATAAGGCTTGCGATCAGACAGGCTGTGCACGCCGACGATGCCACCGTCCGGCAAGCGGATCAGCCCCCATTTCGAGTCGCCGGTCATCGGGTCGACATAGAGGCGGCGCAAGTGGTGTTGCGGGGTGATGCTGCGGTCATCGCGCAGCAGGTCTTCGAGTTGGCGTGGATAAGTGAGCACGGGATCCGTCGAACGCGCCCGATAACTTTCGATGGCAGAGACGAACTGACGGCCTACGAACACCAGTTCACGCTCGGCATCGCGCTGCCCAGCGATGCTCCAGACCACGCCGGCCGCGGCGGCAGTGATCCCCAGCACGCTGATGAGAAACAGCACCCCGAGGTAGGTGAAGCCTCGGCTGCGCTGGTGGGTTCGCCCTCGTTGAGACAGCACCATGGCGTCAGTCGGGGTGCAGGATGCCCAGGCTCATGGCACGTGAGATGGCATGCGTTCGGGTGTTCGAGTCGAGCTTGCGCAGGATCGCCTGGATATGGTTCTTGATCGTCCAGGGGCTGCAACTCAGCAACTCGGCAATCTCGGAATTGGTCTTGCCACTCTTGATGAGGTTGAGAATCTCCTCCTGCCTGGGCGTGACCAGACGACCCGAGCGAATCGTCTGGGAGCCGGAGGCTTCGCGTTCGGCGGCCAGCACCCGCAGGAAGGCGTTGTGCAGGTGAGGCACCAGCAACTCGATGATGTAGCCCAGGCGCTCGTCGAGTCGTCCCGACAGCCGCGAGAACGCATAGAACGCCTCGTACTTGCCGCGCGTACCCCTGACCAGTTGCGCGGCCAGGTTCTTCAACTCGTTGTCGCGCACCAGCATCAGCAGTTCGTCATCGGCCGACTTGCCCTTGGCGAACGGACAGAAGATGACACTGGAGCGGGTGCCTTCTGCAGCAGCCATCAGCCTTGGCATCAAGCCGGTCATCGGGTCGGCGACGATGTCGAAGTGTTCTTGCCGAAAGTATCGGCTGGCGGTGAATCGATGCACTGCCATGCCTTGTCGCGAACCATCCTCGATGCCGCAGATCAGGATCTCATGAGGGATCAGCGACTGGACGGAACTCTGGCTCCAGACAAAGAACTGCTGTCGACTCGACACCAGGAACGACGCCTCGACCGCATCTGCGTATCGGCCGCGATCGGCGTCATTGAGCCTGGGGGATTCACTCACGTTGGAACATCCTCGTAGACACATTCGCAGCGCGAGCAAGGAACGTCACGCATTGGCACTTTGTGCAAGTCCCTGACGGTAAACGTCGATAGTGACAGTTTGTTGATCGACGACACCCTGGAGATCACGTCGGTAGCGGCGCGTCAATCACCAGCTTTCATACGGTTCGCCATCGAGGCTGTTGCCGGGGGCTCCGCTGCGCACGTCGTACACGCCTTCGCGCACTTCACCCTCCGGGGGCGGCAATGTGATCCAGGTTGATGAGCTTTCGGTGATGGGGTCCGGCGGGACGCTGCGCAGGTAGCGCTTTTCAGCCAGCTCGTCCAGGGTCTGCGGGTAGCGACCACGATCCGCGAGGTACTTGTCGATCGCGTCGCGCATGATGTGAAGGTCCTGCTTCAGCACCGCCTCGCGGCTGCGCTCGACACTGTGAAAGTAGCGTGGCAGCGCCAGCGTCAGCAGGGTCGCGATGATGGACATCACCACCATCAACTCGATCAGGGTGAAGCCCGTTGTGCGTTTCAAACGCGTCGGCCTGAGATGCACGCTGCTCACCACTCACGGTACGGCCGACCGCCGATGCTGGTCTTCGGCGACAACGAATACACATCGAACACATCGGAGCCGGGCTGTGGGTTGTTGGCGTCGCTCTCGTAACTGCGCAGGCCCCACGACGCATCGGCCGGCAGTGCCGGATCGGCCATCGGGTCGCGCGGCAGGCGTCTCATGAAATAGAGCTTCTTCGCCTGTGCGCTGCCGGCATCGGGCACGCCCTCGACCAATGCGCTCAGCGTCGGCGGGTAGCCCGACGCGTCGGCGGCCTTGGCAATGCGCCCGGTATCGGCCGCCACCTTGTAGGCATCGATCGCCTCCCGGATCTGCCGCAGCGAACTGCGCAATTCCTGCTCCTGAGTACGCTGAACCGCCAGGCTGGCAAAACTCATCGCACCACCGGCCAGCAACGCGAGGATGGCGACGGTGATCAGCAGTTCGATCAGCGTGAAGCCACGAGCGCAGGGGTCCAGGGCGCGACGATTCGCAGCTCGACGGTCAGAGATGGCGAGCGATGTCATGGCGAAGTGGGAGGCGGCGGCGGTGGCACATCAGGCACCGGCTCTGGCTCTGACTCTGGCGTTTGAACTTGCTCAGTGTTCGGTGCATCGCCAGTGCGACGCGGGCCTCCGCCCGCCGGCATCGCCAACTTTCCTGCCCCCTGAACGCGCAGTGGCAGTGCGCCGACAGCAGCTTCGGTACCGCCAAGGTGCTCATTGCGATCAGGCGTGGCAATGGCCAGGTTGCGCACCACGCGCGGCGTGATCAGCAGCACGATCTCGGTCTTGCTGCGGTCGCTTTTCTCGCTGGAGAACAAGCGACCCAGCACCGGCAGGTCGATCAACCAGGGCAGCCCGGTCGCCGCCTGTCGATCTTCGTCGCTGATCAGCCCGGCCAGGGCCTGGGTTTCGCCATCCTTCAGACGCAGCGTGGTGGTCGCGAGGCGGGTGCCGATCTGATAAGTCAGGCCACCCGAACGGCTGCGCACTTCACGCACGATGTTGCTGACTTCCAGGCTGACCTTGACGCCGACCTCGTTGTCGAGGAACACGTTCGGCTCGACGTCCAGCTTCAGTCCGACATCCAGGTAAGTCACGGATTCGGAGACGCCGACGTTGGCTGTGGCCGTGGTGGTGATCACCGGCACGCGATCGCCGATCAGGATCTGCGCCTTCTCGCGGTTACGCACTCGGATGCGCGGGTTGGCGAGGATGTTGGTGTCACCATTTTCGGCGCGCAGGTTCACCGCCGGGTTGTCGATGCCGATGCTGGAGCCGCGGATACCGCGCAGCCGATCTGCCGTCAACTGCGTGGTCGTCAGAGTGTTGTTCTGCACCGTGGTGTTGCCGGTGGCGGTGGAGACCACCGTCGCCGGGTTCTGCACGATGTTCAGCAGCGTGAACTTGCCCGGCGGTTCGACGCCGATCTCCGTCAAGCGCGAGCGCTTGACTTCCAGCACTTCGACATCGAGCAGCACCTCCGGTTGGGCCAGGTCCTGCTGCGCGATCAGCTTGCCGGCCAGGGCGATCGCGCTGGGCGTGTCTCGCATCGTGAGGCTGTTGAGCTTTTCATCCGCGTACAAGTCCTTGGTCTTGAGCACGGTCTTCAGCATCGTCAGCACCGTCTTGGCTTCGGCGTTCGCCAGGTAGAAGGTCTTGACGCTCAAGTCCAGGTAGTCCTTCTGCTTGGCGGCGGTGTTCGGGTAGATCAGCACCGTGTTGTCATTGAGCACCTTGCGCTCAAGCTGGTTGGTGACGGTGAGCACGCCCACCACGTCATCGATGCTGAGGTTGGCCACCGACAAGGTGACCTTGATATCGGGCTTCACTTCGCGGTCGAACACGAAATTGATGCCAGTGGTCCGCGACAGAGCCTCAAAAACCGTCTTCAGGTTCGCGTCACGGAAGTCCAGAGAAACCGGCTTGCGCAGGCTGGCCTTCAGCGAGGGCGGCAGCGCCTCGGCAGATCGCACCGCCTGCTCGTCGATCTGGCGCTTCAGCGCCAGCGCACGCGCTTGCTTCGGGTTTTCGGAGAGCACCTGGCGCAGGCGCCGCATCGCCTCGTCACGTCGGTCCTGAGCGATCAGCGATTGCGCCTCATCGACACGCTGCTGCTGGCGGCGCAGCGACTCCACTTCGTCCAGGCCTGTTCGCCCGCGCAAGTTGCCAGCTTCGAGACCAAGGACGCGTCGGTAAAGCGCGGCAGCGTCTTCCAACTGGCCACCGTCGCGCAGGCCATCGGCCTTGACCAGCAGCTGGCCGATCTGTGTTTCACGCTGGCGGATCACCAGCATCCGGTACTGTCGGTTCTCAGGCTCGAGGCCGATGCCCTTCTCGATCTGCGACAGGCCCTCCTCGACCTGGCCCTTTTCGATCAGCTGCTGGCCCTGGCGCACGAATTCGCTGCCTGGTGCGCAGGCAGTCAGCGCGGCAAGAGCGATCAAGGCGAGGCAGCCTGCGGTGATCGAGCGCACGCGTGAATATGGACTGCGCAGCTTGCTCATCTCCCGCTCCGGAAGGTGACGGTCAGGCTCTCGTTGAGCGGGAGGTAGGTCAGCGTCATGTGTTGTTCATTCATCTGCTCGACGCGATAGACCGCATCGACGGTGTCGCCGGCCTTGACGGGCAGGACGCGGTCGCCCTGGGTGAAAAACGTGGTGCGCACGCCCTCTTCCGACAGGCCGCCCAGGTAGGCATACGGGAATGGCGGCGCGACAGGATCCGGTGGCGGCTCGGCGACGACCTCGGCAGCTGGCGGTTGCCAGGACACGGCGTCGAACAAGGTCGTCGGCGCTGCGCTGTCGTCATCGGCATCGTCGGCCAGTGAGCGCTGCCGCGCGTCGAGCCGGCCGAGCTGCACGCCAACGGCCGAGGCGTCCGGCGCGGCATTCGATGCCGTGTCGCGCGACTTGGCACGCAGGCGGGTCGGCGAATTCGCGCTGGGCGCGACCACCTCGGCGCCGTCGCCCAGCAGCGCGACCACGCGCTCACCGATCAAGGCACTGCCGACCACGACGATCAGGATGGCCATGCGTTTGCGCGCGGGCGTCATGTCGGCCATCGCAGGGTACTCATTTCGCGATGGCCGCGGCGACACTCGCCGAGCCCACCACCGCAGCACTTGCCGGCGGCGATGCCGTCGGCTTGGTCAGGAACAGCACGAAGCGCAGCTGCGCATCTAGGAGCGGCGAGTTCGGATCACTGCGGCGCAGATTCACCTCGTCGAGCGCCAGCGCCGGCATCTCTCGGAGCGCATCGTGGCTGAACCGGCGCAGCGCTCGGTAATCGGCCTTGATCGGCAGCAGGATCGAATAGCGCGCCAGGGGTTCGGCGGTCTCGCTCGAGAGCTTGAACTCGGCCTGGTCGAGCATGAATCCCCGCTGCTGCGCGGCTGCTTGCAAGCGAGCCACTGTCGGTGTGATGGCTTGCTCGCCCGCAAAGCGCTGCTCGAACAGGGCCAGCTGCTGCTGCGGCGTCGAATCGGCTGCTGGTGTCGACATCGCTCGCGCCGCAGCGCGCTGCGCCAGCAGATCGCTCTCGGCATCGAGTTGCCGCGCTCCGGTATGCATGGGTTCGATCAGGGCCCAGACGGAGACCACACAGATGAGCCCGAGTGCGAGCCCGACCCAGCCTGGCAGGCCGATGCCACGCAGCCACTGCGCGCCCTGCCAGCGCGCCCGAGTCAGGGCTGTCGCCATGTTGCCGCCAAGGTGAACGAGACCACCGACACGCCATCGCGCACCGACGTGCTGTAGCCCAGCAGGTGGACTTGCCGCAGCGCAGGCTGGGCGGCCATGCGCTCCACATACGCCAGAAGCTCGCCCATCGAACGCGCTTCACCCGCCAGACGCAGCGTCCGGTCGCGCGCGTTCGGCGTCAGGGACAGCACCCCGAGCCCGCGCGCATCGGCGGCCTCGACCGCATGGAACAGATCAGCCCAGGGCACCGAGAGCTGATCGATGACCGCATTGGCGCGGCGGATCGCGGCCAGTGTCGACGCGTCGGGCGGCACGGCCGTACGCTGCGGACTGTCGGCCCGCAGGCGGCCCTGCAGATGCGCATGACGGCTTTGCGCCAGTTCCCAGGTCTGGTCGGCTCGGCTGTAGGCCTCGGATGTCAGAACAACCACAGGCACGGCCACCGCAAGCACCAGCCAGCCGATCCATCGCGCGCGGGACGCTGGCGGTTGCGCGAAGTCGAGCTGCAACGCGGCGGGCGTCATGCCGGCAAGACCTTCGACATGGCCGTGGGGAGAGGCGTCGATGTTGAGGCCGAGCCTGAAGGCGTCAGGTCAACGAACGACCAGGGGGACGCATCGCCTTGAAGCGACGGCAGTGAAACCGCGTCCGAACGCACGACATAGACCGCACAGGGGGGCGCCTCCATGCCCAGCGCGAACCATTCACGATCGAGCGTGTCCGACAGGTCGAGTGCAGACAATGGCACTCGCTTCACCAGCAGTGGCTCGGTCGGCGACTGCAGCAGCAGCGTTGTCGAGACGGCGTCGAGGGACACAAACCAGTGCAGGCCCGCCGACATCGTGTGCCGCGCGAGGTTGTAGCTGTGCATCAGGGCCGGTTGCACGCTCACCAGCGTCAGGCGACGCGCTCGCGACTGCGCCGTGAGCTGGTCGAGCACAGCGGTGTCGATGGCGCACGCCAACGTCGCGGCGCCGTACCGTGTCGCATGCTGTCGGACGGTCCAGCCGCGTGCCGCGTCACCGTAGGCTTCAAGGAAGCATTGCTCGGCCAGCAGCTGACGCTGTGCCGGGCGGCTCAGTTGGTCGCGCCATGGCACGATCCGATAGCGCACGCCCTCACCCGCCAAGATGCAGGTCAGTCGGGTGCCAGCCGGCAGCGCCAACGCGTCAAGCTGCTGTTCGATGCCTTCTGGTCGCGGGTCGGTGAGTCGCAACTCGACCGCAGACCGCCGTCCTGTCGGCAGCAGGGCGCGCAGGCGATCAGGCAACGAGCGTGACACGATTGACCTCGTCCAGCGTAGTGAGCCCATCCAGGAACAGTTCGACCGCCGCATCACGCAGGAAGCGCGTGCCATTGCGCCGCGCTGCCTCCTTGATTTGCCGCACCGGCGCGCGGGCCACGATCAACTCGCGCAACGCGTCGTCGAGCATCAGCAGCTCACCAACCGCCTTGCGCCCCTTGAAGCCGGTGCCACGACACTTTCCGCAGCCACGGCCAGCTTTCAGCACGCGGCACTCGATGCGCACCGGGTCGATCAGCGCCTCTTGCAATGCTTGTTCGTCAACCGTCACCGGCTCGCTGCAGTGAACGCAGTTGACGCGCACCAGCCGCTGGGCCAGCACACCGGTCAGCGCCGACACAAAGCTGTACGGGTCGACATCCATGTGGGTGAAACGGCCGATGACGTCGAACACATTGTTGGCGTGCACCGTCGACAGCACCAGGTGACCGGTCAGTGCGGCCTGGATGGCGATCTGCGCGGTTTCGGGGTCGCGGATCTCGCCGACCATGATGCGGTCCGGGTCGTGACGCAGGATGGAGCGCAGCCCACGAGCGAAGGTCAATCCCTTCTTCTCGTT
>CANHNO010000021.1 GCA_947462065.1 Burkholderiales bacterium | reverse complement strand
TGCAGTTCATTGGTGCGCAGCACATCGCTGACCAGCAAGTCGTTGGTACCCGAATCTCCGGTGTCAGCCACGATCTCGGCGTTCTTGCGCGCCGCAATGATGATCATCTCGTGCGCTTCGGCCAGCCGTGAGAGCTGCACCAGTGCAGGCTCTCGGCCCCGGGGTGGGCGTGGGATGCGCGTGGTTTCGGCCACGTCAGCGGCCATCGCCAGAGTCACGCCACCCAGCACCTGGATGCGTTCGGCCACCAGATCCACCAGTTCAGCCTGCGCCTCGTAGTGCTTGTCGAACAGCAGATGCAACTGATCAAAGGTCGGGCCGACTACCTGCCAGTGGTGCTTCTTGTACAGGTCGCGCAGGCTCATCGTGTCGGCCAGCGTCTGGTTCAACAGCGCGACGCTCTTGGTGCAAACGGATTCGGACAGGCCGTTCGGCAGTTTGACGATGGTGCCGTACTCCTGTGTGACGACGCCTGGCTGTTTCAAGTGCGGCGCGACGCTGTCGGACGTGCTGCGGGAATCAGTGTGTGTCTTGGACATGGGGGCTCCTGAAAAGTGTGGAGCCAGTGTGCGCAGTTGCAGGGTGGCGCCGGCATCAGAGGCCACCTCGATGCGCCATCGGCGCCGTCCTACAGGCTTCGGTTGTGAGTTTCAGGACAGGCTCGCCGCCGATTTCTGAGGCACCTCGGTAGGCACCTGACGTTGAACCAGCAGCCGAAACTAAACTGTGGCGCTGGTGGGTGAGGCGCACTGTGCGCGGCGCTGCACCCATGTCCGGAGTCGTCCGTGCGCTCTCGTTGCCTCGCCTTGTCCTTGTATTTCTCTGCAGCCTTGCTGAGCGGTTGTGCGACGTCCACCGTGACCAACCCGGTCACCGGCTTGCAGGAGCGCACGGTGATGAGCGTGGCGAGCGAGATCGCCGAAGGCAAGAAGGGACACGCGCAGGTGCTGCAGGAGTACGGTGTCTATCCCGACGCCAAGCTGCAGGCCTATGTGAATGACATCGGCCAGCGTCTGGCCAGCCAGTCTGAGCGCAGTGAACTGGAATGGCATTTCACGGTGCTGGACAGCCCGGAGATCAACGCCTTCGCGTTGCCTGGCGGCTATGTCTACGTGACGCGCGGGATCATGGCCTACATGGACAGCGAGGCCGATCTGGCCGGTGTCATCGGCCACGAGATCGGGCACGTCACCGCCCGCCACGGTGCGCAGCGCGCGACGCGACAGCAGACGGCCGGCTTGAGCGTGCTGGCGGCCACCTTGCTGGGGGTGGCCTTGGAGGGCGCGGGCGTGCCCGGTGCAGGTCGAGTGGTGGGCCAGGTGTCGCAAGGCGTGGCTGCGGGCTACATCGCCAGCTACGGCCGCGAGCAGGAGTTGCAAGCCGACCAGCTCGGCGCCGAGTACCTGTCTCGCAGCCGTTACGACCCCCGCAACATGGTCGATGTGATCAAGGTGCTGAAGAACCAGGAACGTTTCGCCGACGACCTGGCGCGCGCCGAAGGCCGCACGCCGTCACCGCACAGCAACTGGCTGGCCTCGCACCCCAGCAACGACCAGCGGCTGGAAGAAATAACGCAGATCGCCAATGGCTATCAGGGCACCTACCTCGACGACAGCCGCAACCGATACCTGAAGGCCATCAATGGCATGACCTACGGCGAAAGCCCCGAGCAAGGGCTGACCCGGGGACAGAATTTCTATCACGAGGAACTTGGCATTGCGTTGACCGCGCCAGCGGGCTGGAAAATCCAGAACAGCAAGGAAGCGATCACGCTCGTCAACGCGGAAGGCGCGGCCGGGCTGGTGGTCAAGCTGGTACCGGCCAAGGCGGGCAGCTCACACGCGGAGATCGTGCGCAATGTGCTCGCGCCCATCAGCGGCCGCGTCGAACCGCTGACGCTCAATGGCTTGTCGGCGACGCATGTCGTGGGCGTGCGCAGCGACCAGCAAGGCCAGCCACAGTCCTTCGAAGCCACCATCGTCAGCGGGCCCGGCGCCCAGAACTACCTGCTGGGCTATGTCTCGAAGGACGCCCAGGCCCTCAGGCGCGCCTACCGCCAGATGCGGGAGGCCGAGGCCTCGTTTCGCGCGCTGACCGCTGCCGACCGGGCCGCAGCGCGGCCCTGGGTGATTAAAACCGTGCCATACCCGGGCGGCCCCGGAGGTGGTTTTGCATCGCTGGCAAAGAAGTCACCGCTGGCGCAGGCGGCGGAGCAGCAGCTCAGGTTGATCAACGGCGTTTACGGCGGTGGTGAGCCGAAGCCGGGGCAACTGGTGAAGGTGGTGGAGTGAGGCGTCCGATGTAGACCTTCGCCTCTCCTGCCGAGCACGAATGTTGCGTTGCAGCAGGCAACACACTGGAATCCTCATGCTCATCCGCATCGGCTACGACATCGAGCTCGCGGTCACCGCGCCGACAGCGCTGATCTACCTGCTGCGTGTTCACCCGAGCCGCGAGCACGACCTGCAGGCGCCGGAGAACGTGCATCTGCAGCCGGGACTGGTCGCCACCGAGTACTTCGACGGATTTGGTAATCGCTGCGGTCGGATCCAGGTGCCGCCGCATGTGTCGGCGGTGCGCCTGACAAACCAGGCCATCGTTCGTGACACCGGACTGGCCGATGCGGTGTACTTCGACGCCTATCAGCACGCGCCGGAAGAATTGCCGACAGAGGTGCTGCAATTCTTACTGCCCAGCCGCTACTGCGAGGTCGACAGTGACCTCTTGGGTTTCGCTTGGACGCAGTTCGGCGGCAGCCCGATGGGTTGGGGCCGCGTGCAGGCGATCTGCGATTTTGTGAACCAGCGCATCCGCTTCGACTACAACCAGGCCCGATCCAATCGCAGCGCGCTGCAAGGCTTTCACGAGCGGACCGGCGTCTGCCGCGACTTCGCCCATCTGGCCGTTACCCTGTGCCGCTGCATGAACATTCCCGCGCGCTACGCGACCGGCTACCTCGGCGACATCGGTATTCCGCCGGTTCGCTATCCGATGGATTTCAGTGCCTGGTTCGAGGTGTATCTGGGCGGTGCGTGGCATACCTTCGACGCACGCCACAACACGCCGCGCATCGGCCGCGTGGTGATGGCTTACGGGCGCGATGCGGGCGATGTGCCGATCACGATGACTTTCGGGCCGAATGCGCTGACCCGCTTCGAAGTGACGACTGACGAGGTTTGTTGAGCACCGCGTTCTGCTCGTCGGCATAGCGCTCGAGTATCACTGGCCGGCCTTGCTGCTTGCCTTGGTCAGTGATAACCGTGCCGAACTCTGCATTGGTGCGTAGCACAGGCCCGCGTCGGCGCATCCCTGACTGGTCACGGTGAGTGTGAATGCAGCAGTCGCGGATTCGATCGGCAGCCGGATCACGACGCGGCCGCGGTGGGTTTCGAGGTTCTTGCCAAAGTTCTCGTCGAATTTGAACTGACCTGGTGGGATCACCGGCTTGCCAAGCTTCACTGCGGCGGGGGCTGCAGCGAAAGCAAAACGTTCTCGGTACAGGGAGTACCCGTCGGCCACGTTGAAGACAACCTCGACCTGGTTCGCATCGATCGTGCGGGCCTCGAAGCGAAATGCCTGCTCTGGCGGCAGAAATTCGTCAGCGGCCACGGCCACCGTCATGCAAACGCCTTGCGAAACCAGCAACAGCGCAGAGAGGTAGCGCAGCAGGAAAGTGGTCATGGGTGTGAAGTGTGGGCAACAGGCACGAAGTGCCAAGCAAGAGATGCGGTGATGCCATCGACGCTGCTCAACAGCGCCTGCGATGGAAACGGGATGTCAGCCTCAGGTCGTCCGGTGGCGTCTGCGGCGTTTGACCGCGTGCGCCGCACGGGCCACTGCTTTCGCTGCCGCGTCACGCAAGTCAGGCGACGAGCCGCCGGTGCGAAACGAATTCGGTGGTGTTGCAACCCGACGATTCAATGCCGCGATCGCACTGAGCGCCGAAGCCACGGCGATGAACAGGCCCACACCGCCGATGGCACAAAGCACCAGGAGGACGCCGTGCTCCCAGGGTTGGGTCAGTGCGGCAAACCCAACCGCCGCCAGCATCGCCACCAACAACGCGCGACGTCGGCCGGTCGGTCCGAACAGCGAGCCCAGTGCCGTGCCGTAACCCAGCAGGAAAACTGCAGCCAGCAGGTGCTGCTCGAGTGTCAGCTGATTCAGGGTCTTGTCGAGTTCGCTCATGGCTGAATACTCCTTGCCGTAGGTAGCGAGAATGCGCGCTGTGGCCGCTCATCGCAAGTGGTTACAGAGAGGTAGTCACCGAGCTTGTGAAGCCCATCACGTTGACCTGTTGCCGTTTGCCACATGGACGCAACGCAAGGTGCCGGCGATTGATTACAGGCACATGAATCAGGGGATTCGGTCGGGCCCGCTGGTGAGTTGCAGTGGGCAACTGGCGTGCCTGTGCGCGGCGCGCGCGGGTCGGTGCAATTGCTACGACATTGGCCAGGGTCGCTGCGCCGGCCGCATTTGCTCCCAGGCCTGACCCAACTGAAGCACCCCGAGATCGTCAAAGCGCCGTCCGACGATCTGCAGGCCGATTGGCAGGCCCCTGGCGGTGTACCCGGCGTTGATGCTCGCTGCGGGCTGCTCGCTCATGTTGAAGGGCAGGGTGTAGGCGATGTGCTCGAACGGCCGTGCGGGATCGTTGGTCGGGCAGGGCAGCTCGGCGGCAAATGCCGGTATCGGCGCGACGGGCGAAAGCACGAAATCGAAGGGCTGGCAGGCGGCCACCGTCGCCGCGCGCATTGCCAGCGTCTGGTGATAGCTGCGCAGGACCTCAACTCCGCTGAGGTTCGCACCGCCCTCGGCCCACGCGACGATAAAGGGCAGTACGCGGCGTTGTTGTCGTGCATCGAACGCTTGCAGGTCGACCCACGCACGGGTGCGCCAGAAGCGATCGATGCCGTTGGCCATTTCGCAGTCGACGAAGGGGGCCAGCGGCTCAACGATGGCGCCAGCAAGTTCGAAGGCTTGAGCGGCCGCCGTGATCGCGGCCAGGATCTCTGGCTCGCAAGGCAAGCCCCAGCCCGCATCGAGCATCAGACCGATGCGCAAACCACGCAGCTCGCGCTCCAGTGACAGCCACTCGATACGTTCAGCCGGCAGGCTCATGTGGTCGCGCCAGTCGGGTTGGCTCAGCACCGACATCATCAGCGCTGCATCGCTGGCGCTGCGCGTGATCGGGCCGGCGACGCGGGCGGGGTAGGGCACTCCGATCGGCACGCGCCCATGGCTGGGCTTCAGGCCGAACACGCCACACCAGCTGGCGGGAAGCCGGATCGATCCACCGATGTCGGTGCCCACTTGCAGTGGGCCATAGCCTGCCGCCGAAGCTGCCGCCGCACCGGCACTGCTACCGCCGGGGTTCAGCCGCAGATCCCAGGGGTTGCGCGTCAGCGGGTGAAAGCTCGACAGGCCAGAAGAGAGCATGCCGAGGTCGGGCATCGTCGTTTTGCCCAGGATGACCGCTCCGGCCTCGCGCAAGCGCGCCGCAGGCGGCGCATCGGCGGACGCTGGCACCAGTTCGGTGGCCGCACACCCCAGCGGAATGGGCGTGCCGAGTGTGGCGATGTTTTCCTTCACCATGGCCGGCACGCCGTCGAGTGCGCCGATCGGTTTGCCGAGGTGCCAGCGGCGTTCTGATGCCTGCGCCGCGATCAGGGCGGTTGCGCCATCGACGGCAAAGGTCGCGTGCAGCGCGGGCTCACACGTGGCCATGTGTGCCAGCACATCATTCACCACTTCGACGGGGCTCAGCGATCGGCTTCGATAAGCCGACAGAAGCTCATGGGCGCCAAGCAAATGAAGGGCTGCCATGGTCCACTTGGCCCTCTTTATCTCCCTTGCAGCTCAGGTGTAGCGCCCTTCGTTTTCGACCAGTTCGCACCCCTCGATCAGGAAGAGGCCGTCGGGCTGGCGCTCCAGCGTGTAGGTCGCGAGCCAAGCCGCGCCCTGTGTGTCGGTCATCTGCACCCCCAGCACCACCACGCCGTCGATCAACTGAGGCTTGAGAAAAGCCACAGATGCCGGCCGGTAGACCACCGCATAGCGCTTTCGCACGAGGTTGATGAAGTTGTCGGGTGAACCCAGGTGCCTGCGCGCGCCGGGTGACGCCAGCAAGAAAGCCCGCCTCGCATCGTCGGCTGCAAAAGCGTCAAGTTGCGCCTGCACCACCGCACGCGCTTTGACCGCCAGTGCGGCCGGTACGTCATCGGCAAAGGCCGCAGCGCCTGTCAGGCCCAAACTCAGGCCGAGACCACAAGAAATCAAGGCGCGACGGTGAATCAGGACGTTGTTCATGGCGACTCCAGAGGGCTGCTTTCGGACAGATCATGCCGCGAACGCGGGGGAAAAACATCTGTTGTGTCCCTCGCTGCGTTTCGGGTGCGTAAATGCACACGGTCGGTCCATTTCAGTGGATTTCAACCCCTGAATGCGGGGTGCCTTGGCCGCGACTTCCGTCCCTGGAACTGTTACAAATACAAACCGACGTCAGGCCGTTGAAACAGCGCAAAGGCGCGATGTGAAGATCGCCCGCCCCCATTTGATGATGCAACCAACGGCCAGATACCTCCGCCCGCCATCGCCGTTCTCCGGAATCGCCGATCGACGCGACGCCGCGACCGGCGCGCTGCGCCGCCGTGGCGACCGCGATCCGTTGGCCGAACTGCAGTCCCTGCTGGACAAGCTGCCTTCCCTGGTGGTGCGTCTGCACCGATCTGCAACTGGCCAGTGGGCTGTCCCTTACGCCTGCAGCGCGTTCGTCCGTCTGTGCGGCATCTCGATGTCGGTCTTGCGTATCGATGCCCGCGCGCTGGTCGATTGCGTGCATGGCGAGGACCTGCGTCGCATCGAGCGTGACTGGTACCAGGTCACCGCGTCGGCCCAGCCGATCCATGAGTCCGTGCGCCTGCGGCGTCGCCACGGGCCCTGGACCCGCTTCGATGCCAGCGCTCTGGCCGATCCGGCACCCGATGGAGGTGTCTACTGGAATGTGCTGCTGCGGCCGCAGTCGTCGCCATCGTCCGCAGACACAGATCTGCAGCAACGGCAGGAGCGCTGGCAGCTGGCCACTGCGGCCGCCGACATCGGCATCGTCGAACTGGATGTGGCGGGCGGCACCCTGCACCTTGATGCCGTGGCCTGTCGACACCATGGCCTGGATTCGGAGCCGCATCTGGTAGAGGTGGAGGCTTGGATGGCTCAGGTGGTCGAGGCCGACCGGGCTGCGGCTCGGGCCCTCTGGCTACCCACCGCACTGGCGGAAGACCGAATGCGCCTGTCTCTGGGTATCGACGCAGGCACAGAGCAAGGCACACGCACGTTGGAGTTTGTGCTGCAGGCGGTGGAGGGGCAGCAGCGGCTGGTCGGTACCTGCACGGATGTCACCCAGCGGCAGACGCTGGATGCCTTGAAGCGCGACAAGCTCGACGCCGAGAAGGCAAGCCGCAGCAAGAGCGAGTTCATGTCACGGGTCAGCCATGAACTGCGCACGCCGTTGAATGGCATCCTGGGCTTCGCGCAGCTGATGGCGCTCGACAGCGAGGCGCCTCTGCCGCCTGCGCAAGCGCAGCGCCTGGAGGTGCTCCGACATTCCGGCTCGCGGCTGTTATCGCTGATCGACCAGCTTCTTGAGGTGTCTCGCATCGAGCAGGGGCGTTTGCGCCTGCGTCACCGGCCGACCGACGTCCGGCTGCTGGTCGAACGTTGCGCGGACGAGATGATGCCGCTTGCCCAGCAGCGTGGCATCGAACTGATGGTTCAGATCCCGCCGAATGCGCCTCCAGTGCGCGCTGATGCGGAGGCGCTGGAGCAGGTGTTGACCAACCTGCTGTCCAACGCCATCAAGTACAACCGGCCGCGGGGTCGCGTTCGGGTGCGTTTTGAGGCCGCCGAACAAGGGGTGTTGACCGTCGACGATACCGGCATCGGGATGTCCGAGGAGCAGCTCGACAAGCTGTTCGAACCGTTCAACCGCCTCGGCGCTGAGCGCACCGACACCCATGGCAGCGGCCTGGGGCTGGCGATCACGCGCAAATTGGTACGCGCCATGGGCGGCAAGATCGACGTGTTGTCACGCCCTGGAAAGGGGTCGCGCTTTGCCGTGTCCTTGCCGCTGTCCAAGGCCGGCAAGGTCAAGCCGGCGCAGGATGTGCAGGCCAAGCCGGAGTTCCCGTCCGTGTGGGACAACGGGGTCGAGCAGGTGGTGCTGTACGTCGAGGACGATGAAGTCAACACCATTCTGATGGAGCAGATTTTCCGCTCTCAGCCCAACTGGCGCTTGCTGACAGCGGCAACCGGACCCGAAGGCCTGGAGATTGCCGAGCAGCATGAGCTGTCCCTCGTCTTGCTCGATCTGAACCTGCCTGGCTTGTCTGGTTTCGAGGTGCTCGAGCGCTTGCGTTCCCGGGAGCACACGCGGCATCTGCGCTGCATCGCGCTCAGCGCCGACGCGCTGCCGCAGCAGATTCAGCAGGCGGTGGCGGCAGGTTTCGACGACTACTGGACCAAGCCCATCGATGTCGCGGTGGTGATTGGAAAGCTGAAAGACGAGTTCCGATTGCTGTCCGAGACGCGTTGAATTTGGTTGTACTGGTAAAGGTGGTTTCCGATGGTGTCGCCGCGCTGATAGCCTTGCGAGTGGATTTTTCGCAGCCTCGAATCGTGATGTTGATCACTCAAAGTCGGGCGTCAGGACTATCCGTCTGGACTCGCCGCTCAACTTTCTGGTCCCGGAGCCGATCCTTCGATCAAGCCAGCCTCGTCGGCTTGGTTTGACGGCAGCAGTCATGCAACTCACTCTCACACTGCAAAGTTCCGCACAGAAATCGCTCCGGCCGCCACTGAGCTGCTGCTTCGCCAGCGCACGTGCGCCGGGGGCGCTGCGGTGACAGTGAAGCGCACGCCTTATGCGGTCCAAGGCGGGGCGGCAGGCTCTGCGCCGTCCAAGGCACGAGTCATTGCGGCGCAGTCGACACCGGGTGGTGTGACAGGTGACTACGGCGACAGCCCGTCGATCGAGATGTCCCCGCTGATCGAGGGATTGCTCGACGCTGCGTGGCTGGTCGAGCCCCAGAGCCTGCGCGTGCTAGCGGCTAATTCGCAGGCCGCGGCCCTGCTGGGCATCGATGTGTCCGCGCTGTGCCGAACCGATGCGCTGGCCCTCGCGGCGACGCCACAGGATGTGGCGTTCTGGGAAGCGGCACGCAGCGGCGCGATGGACTCCGCCGACGCACAGACGGTGCTCAGCGATGCCGAGGGCAAGTTGGTGCCGGTGCTGCGCCGTGTCACCCGCATCAACCCGGGCTCACTGGCCGATTCGCGCTACGGTGTCTACCTGGTCGTGATGCGCGACCGCCGCCCTGAGTTGCGCGCACAGGCTGAGCTGGAGGAGCGCCTGTCGGAATTGCGCGCCACGCTCGATTCCACGACCGACGGCATCCTAGTGCTCGACCTGAACGGCGGCATCGTCAACTTCAATCCCCGTTTTGTCACCCTCTGGGAGTTGCCTCAGGCCTTGCTGGCCGAACGCGACAACGCTGCTGTTGCCGCCTGGATGCTGCGGCGCGTGACCGACCCAGTGACCTACAGCAAGCGCTTGCAGGTGCTGACGGAGTCGCCTTCGCTTGAGGGCACCGACGTCCTGAATCTGCGCAGCGGCAAGGTGTTTGAACGCCGCTCGCTACCGCAACGCACCCGAGGCCAGACCATCGGGCGCGTTTACGCCTTTCAGGACGTGACCGAGAGCCACGAGGTACAGCGCCACTCGCAGCCGCCGTCAAGCAATGACGCGCTGACTGGCCTGCCGAGTCGACAACTGGTGGCCGACCGTATCGACTATGCGCTGGCGCTGGCGCAACGCGAAGGCATTGCGTTCGCGTTGCTCCACCTGAACCTCGACCGTTTCAAGCCCATCAATGATGCGCTCGGCCCGGCCGCTGGCGATCGCCTGCTCATTGATGTCGCCAGGAGGCTGACGGCGACGATGCGTCAGGTCGACACCGTCTGCCGCCTTGGCGACGACGAGTACCTCATGCTGCTGCATCAAGCCGACATGCAGCGTGCAGAAGGGGCTGCCCGTCGGGTCATCGAGTCCTTGCAGCCACCTTTCGTGATTGACGGGGTGAACCTGACAGTGACCGCCAGCGTTGGCATCTCGCTGTATCCCGGCGATGGCAGCACAGCTGAAGAGCTGTTGCAGGCGGCCGATGCGGCGATGGCCGACATGAAAGCGGCCGGCGGAGCGGGATTTCGCTTGCATCAGCAACGCGTCGGCGCCACGGTGGTCACCTTGCGCACCCGCATGAAGCTCGACCTGGCGATGCGCCAGGCGCTGGCGTCCGGGCGGTTCCGGCTGCATTACCAGCCGCAGGTTGACCTCAAGAGTGGCGATATCGTCGGCGCCGAGGCGCTGATACGCTGGCGCGATCCTGAGCTGGGTGATGTCTCGCCCACCGAGTTCATCCCGGTCGCCGAGCGCAGCGGCTTCATTGTCGCGATCGGTGCCTGGGTGCTTCAACAAGCGGTGCAGCAGGCGGCACTTTGGCGCGAGCAGGGCCGCGAGTTACTGATGTCCATCAATGTGTCTGCGCTGCAATTCCAGCAGGCCGACTTTGTCGACAGCGTGGCTCGCGCACTGGCCGAAGCCGGGCTCGAGCCCCAGCGGCTTGAACTGGAGCTGACCGAATCCATCCTTGTTCAGGATGCGCAGGAAGCACTGCACCGCCTGCAGGCGCTGGCGGAGTTGGGAGTCAAGCTGGCGATCGACGACTTCGGCACCGGCTACTCCAGCCTCGCCTACCTGAAGCGTTTCCCGATCGGGCGCCTGAAGATCGATCGCAGCTTCATTCAGGGGCTGCCCGACGACGAGGTCGATGTCGGGATCGTCAACGCGATCGTCAACCTGGGCAAGGCGCTGCACCTCGACATGGTGGCCGAAGGTGTGGAGACCGAAGCGCAGCGGCTGTTCATGCTGAATACTGGTTGTACGCAGTACCAGGGTGGGCTGTGCGCGCCAGCGCTCGATGCCTTGTCGTTCGATGAGCTGCTCGATCGCGGGCCCGACTTCGAGCAGGACCGGCCGGACACCGGGGACTGGATCGAAAGCGGTTCCTGAGCACAGGTGCTGCTGTTCAGCCGGCCGTACTGCTCACGGCGAGTCAGAGGAAGCGGCCCAGCAGACGGCGCGACCGCGGGTCCAGCGCTCTGCGGTCACGCACGACGAACTGGATGCCATGGCTGTCGGCAATCCACAGTGCCCCGTCGTTCAATCGCCGGATGTCTTCCTCGCCCTTCAGCACGAAGCTGGTGACCCCACGGTCTGTGTCGACCTGCCAGATGCTGGGGGTTGAAAACGTCGACACCGACGCGATGCGCCGTATCACTGGTGTGAACTCGCGGCTGAGCAGTTCCTCGGCGATCAGCGCGCGCAGCGGCGGGGCCAGCTTGTCGAGTGCCTCGACCCAGGCGACCTCGCGGCCATCGCCATCGACCAGCGAAAGCCCCTCGTTCGGCGCCGCGATCGGAAATGCTCGCACCGGCACCACTCCCGGGTGGCGCATGCCGTCAGCGGTGGTCAGCACCAGGCGGCCATGGGCATCTCGCTCCAATTGAAAGGGCTGAAAGGACGCCTCGTTCATGCGGGCAACTCGCTGTGACTCGACGCCCCGGCCGCCGTTGCCGATGGGGGCGCCTCGATCGGGCCGCTGTGCGCCACCCAGCCGTCCGTCGAGGCCTGACGCGCTTGTGCTTCGTGCAGTCGCCAATAGGCGCCGCGCCGGGCCATCAACTCGTCGTGTGGGCCGACCTCGACGATCTCCCCTCGGTCCATCACGACCAGCCGATCCGCCTTGCGCAAGGTCGACAGCCGGTGCGCGATGGCGATCGTCGTGCGGCCCTGCACCAGGTTGTCGAGCGCATTCTGGATTTCCTTTTCGGTCTCGGTGTCCACTGACGAGGTTGCCTCATCGAGGATCAGGATGCGCGGATCGATCAACAGCGCGCGCGCAATGCTGATGCGCTGGCGCTCACCGCCGGAGAGCCCCTGGCCGCGTTCACCGACCAATGAGTCGTAGCCCTGCGGCAGTCGAAGGATGAATTCATGCGCATGCGCGGCGCGCGCGGCGGCGACGATGTCTGACCGGCTGGCGTCGGGTTGGCCGTAGGCGATGTTTTCGGCGATCGTGCCGAAGAACAGGAAGGGTTCCTGCAGCACCAGACCGATGTGGCGCCGGTAGTCGGCCACGCCGTAACGACGAATGTCGATACCGTCGACCTTGATGGCGCCGTCGGTCACGTCGTAGAAGCGGCAGATCAGATTGACCAGCGTGCTCTTGCCCGATCCGCTGTGGCCGACCAGCCCGATCATCTCACCGGGCCGAATCTCGAGCTGCAGCCCACGGATCACCGAGCGGTTGCCATAGCGAAACCCGATGCCGGCCAGTTCAATACCGCCCTGTGGCTGGGCCAGCGGCACCGGTGTCGCTGGCTCCGGGACGTTTGACACATGGTCGAGGATGTCGAAGATCCGCTTGGCGCCTGCTGCGGCCTTCTGTGTCACCGAGACGATGCGGCTCATCGAGTCGAGCCGACCGTAGAACCGACCGATGTACGCGATGAAAGCGGTCAGCACGCCCACGGTGATCTCGTGCTTCGACACCTGCCAGATGCCGAAGGCCCAGACCACCAGCAGACCGATCTCGGTCAGCAGCGACACCGTGGGCGTGAACAGCGACCAGGTCTTGTTCAGACGGTCGTTGACCTGCAGGTTGCTCTGGTTGGCCGCCTGGAAGCGCTGTGCTTCCCGGCCCTCCTGCGCAAAGGCCTTGACCACTCGGATGCCCGGAATCGTGTCGGCCAGCACATTGGTGACCTCGGACCAGACACGGTCGATCTTCTCGAAGCCGGTGCGCAAGCGGTCGCGCACGGTGTGGATCATCCAGCCGATGAATGGCAGCGGGAGCAGCGTGACCACCGCCAGCCAGGGGTTGATCGAAAACAGGATGACGGCCGTCATCACGATCATCAGCACGTCGGTGGCGAAATCGAGTGCATGCAGCGATAGAAAAACACAGATGCGATCAGTTTCACTGCCGATGCGCGCCATCAAGTCGCCGGTGCGTTTGCCGCCGAAGTAGTCGAGTGACAGCTGCAGAAGATGTTCGAAGGTGGCGGTCCGCAGGTCGGCACCGATTCGCTCGCTGACCAGCGCCAGCAGATAGGTCCGCGCCCAGCCCAGGCCCCAGGCCAGAACTGCGGCCAGCAACAGGCCGCCCAGGTAGAGCGCGACATGCATCGGATCGATCTGCTGGCCGTTCTGGAACGGGATCAGGATGTCGTCCATCAGCGGAATCGCCAGATAGGGCGGCACCAGCGTCGCGGCGGTTGAGGCCAGCGTCAGGGCGAATCCGGCCGCCAGCTGCTTGCGGTAGGGGCGTGCGAAGCGCCACAGGCGCAGTAGCACCCAGGTCGATGGCACAGTCTGGACTTCGCGGCTGCACACCGGGCAGTCCTCGCTGTCGGGCGGCAGCGGCGCCTTGCACGACGGACACAGTGCGGGGTCATCGTTGCTCGAATGATCCTCGGACCTGCTTCCCGTCACCAAACGGCGGGCCTGCTGCATTTCAAACAGGTTCACCAGGCGCAGTGCATAGACGTTTTGCGCCAGTGTGAAGCGCCAGAAGGCCAGCCGGCCGCGGTCGTCGTGAAGTGCAAGCGTGCCGACGCCGCCGTGATCGCTGTGCCGCAGTTGAAGCTGCCTGCCGGCAGGTTCGTCCAGCTGCCAGACCGTCCAGGCTGCCAGGCTGGCGTCTGCCCCGGGCTGACGCGCCAGCAGGCGGCGATCCGTCAGTACCAGTTGCCCGTCGGCGTAGTGGAGTTGCGGTGACAGGTCAACCAGCAGCGTTCCGAGCGCGTTCTCGTCGGGCTTGAGCGGCACATCTCCCGGGTTGACGGGGACAGGCAGCGCAGGATCAAGGGCTTGAATTGGATGGGAATGCTGCATGTGAAGCTTGCGTCGCCGACAGAACAGATGCCATTGCCATCGAACAGGGCCCGCGATTCTCGCCGAGAGGCCCGCCTTGAGAACACCATTCCCAAAACATGAAGACATTCGACGACATACGCCTGCTTCGTATCACTTACCTGCGCGGCCCGAACATCTGGACCTATCGTCCAGCGCTGGAGACCTGGCTGGATCTGGGAGAACTGGAAGACCACCCGAGCCACCTGCTGCCAGGCTTCAATGAGCGCTTGGTAGCCCTGCTGCCGGCTTTGGTCGAGCATCACTGCGGCGTGGGTGAGCGTGGCGGCTTCCTCGAGCGGCTGCAATCGGGTACCTGGGCCGGCCATGTGCTGGAGCATGTGGTGATCGAGTTGCTGAACCTGGCGGGCATGCCCACGGGCTTCGGCCAGACCCGCAGCACCTCGCAGAGCGGTGTCTATCGCATGGTGTTTCGTGCCCGTGATGAGCATGTGGCCCGTGCTGCGCTGGCTGCCGGTCATCGTTTGGTGATGTCCACGATCAACGACGTACCCTTTGATCTGAGCGCCGCCGTCGAGCAAGTTCGCGAGAAGATCGACGACTGCTATTTCGGCCCCAGCACGGCCAGCATCGTCGCGGCCGCGACCGAACGCGGCATTCCGCACATCCGGCTGAATGCCGGCAATCTGGTGCAGCTGGGCCATGGTGCGCGGCAGCGCCGCATCTGGACGGCGGAGACCGAGGAGACCAGCGCGATCGCAGAAGGCATCGCCAGCGACAAGGATCTGACCAAGACGCTGTTGAAGTCATGCGGCGTGCCGGTCCCCGAGGGCGAGGTCGTGTCCAGTGCCGCCGCTGCCTGGGAGGCCGCGCAGGAAATCGGCCTGCCGGTCGTGGTCAAGCCCACCGACGGTAACCACGGCCGCGGCGTCACGCTCGACCTGATGACCCAGGAAGATGTTGAGGCTGCCTACGCGGTGGCCGAACCTGAGGGCAGCGATGTCATCGTCGAGCGCTACATCCGCGGCCATGAGCACCGCCTGCTGGTGGTCGGTGGCAAGCTCGTTGCCGCGGCACGCGGCGAGTCGGCCTGCGTCACAGGCGACGGCCGCTCCAGCGTCCGCGAACTGATCGACACCCAGATCAACTCCGATCCACGGCGTGGCATGACCGAAGACCACCCGCTCAGCCCGATCGACCTCGCCACTGACGGGGCCGTGATGCTCGATCTGCAGCGCCAGGGCTTGGCGCCAAGCGATGTGCCTTCTGCCGGTCGCCGTGTGCTGATCCAGCGCAACGGCAATGTCTCGATCGATTGCACCGACGAAGTCCATCCCGAAGTGGCGCATCAGGTGGGGCTTGCCGCTCGTGTGGTCGGGCTTGACATCGCAGGCATCGATGTCGTGGCTGAAGACATCTCGAAGCCATTGCACGTGCAAGGTGGCGCCGTGGTCGAAGTCAATGCCGGGCCAGGTCTGCTGATGCACCTGAGGCCTGCAGAAGGCATGCCGCGCCCGGTCGGGCGAGCCATCGTCGATCACCTGTTTCCGGAGGAGGACAGCGAAGGCAAGAGTGGGCGCATCGACATCGTCGGTATTGCGGGCTCGGTTGGTACGCACACGATGGCCAGGCTGATGGCCTGGTTGCTGCACCTGAGCGGTCGCCGCGTCGGGTTGGCCTGCCGCGACGGGCTGTTCCTGGGCAGCCGACAAATCGACCGCAGTGATGGCGCGCGTTGGGAGGCCGGCCACCGACTGTTGATGAACCGCAGCGTCGATGCCGTCGTGATCGAGAACGGTGCCCCGTCGGTGTTGAATGATGGGCTGGCGTACGACCGCTGCCATGTCGGCTTGGTCACCGACCTGACGCTGGCGCCGCACGATGCGGCCGTGCTGGCCACCCATGATGTCTATGGCTCTGACCAGTTGGTCAAGGTGCTTCGCACGCAGGTCGATGTCGTCACTGCCAGCGGTGTCGCGGTGCTGAATGCCGCCGACCCGCGCATTGCCGACATGGCTTCTCTCTGCGACGGCGAGGTGATCTTCTATGCCCGTGACGGTGGAAATGAAGCACTGGTGGCGCACCGCGCCACAGGTGGTCGAGGCGTCTTCCTGCGAGACGGCTGGGCCGTGCTGGCGGCAGGATCTGCCGAAACGGTGTGTGCGAATGTCGACCATGCCAGCCGCCGGTTCGCTGTGCAGCCACACGCCATGAAGCCCGTTGCCGATCCGGCCGAAGTCCTGCTGGCTTCGATCGCCAGTGCCTGGGCACTGGGCATTTCGCACGAACTGATGGCTGCAGGGATCGAGACTTTTCCAGTAGCAGTCACCACCGGCGTGATTGCCGCAGTTCAAACCACTGCCGATGCGTCGCCGAATTCGTCGGCCGCTGGGTCGGTAGGCACCCCGACGGAGCCGCTGTTGGCTTCGGTCTGATGTAGTTTGCGCCTGACCGATGCGTCGGGCAGAAAGCGCTTTCGATGAAAGTCACTCGCGTTCGCGCTCTGCGCGGACCCAATCTCTGGACGCGCCACACCGCCATTGAAGCGGTGGTTTCCTGCACCGCACCCGAGTGCGTGCTTGAAAACATTGCGGGATTTGAGACCCGCGTACGGGCGCTGTTCCCGGCCATTGGCGCCTTGCATGCGGCCAGCCAGCAGCAGCCCAAGTCGCTGGCGCATGTACTTGAGTCTGCCGCTCTGGCCCTGCAGGCGCAGGCCGGATGCCCGGTGACGTTCAGTCGCACCTCGGCCACTGTCGACCCCGGCATCTACCAGGTGGTCGTCGAATACAGCGAAGAGGCGGTCGGGCGACAGGCGTTCGAAATGGCACAGGCGCTGGTCAAGGCGGCGGTGCACAACCGGCCGTTTGATGTCGAAGCGGCCATCAAGGAACTGCGGGCCACCCATGAAGACGTGCGTCTGGGCCCCAGCACCGGCGCCATCGTCGATGCTGCCGCCGCGCGCGGCATCCCCTGGCGGCGGTTGACGCAAGGCAGTCTGGTGCAGTTTGGCTGGGGCTCGCGCCAGCGCCGGATCCAGGCCGCCGAGGTCGACGCCACCAGCGCGGTGGCCGAATCCATCGCGCAGGACAAGGACCTGACCAAGAAACTGCTGCTCGCTGCGGGCGTACCGGTGCCGTACGGCCGGCCCGTGTCGAGTGTCGAAGAGGCCTGGTCCGTAGCGCTGGAAATTGGCCTGCCCGTGGTCGTGAAGCCGCAGGACGGCAACCAGGGCAAGGGCGTCACTGTCAACATCGTGAACCGCGAGCACATGGAGATCGCCTACCGCGTGGCATCCGACATCGGAGAGGTGATGGTCGAGCGCTTCCTGCCAGGCAGTGACTACCGTCTGCTGATCGTCGGTGACCGCATGGTGGCCGCTGCGCGGCGTGATCCGCCACAGGTTCTGGGTGATGGCGAACACACCGTGCGGCAACTGGTCGATCGGGTCAACGCCGATCCGAAGCGCAGCGATGGGCATTCGACCTCGCTGACAAAGATTCGCTTCGATGACATCGCGGTGGCGCGGCTGGGCGAACAGGGTCTGACGCCCGAATCGGTGCCCGCCAAGGGCCGACGCGTTGTCCTGCGCAACAACGCCAACCTGAGCACCGGTGGCACGGCGACAGACGTCACCGACAGCGTCCACCCGGAACTGGCGGCTCGTGCTGTGACCGCTGCGGAGACGGTCGGGCTGCACATCTGCGGAGTCGACGTGGTGTGCGAGAGTGTGCTCCGTCCGCTGGAAGAGCAAGGCGGCGGTGTGGTCGAGGTCAATGCGGCCCCTGGCCTGCGCATGCACCTGGCGCCGTCGTATGGAAAGGGGCGGCCGGTCGGCGAGGCGATGGTCGCGAACCTGTATGCGCACGGTGAGGACGGCCGGATTCCGGTGGTGGCGGTGACTGGCACGAACGGCAAGACGACAACAGCCAGGCTGATCGCGCACCTCTTCTCAACGAGCGGTCTGCGGGTTGGCATGACCAATACCGACGGCGTGTATGTCGAAGGTCGGCAGATCGACAGCGGCGATTGCAGCGGTCCGAAGAGTGCTCGCAATGTGCTGATGCACCCCGATGTAGATGCTGCAGTGTTCGAGACCGCGCGTGGCGGCGTGCTTCGCGAAGGGCTGGGCTTCGACCGCTGCCAGGTCGCGGTGGTCACCAACATCGGCAGTGGTGACCACCTCGGCCTGAACTACATCACCACCGTCGAAGACCTCGCGGTGCTCAAGCGCGTGATCGTGCAGAACGTGGCGCCGACCGGCTATGCCGTGCTCAACGCGACCGACCCCAATGTGGTGGCGATGGCCGCCAACTGCCCGGGTGAAGTGATCTTTTTTGCCGCTGATCGCCAACACCCGGTCATGGTCACGCACCGTGCACAGGGACACCGTACTGTCTGTGTCGAAGGCGAGTGGCTGGTCGCATCGCAAGGCGCCTGGCGAGAGCGTGTCGCCTTGCGCGACGTGCCGCTGACGCGCAACGGTGCGATCCGCTTCCAGGTCGAGAACGTGATGGCCGCGATGGGTGCGGCCTGGGGGGCCGGTTTGGCCTGGGATGCGGTGCGACGCGGCTTGGCCAGCTTCTCTGGGGATGCCGATAACGTGCCCGGCCGCTTCAATGTGATGACCTATCGCGGCGCCACCGTCATTGCCGACTACGGCCACAACCCTGACGCCATGCGCGCACTGGTCTCGGCTGTCGAGGCGCTGCCGGCGCAGCGCCGCTCGGTGGTGATCAGCGGTGCGGGTGACCGCCGAGACGAGGATATCCGCGAGCAGACGCAGATTCTCGGCAACGCCTTCGACGACGTGCTGCTTTACCAGGATGCCTGCCAGCGCGGGCGAGCCGACGGCGAGGTGATCCGTCTGTTGCGGGAGGGTCTGGAAGGTGCGAAGCGCACACGGCGCATCGAGGACTTTCGCGGTGAATTCGTTGCCATCGATCGTGCGCTCGACCGCCTGGAGCCGGGCGATCTGTGTCTGGTGCTGGTCGATCAGGTCGATGAGGCCTTGGCCCACTTGTCGAAAAGAGTCGCCGCCGCCTGACACTGCCGGACCACTGCGAAGCTGCGATACGCTTGAAAGAGGGCCGTCCCCTGATGGATTTTCTTGAACCAGCAGGATGACGCTGCAGCAGGCGCATCCACAAGGAATACCCGACCAGTGTCGCGAGCAGCGACTGGTATCCGACAGCAACCCCTTCAGATGATCACGACGGCGCGCGCGGCGAGCAGGTCTCCCCGGCACAGTCCGGGGTTCATTGCTGGCTCAGAAACGCGTCGTATGAAGCGACGAACTCTTCGCGCCGTTCGAAGTAGGGCAGGGCACCTGTCGACATCACAGTGAACGTCCAGTTCGGCAACTCCGAATACGCGGCCTTGTGGCGATAGTCGACAAAGTCGCCGCGCACGCCGTGAACCATCCACACCGGTCCGGCCAACGACTGATAAACACGGGTGATGTCGGCGCTGAACAGATAGGCGCTGACGAACCAGTAGGGGGCAAACCTGGCGCCAGGTTGGCGCGTCGTCAGCACGTCGTAGTCGAGCATTCCCTCATCGATCTGGGCGCGGCCCCAGGTCTTTTTCAGAAAGTAGCGGATCACCGAGCGCTTCGTCAACCAGCGGTAGAGCCCGTCACTCCAGCGCGGGTTGAAAAAGAATCGGCGCAGCCACGCTATTCCGCGGGTACTTCCCGGCGCACCCATGAACGGTGCCCCTCGATTGAAACCGGTCGGGCTGACCAGCCCGACACTGCGAAAGCATTGGGGTGCTTCGTGCGCCGCGCGCGCGGCGTACTCGCAGGACAGCGACACGCCGACGATGTCGATCGGTGCATCACCATGCAGGCGCTGGATCTCGGTGACCATGGCATGGACTGCATCGGTCATCAGGCGCGGAAGGTAGGGACGATCGCTGCGCTCGGAGAAGCCGAAGCCTGGCAGGTCGGGGGCGTAGACCGGGCGCTGTTGTCGGTAGTGCTCGAACAGCGGCCGGACCTCGTAGGCCGAACCCGAGGCGTTGATGCTGTGCAGTAGCAGCAGTGGCGTTCTGTCGGCGCCGGCACTCGCGCCTTCGGCGGGGCCAGCAGCATAGAAGGACAGCCGACCGGCGGTGCTGTCGATCTCGACGCGCTCACCGGACAAGGCCGGGGGCAGTACGGGAGCGCTGGATAGGCCAGACATCGATGGCCTCAGCGAAGCGCTGCCGCGCGTGGCCAGACCGCCTTCATGGCCGCTTGAACACCACCACATGCTGCCAAGGCAGCTTGCGCGCCGTGCGCTCCCAGACCAGTGACTGGCCCGCGGCTTCCAACCGGATCTGCTGCTCCGTCATCTTGTGCAAGGTCTTGATCGGAACGCTGAAGTCTTCGCCCCGGTACTCGACGAACACCACGCGTCCGCCGGGCCGAACCGCGCGCACGATGCTGGTCAGCACCTCGTGTGGGTGCGCCAGTTCATGATAAACGTCGACCATGATCGCCAGATCGATCGATGCTTCAGGCAGCTTCACGTCATCCTCAGCGCCCAGCACCGGAACGATGTTGCCGTAGCCAGGGCGTTTCGCGGTCGTCTCGAGCACGTGCAGCATCTCGGGCTGCACTTCGATTGCAAAGACCTTGCCTCCGGGACCGACCTGCAAGGCCATGCGCCGCGAGTAATAGCCGGTGCCGGCGCCGACGTCGGCCACATTCATGCCGGGCTTCAACGCCAGTTCGGCCATCAGCAGGTCGGCGCGCTCTTCCTTCTGCCGCTCGGTGCGCTCTAGCCAGGCCGCGCCGTCAAATCCCATCATCTGCGCGATCTCGCGCCCGTGGTAAATCTTTCCGATCCCGTCGGCGCTGGGCGTTGCAGAGCGGTAACGCTCGGTCGGTTGCGCATGCATCGCCGCCACCAAGCAAAAGCTCAGCAGCAACGCCAGCCAGGCGTTCCGTGTGCTGCAGACGATGGCCAAAACGCTTCGCATCTTCATGACGTCGAGCGGGGGTGATCGCTGAAGAAGCGCCACATCTCGCGCGTGGCATCGGGTCCGCTGGGATCGGTGTACGAGCCCTGCGCACTGCCACCCGACCAGGCGTGGCCGCCGCCATGCACGACCCAGAGTTCGGCCTGGGTGCCAGTGCCTTTCGCACTGGCGTACACCGTGCGTGTGTAGGGTCGGCCCTGTGCTGACACGCCCTGCTCAACACTTGATGCCCGGGCTGCGCCTGGACTGCCGTGCTGTACTCCGCCAAGAGCCGCTGCAATGACCTGGGCACCGTTGCCTGGGTGAACGATCTCGTCAGTATCGCCGTGGAAAACGATGGTCGGTAGCGGCGCCAGCGCGCCGGCCGCTCCGATGGCTGCGTCACCAGGCTCACCGCGATGCACCGGGCTGGGTGCTGAGGTCGGTGTCTTCGGTCCGTTCTTCATCGCCGACAGAGCCGACATCAGATCGCTCGCCGCGCCGCTGGCCAGCCCGGAGTGGATGCCGACTGCCGCGTACAGGTCGGGATAGGCCTGCCCGAGGATGGCGGCCATTGCACCACCAGCGGAAAGCCCTGCGACATAGACCCTGCGGGCATCGAGACCGTGCTGAGCTATCACGGCGCGCGTCATGCCGGCCAACAACGCCGCTTCACCATGTCCGCGCTGCTGATGGTTGTGTTTGAACCAGTTCCAGCACCGCTGCGGGTTGGCGTCCTGTGCCTGCGCGGGATACAGCACCGCAAAACCCTGCTCGCGCGCCAGTGTGCTCATGCCCGTGCCGAGCGCAAAGTCGGCCGGGTCCTGAGTGCAACCGTGCAGCATCACGAGCAGAGGAATCGGGGTATCGAACGAGCCAAGTGGCGTCATCGGCGGAAGGTACAGCAAGTAGCTGCGGATCAGTCCAGCCTCGCCATGCTGGCCGGCAAGTGTCGAGTCCCCTTCACGTGCCGGCGTGCGCGCGGTGGGTGCGGCGGTGACGCCGGTGTGGGCAACGTCCGTCACGCAATCGTCGATGACTTTTGGCATTGCCCGCTCTGCAGAGGCCGTCGGCAGCGCTGCCGGACGGTGCCCCAGTATCTGCTGGATCACCTGCGCGGCCTCGGCCAAGCGGCCTGCGCGGGTCAGCCGCGTGACTTCTTTCATCCAGCGATGAAGGGTTTCGGACATGCTGGCTTTCGTGGCGACAGGGTGGGCCGTTCTAAGAGGACAAAGCGGGTGATCCACCAGGATGAAGTCACTTCAGCCGCCCCGCCAGCGCCTGTTTAACTTCGGCACTGGCATGCAGCGCGCCCAGCACCTCCATAGACTCGATCGTGTCGAGTGCCAGTTCTGGCGTCACGTCGTGCGCGATCGATGCCAGGCCAACCACCCGCAGGGTGAGTTTCTGCCCCGATTGCTGCAAGGCCAGAAGATCCTGGCGGCAGATGTATTGCAGGCCCAGAACGAGCATCTTGCGGGCCACCACTTGCTTCAGCGCGTCGCTGTGCTGCGTTAGCAGGTTTCGGATGGCCGTTCGGATGAAATCGGTTCGGTTGCCATAGAAGCCCTCACTGACCAGCAGATCGACCTGCCCCAGATCCACATGGCCGAGGTTGATGGTGATCTTTTCCGAATCGATCGGTTTGGCCGCGCGGCCGGGCTTCTTGGGAGCCTTGGTGCCGGACTTACTCACCGCGTGCTTTGAGCGCGAGGATGGTGTGCCGACAGCGGCTGTAGCGTTCATGAGCGGAGTCTAGACCCATCCGTCAGCCATCCAATGGGATGGTTATTGTTCGCAAGGCAGCCACTTCGCCCACACCATGCTTCCCCATGACGACCGCTGCCTTGCTGCCAGGGGCTGTGCCGCCGTGTGGGGGTGATGCTGCTGGTCTTCGTGCTGATGCTCATTGACCTGCCGTTGATCGCCGGATTCGACGTGGATCACGGCGCCGTCTGTGGCTTCGACCTCGTTGTGGGATCAGCCGCCAAGCTGGCCGTTTTGCGGATGGGACCTGACGCCCGCGGGCGGTTGAACTTGCTCTGTACCCCATGCCTTGCCTGCTGATGGGCGCTGCGGTGGGGCATGGCCTGCTGTTCACCATGCATCTGGTCGGGCCTTGAAGGTCAGACGCCAAACCCCATATGGGAGGTCTTGCGAGAACACTCACCTCAGCGACCATGACCAAACAGACCCTTTCGTTCCAGGCCGAAGTCAAGCAGATCCTGCACCTCGTCACCCACTCGCTGTACTCCAACAAGGAAATCTTCCTGCGTGAGCTGATTTCCAATGCGTCCGACGCTTGCGACAAGCTACGTTTCGAGGCGCTGAACCGACCTGAGTTGTACGAGGACGCGCCGAACCTCGAAGTGCGCATCAGCTTTGATGCCGATGCGAAGACGCTGACCATCCGTGACAACGGCATCGGCTTGAGCGCCGATGAGGCGGTGGCCAACCTGGGCACGATTGCCAAGAGC
This sequence comes from Burkholderiales bacterium, assembly GCA_947462065.1. Classification (GTDB taxonomy): domain Bacteria; phylum Pseudomonadota; class Gammaproteobacteria; order Burkholderiales; family Burkholderiaceae_C; genus PBB1. The sequence goes on along the minus strand of CANHNO010000021.1, from coordinate 4,000 downwards.
GGCACCCGTGAATTCATGGCCAAGCTCGATGGCGACCAGAAGAAGGACGCGCAGCTGATCGGCCAGTTCGGGGTCGGCTTCTACAGCGGCTTCATCGTGGCCGACCGTATCACGGTCGAATCGCGTCGCGCCGGCACCGAGCCGGGCGAGGGTGTGCGCTGGAGCTCCGAAGGCACTGGCGACTTCGAGATCGAAGCCATCGAGCGCACCGAGCGTGGCACCGATGTGATCCTGCACCTGCGCGATGGCGAGGACGAGTTCCTCAGCGGCTGGAAGCTGAAATCGATCATCAGCAAGTATTCGGACCACGTCTCGCTGCCGATCCTGATGCGCAAGGAAGAGTGGGACGCCGAGGCTGCCAAGCAGGTCACGCGCGACGAATGGGTGCCGGTCAACAAGGCCGCCGCACTGTGGACGCGCAGCAAGAGCGACATCACCGAAGAACAGTACAGCGAGTTCTACAAGCAGATCAGCTACGACACCGAGGCGCCGCTGGCCTACACCCACAACCGGGTCGAAGGCCGCAGCGACTACACGCAGTTGCTTTACATCCCGGCGAAGGCGCCGTTCGATTTGTGGAACCGCGATAAGCGCGGCGGCGTGAAGCTGTATGTCAAGCGCGTCTTCATCATGGACGACGCCGAGGCGCTGATGCCGGTTTACCTGCGCTTCGTGAAGGGCGTCATCGACAGTGCTGATTTGCCGCTGAACGTGAGCCGCGAACTGCTGCAGGAAAGCCGCGACGTGCGAGCGATCCGTGAGGGCTCGACCAAGCGCGTGATCAGCATGCTCGAGGCACTGGCAAACAGCGAGGACGAGGCCGAGCGCGCCAAGTACAAGACCTTCTGGCGCGACTTCGGCCCGCTGCTGAAGGAAGGTGTCGGCGAGGATCACGCGAACGTTGAGCGGCTGTCGAAGCTGCTTCGCTTCGCGTCGACGCACGCCGATGAGGATGTGTCGTTCGCCGATTACCTGGGTCGAATGAAGGATGGCCAGGAGGCGATCTACTACGTGACCGCCGACAGCCTCGCTGCGGCGAAGGGCAGCCCGCAGTTGGAGATCTACCGCAAGAAGGGGGTCGAGGTGCTGTTGCTGACCGACCGCGTCGACGAGTGGATGCTGAGCCACCTGCACGAGGTGGAAGGCAAGCCGCTGCAGAGCGTAGCCAAGGGCGCGGTCGATCTGGGCGCGCTGCAGGACGACGAAGAAAAGCGCCAGGCCGAACAGGCTGCCGATGCCTTCAAGCCCGTGCTCGAGCGCCTGAAGTCTTCGTTGAAAGACCGTGCGAAGGATGTGCGGGTCACCACGCGCCTGGTGGATTCGCCAGCCTGCCTGGTGGTGGAAGACGGCGACATGAGCGGCCACCTGGCGAGGCTTTTGAAGCAATCCGGGCAGACTGGCCTGCCATCGTCATTGCCCACGCTGGAGATCAACGTCCAGCACCAGCTGGTCAGCTCTCTGGAACAGAGTCCGCACTTCGACGATCTGGCGCAGATTCTGTTCGATCAGGCGGTGCTGGCCGAAGGCGGCCAGTTGGAAGACCCGGCTGGCTACGTCAAGCGTGTCAACCGGCTGCTGACACCGGCTTGATGCAGGCGCTCAGGGCCCGGCGACTTGCTGTCTGAGTTGTTGCGCCAGTTGTTGCCAGTAGCCGCTGGTGCCGAACCACGGAAAGCTGGGCGGGAAAGCCGGGTCTCGCCAGCGCTTGGCCAGCCAGGCGCTCTGGTGGACGATGCGTAGCGTGCGCAAGGGTTCGATCAAGGCGAGTTGGCGATCGTCGAAGTCCATGAACTGCTCGTAGCCGGTGAGCAATGAGCGCAGTTGCGGCTTGGCGGCGGCTTCGTCGCCAGGCAGCAGCATCCACAGGTCCTGGATGGCCGGGCCCATCAGGCAATCGTCCAGGTCGACGAAGTGCGGGCCCGCATCCGTCCACAGCACGTTGCCGACATGGCAATCGCCGTGCAGGCGGATCGGGTTCAGATCGTCTATGCGGTCGAACGCGCGTTGCACATCAGTCAGCGCCGCATTGACGGCATCGTGCCATTCGGGCTCCACCTCCGACGGGATGTTGCCGTGCGCGAGCAGCCAGTCGCGGCAGTCCCAGCCGAACTCGGCCACCGTCAGGCTGCGACGGTGCGCAAAGGGCTTGCGCGCACCGACCGCGTGCATGCGGCCGATGAACCGGCCAATCCACTCCAGCGTCACCGGCTGCTCGAGTTCCGGCGCACGGCCGGCCTTGCGCTGGCTCACCGCGAAACGGTAAGCGCCTTCTGGGATCGTCACAGTGCCCAGCGTGGGCGGCGCACCGCTCAGCCTGACCTGCAGCGGTGAATCGGGATCGGCCGTCAGGATCAACGGCGCCGCTAGTGGAATCTCCTCGGCGGCCAGTTCAGCCGAAAACGCGTGCTCTTCGAGGATCTGCGCGTCGCTCCAGCGTTCGGGCCGGTAGAACTTGGTCACCACCGCCGAACCGTCGATCAGGAACACCTGAAAAACGCGGTTCTCGTAGGAATTGAGTTGCAGAAATCGACCGTCGCTGCGCAGACCGACGCCGTCGAGCGCATCGAGCATCAGCTCGGGCGTCAGTCCGGAGAACGGGGTGGGTGAAACGGCGACAACGGGATGGACTTCGGACACCCGTCGATCGTATGCGATCGATCAACGTCCACTGGCAAGTCGGACGGGCGCCCGTCGCCATCGGGCGTCGTCAGCCGCCTCGTCTGACACGACAGCGCCCTCGGTTTGGCTGCTCGAACCTGCGACGGGCGGCCAGTCGGGCAGATCGGGCGGTGACTCGCTGTCAGGTGCAGACGCGGACCTTTCATCGCTGGTGAAGAAGGAGTCGAGGAACAGGCTCTGATCGTGCCGCGCCGCGGGTGGATCGAACGGCTGGGGGGTGGCCATTCGGTCGGCTGCTGCAGTAATCACTGGCGCCGCTGGAAGCGACGGCGCGGGTGAGCTCACAGCCTCACCGAATGCGCCACTGACGGGCTCACTGCTGGATGCCGCGGTGCGCTTACGCGCGCTGATGTCCTGTATCAGAGAGTGCAAGTCCTCGATCGAGGGCAAGTCATCTGCGGCACAGTGAAGACGCTGGATGCCGCAGGCAGCCAGCACGGATTCCTTGATCCGCGTGCTGCGACGCGAGTGGTTGCGTGTGCTGTCGAGGTCGATCACCAGCACCACGTGGCCATTCGGGTTACACACGGCAAACGTCACATGGGCCGCCCCGATCAACTCGTACCAGAACTTGACCTGGTCGGGCATGGCCGGCTGGCACAAGCGCACCAACGGCAGCTTGGGAAGCACGATGTGCTTTGGGAATGCCAGTCGAAGCTGGTTGTAGACGCGCCGCTCGTTTGCATTAAGCACGCGCCGCGCAGCCAGTGTCCATTCCGTTGGCAGCGGCGACACGCGCATGCGTGGTGGCGCCCATCTCCAGACCGCCAGCCCGCCCAGGGCCGCACCTACCAGCAACGAGGCAATCAACATTGACAGTGCAGGGGCAGCGTTCACAAGGTGGGCATCCAGCGTTGAAAGAAGGCCTAGCGGGCCGAGGCCTCGCCGGTCGGCCGATGCTATCGCCGTCGCAGACCAACGATGCATTTACCGAACCGCAAGGTACCGTTCGTTCAAAGCGCTTGCCGCCAAGCGCGTCTGACTTGGCTTGCCAGAGCTTGCCCGCGTCTGCTATGATCGCAGGCTAACCTGATTTTTATGCCGTCAGTTAGTGCGGCTAGATCGAGCGCAATGAGTTTCCGGAGAGGCTGCCATTCCAGAAGCAGTTCCAACGCCAACTCAGGACGGTGGGCATTTCGTCCGCTGATGTCCAAGGCAATTTTCTAGTACAGCAGGAATAACCATGAAAACCTTCAGCGCCAAACCGGCCGAAGTGACGCATGAGTGGTTTGTGATCGACGCGACCGACAAGGTCCTCGGCAGGGTGGCCAGTGAAGTCGCCCTCCGTTTGCGCGGAAAGCACAAGGCCATTTACACGCCT
>CANHNO010000020.1 GCA_947462065.1 Burkholderiales bacterium | reverse complement strand
TCGATCAGGTCGAGCCGGCCCGCGGCCTTCAAGGCACGCAGCCGCGGCCAGGCGCCCAGGGCCATGAACAGGCCGTCGAAACGACGCAGCAGGCCGGGCAGGCTGAAGAAGCGAGGGAACCAGACGTCGAAGGCGCCCTGGCGTTCGAAGCGCGGCGCGCCAGGCCGGAAGCCCGGCCGCCACAGGCGCAGCAGGCCTTGCAGCGGGAACCAGGGCACGGGCGAGACCACGGCCAGGGGCAGGCGCTGCCCCACGCGGAACATGCGCTCTCGGATGAAGAGGCCGGCGCCCGGCTGCAGGCGACTGGGAAACAGGCTGCTCAGCACCACGATGTGCGGGCCGCGTTCAGGCGGTGGCGTGGGCATCGGCGCGCGCCGTCGGGGCCAGGCGGTCGTAGACCGGGGCGTAGCGCGCCACGCTGGCCGTCCAGTTGCGTTCGGTTTCGACGAAGGAACGGCCGGCCTGACGCAGGAGCGGCCAGTCGGCGCGGCGTTGCAGCAGAGCGTCGACTGCCGTGGCCAAGGCCTGCGCACTGCCGGCCTGGAACAGCCAGCCCGTCTCGCCGTGGCGGATCAATTCCTTGTGCCCGCCCACGTCGCTGGCCACCAGCAGCCGCCCTTGGGCCATGGCTTCCAGCGGCTTGAGCGGCGTGACGAGCTCGGTCAGGCGCATCGAATGGCGCGGGTAGGCCAGCACGTCGATCAGGTCGTAGTAGCGCTGCACTTCGGCGTGCGGCACGCGGCCGGTGAACACCACCTGCTCGGCCAGGCCCATGGCCTGAGCCTGGGCTTTGAGCGCATCTTCCTGCGGGCCACCTCCCACCAGCAGTACCCGCACTTCTGGTCGGCTTTGCAGGAGGGCCGGCAGGGCTTCCAGCAGCAGGTCGAGCCCTTCGTAGGCGTAGAAGCTGCCGATGAAGCCGAGCACGGTGGCGCCCGTCAGCCCGAGCCGGGCCTTGAGCGCTTCGTCGGGGGTGCCACCGGGTTCGAACTTCTCGATGTCGACGGCGTTCGGGATGACGGTGATGCCGCTCGCCGGCACGCCGCGCGCCGCGATGTCGCTGCGCAGCCCCTCGCAGATGGTGAAGACATGGTCGGCCTGACGCAGCGCGTGGGTTTCCAGGCGGCGCGTCAGCCGGTAGCGCAGGCTGCCTTCGTGCGTGGTGCCGTGGTCGACGGCGGCGTCTTCCCAGAAGGCGCGCACTTCGTAGACAACAGGGATGCCCAGGCGCCGGCCCACGCGCAGCGCCGGGATGGCGTTGAGCACCGGTGAGTGGGCGTGCAGCAGGTCGGGCTTGACGCGGGCCACGACCTCGGCAAGCCGCTTTTCCAGCTGGCGCATCAGGACGATCGGCTCGAGTCCCGGCAAGCGGCTGCTCGGGCCGGCCGCTGCTGGCGTGCGATGGAAGTGCCAGACGTCGTCGACGGTCTCCTCGAGCGCGTCGCAGCCCGTCTGCTTGGGGCTGGTCAGGTGGAAAGTGTTCCAGCCGAGCTTGCGTTGCTCGCGCAGGATGGCCAGGGTGCGGAAGGTGTAGCCGCTGTGCAGCGGGATCGAGTGGTCGAGCACATGGAGGACGCGCAGGCTCATGCTGCTGCAACCATCTCCGCCGCGGCCTGAGCCGGTGCCTGCGCAGCTTCATCGACCACATTGCGCAGGAAGGCCTCGAACATCAGCAGGGTCCACAGCGGCGCGCTGTAGTCGCTGGTGCCGGCCTGGTGGCTGTTGACCAGGTGTTCAAGGTAGTCGCGGTTGAACCAGCCGGTGCTGGCCAGCCGTTCGCCTAGCACCGCGTCGCGAACGCGCTGCTTCAAGGGGCCGCGGAACCACTGCGCCAGAGGTACGCTGAAACCCATCTTCGGGCGGTACAGCACCTCGTCAGGCAACTGCGGCTCCATCGCTTTCTTCAGCAGGAACTTGCCTTCCTGGCCGCGCACCTTGAGCGACGACGGCAGCGTGGCCAGCCACTCGATCAGTTGGTGATCCATCAGCGGCTCGCGAACTTCCAGCGAGTGGGCCATGCTGGCTCGGTCGACCTTGGTGTTGATGTCGCCGACGAGATAGGTCTTCAGGTCAAGGTACTGGATCAGGGCCAACGGATCGTCGGTGCGGGCGCGAGCGGCGTGGAAGTCGAACACCTCTTGCGCACCATAGCCGGCCAGTTCACGCTTCAGCGCCGGACTGAAGAGGCGTGCGCGCATCGGCCCGCGCAGGATCGAGACCGAATGGAAATAGGCCTCGACCGCGGTGCGCGACATGCCTTCGAAGGTGGTCTTGGCGCGCAGCATGCGCGGCGCCCAGTCGGCCTTGGGGTAGACGCGGCCGAGCAGGCCGAACAGCGGCTGGCGAATGCCGGCGGGCAGCGCCGAACGCATGCGCTCTTCCATCAGGTGCAGGCGGTAGCGGCGATAGCCGCCAAAGGTCTCGTCCCCGCCATCGCCCGACAGTGCCACCGTGACATGCTTGCGCGCCAGCTGGCAGACGCGGTAGGTCGGGATGGCCGAGCTGTCGGCGTAAGGCTCGTCGTACAGCCGGGCCAGCGTGTCGATGAGGTCGAAGTCGTCGGACTGCACGGTCTCGACGCGGTGGTTGGTGGCGTACCTGGTGGCCACCGTCTGCGCGAATTCGCTCTCGTTGAACTTCGGGTCGTCGAATGCGATCGAGCAGGTGTTGACCGGGCCGTCGGACAGACCGGCCATCGTGGCCACCACGGCGCTGGAATCGACGCCGCCGGACAGGAACGCGCCCAGCGGCACTTCGGAGATCATCCGCAGGCGCACCGATTCCTGCAGGCGATGCCGCAGTTCGGCGCAAGCGTCCTCGGCACTGATCGTGTTGTCCAGCGAGAAGTGCACGTCCCAGTACTCGCGGGGCTCGCCCACCGGCTCGCCCCGCTTGATGGCCAGGGCATGTCCGGGCGACAGCTTCCTCGCCTGGCGGAAGATGGTGCGCGGCTCGGCGACGTAGCCGAGCGCGAAATACTCCTCGACGGCCAGCGGGTCGATGTCACGTTTCAGCGCAGCGCCGTGAGGCCCGCGGTAGGCCAGCAGCGACTTCAGTTCGCTGCCGAAAAGCAGCGTGCCGTCATCGAGCAGCGCGTAGTACAGCGGCTTGACGCCCATCCGGTCGCGCGCCATGAACAGCGTCTGCCGATTGCGATCCCACAGCACGAAGGCGAACATGCCGCGAAAGCGTTCGACGCAGGCCTCGCCCCACTGCTCCCACGCGTGCACGATCACTTCGGTGTCGCTCTTGGTGGCGAAGCGGTGGCCGGCGGCCTGCAGCTCGCGGATCAGTTCCTGGTAGTTGTAGATCTCGCCGTTGAAGATCACCACCACCGAGCCATCTTCGTTGAACAGCGGCTGCTGGCCCGTGGCCACGTCGATGATGGACAGGCGGCGGTGGCCGAATCCGAGACCCGGTTCGATGTGAAGGCTGCCTTCATCGGGACCGCGGTGCAACTGCGAATCGTTCATGCGTTGCAGCACGGCGCGGTCGACCGCAGCAGTGCCGCGAGTGTCGAAGAGACCAGTGATGCCACACATGATGTTCAGCTCCTGCTCATCTCATGAATTCCGATCGACGAGCAACCGGTCATACAGGCCCTGGTATGCGCCCACCATCGCCGGCAAACTGAAGTGCTGCTCGACACGAGACCGACCGGCTCGGCCCATTGCAAGTGCCCGAGCCGGGTCCGCCGAAAGAAGAAGCAATCCCTCGGCCAGCGCCTCGACATTGCCCGCAGCCACGAGTTCGCCGGTGGTGCCGGACATCACCAGTTCGGCATTGCCGCCGACGTGGGTTGCAAGCACGGGCAACCCAGAAGCCATGCACTCCAAGATGGTATTCGATACACCTTCGGCCAGCGATGGCAGCACGAAGCAATCGAAGCTGCGCATGACATTTGGCACGTCTGAACGCTCGCCGGGCAGCCATGCCAGTTGGCCGACACCGGCTGAATCGAGCAGTGCCTGCGCTTCGGCGCGCAGCGGACCCTCTCCCACCATCACCAGACGCAGTCGGTCGCGCAAACCTGGGCGCAGTTGCAAGGCGCGAATGAACGCCTGGGCCAGAACCGTCTGAGCCTTCACGGTCTGCATGCGGCCCACGGTACCGAAAACGAACAGATGCGGCTCCGTGAACGGCATGCCATCCACCGTACCGCGCACCACCGAACGCGCGGAGAAACGCTCGATGTCGACGCCGTTGTAGATCTGGGCGATGCGTGACTCCGGTACGCCGACTTTCTCGTTCAGGTATCCAGCCAGATCGCGTGATAACGCTACATAGCGATGCACGAAGGGGCGGTAGGCTCGGCGCATCCATTGGTAGCGTCGACGGGTGCCATCCAGATCGTCGACATCGCGTCCGTGCTCGCCGTGCACACGCACCGGCACACCCGCGAACGCTGCCGGCACCTGACACTCGAGCGCCGCCAAGTTTCTCGTGTGCACCACGGCGGGCCGAAGATGTGCAAACAGGCGCTGCAGACGCGGGTAGAGCTTCAGGCTGTGGCCCGGCGTCTTGTGCAAGGAAATCATCGTGACGTCCTCGCGATGGATGCGCTGCGCGAACGCGGGCACGACTTCGGTCAACGCGACCACGGCATGACGGTACGCAGAAACGGGCATGTGGTTGATCAGGTTCACCACCCCGTTCTCCAGTCCACCGGTGTCGAACCGATAGACCAGATGCAGCACCAGCGGGCGTGGGTCGACGGCCGGGCTGCTACGCATCGCCACTGTTCGTCAACGGTTCACCCGCATGGCTTCTGTGACCGGGAACATCATCGATCGTCACGCGTGCGCTGCAGCAGCGCACCGAGTTCGTCATGGTTGGCCTGCACGAACGCTTCAAGTGCAGCGTTCGATGCCGCCACGGTGTCCGCGTCGGCATACAGCACGACCGCCGCGCCTTCGTCACCACGACCTTTCAACCTCGCCAGCCCGCCATGAACCTTGGCGGCCACATCACCTGCCACAAAGCGACCGTCAATCCAGTACACGCGCCACACGACGAGGTGACTCCGGCGTGCCGTGCCAGGCTGCGATCCCCCCAGGATTTCTGCAGTGTTGACACTGATCGTCCCGGTGCTGGTAACGACATCCCGCCGCCCACCGACCATCAGGTTCCAGCCGTCGCTTCTCATCGGCACGAGGACGTTGGTCGAACTGACAAGCTTGCGACCGTCGGCCTGCCCGCGGTAATAGGCGATGTGCACGCCCACGGTGCCTGCCGGGCTGGTGTAGGCCTGGGAGGTTTCAGCCGATGGGTTGGTGAATATCGGAGCCCAGGCGACGATCTTCGAACCTTCGGAAGACCAGCCGTCAGCCAGCCGGGGCGGCATCTGGATCGTCACCGGGTCGGCAGCACTTTCAGCCCTCTCCAGCGCCCATACGGCCATGTGCGGCAGCAGCGCCACGACCAGCCCCGCCAGCGCCAGCACGATCATCCGGCTCGGCAACACCTTCTGCGCAAGCCCCAGATCGGACGCGACTGCGGGCGCAGCCGGGTGTGATGGCGTGTCTTCGGGCTGCGACCAGCGCGAGCCGATCAGGAACATCAGAAAGACGATCACACCGAAGAAGACCCAGCCGTACAGCACATGATCGACGCCAGTCGCGATCTTGTTGCCCGACAAGTGGGCCAGCATCACGATGATGTAGGCACGCAGCCAGTTGGCCAGCACCGGCATCAGCAGCGAGAACAGCATGAATGCCGCGCGCCGTCGGTACGACCGGTAGTTCAGGTACGCGAACAGCGTTCCCACCATGAAGGACGCCATCAGATAACGCACGCCGCTGCATTCGTCGATGACCGACCAGTTGCCGCTCGGAATGACGAAGTTATGTCCTTCCCGAAACACCGGCACTCCGGAGATCTGCAGCGCAGACACGGTGAAGTCAGCTGTCAACTCCATCATGGTGGGCACGACGAACTCACCGAACGGCACCCCAAAGTACAGAAACAGCAGGGGGAACAGGATCACGGCGCCGACTTCGAGACCGAGCACCAGCGGAACCGCCAGCACCAGCATCGTCATCAGCGCGAACTGCGCGGCAGCGCCGACGACAACCAGGTCGGACAACAGCCAGACCGAGGCGGTCACCAGCATCGGCAGCAGCATCCAGGGCTGCGGCCGCGGTGTCAGCGCAGCCAGCCGGTCACGCTGACGCCAGACCAGCCACAAGCTGATGGGCAGAACCAACAGACAGTGCGCAAAGGTCTCCGAGCGCCACCAGATCCCCACCATGATCACTGCGGTGTCTCGGTACATCAGCAGGATCGCGACCACGAGCAGCAGGAACATGGGCAGCGACGTGCGCCAAGGAGATGCCCCGCGAAAGTCGGCTGGCACGGCACTCATTGCTGGGATTCCACTCGGCTCAGGCCGCCAGCGGCTGGTCGGTGCACAGCGGCGCGAGATGACGCTCAAAGGCGGACAGGTGCGCGTCCCAGCTGTAGTTTCGCTGCACGCAGCGGCGGCCGGCTGCGCCGACGGCAAGGGCACGAACCGGCTCGCGCAACAGTGCATCCACCTCGCGGACGAAGGCGTCTGCATCCTCGGCGCACATCAGTTCAAGGCCTCGCTCGGCCACGATCGCGGCGGCACATTCGCTCGCCGCCACGACGGGCCTGCCCATCGCCATGGCTTCCAGGATCTTGTTCTGGATGCCGCGCGCCAGCCGCAACGGCGCCACCACCACCGCCGCATGCTGAAGGTAGGGGCGCATGTCGGGGACCGTGCCGGTGACGCTGACAGCATCACCGGCCAAGGCACGCACGGCCGGCGTGGGATTGCGGCCGGCCACATGGAAGCGCAACGACGGCCACCGTGTGCGCAATCGCGGCAGGATCTCGGTCGCAAACCAGGTCGCTGCATCGATGTTGGGCCAGTAGTCCATGGCCCCGGTAAACACCACGGGCAGTTCCTGCGGTGCATAGGGCGACGCGCAGGCTGGGTCGGGGGCGAAGTAATCGGCATCGACCCCGTTGCAGACGGCCTCGCAGGTGTGCACGCTCTCGGGTGCCAGATGGCGAAACAAGGCCGTTTCGTTCTCGGTCACAAAGAACGATCGCCTCGACCGTGCGGCCACTGCACGTTCGTAGCGCAGCAACTGCAAGCCCTCGCGGCGATACAACCACGACATCGGCCAGCGGTGATGTTCGGCGTATCCGGTCCACTTGGCAGAGTCCACATCGACGAAATCCACCAGCATCGGCACGCCAAGGCCATCGACATACTGCGCCATCGACGAGGAAAAGACCACGGCGGCATCGATGTGCTCGCGGCGCACCGTGTCGCGAACCCACCGTTGCAACGCTGCGTCGCGGTAGTAATGCAGCGTCAGTGCGTCACCACCGATCAAGCCCACCAGGCTTTTGATGCGCGCGCGCACCGGAAGCAGACGAGTCACCTGCAAGTCCGCGCACAGGGCACGCAATGTGTCGACATGTCCCTCGTCCTCAGGGTCATCGACAAATGTTCCGACAAAAACCCGGTGCCTGGCCAGCAGGTGCTTCAGCAGATGGTACGAGCGCACCTTGTCTCCCTTGTTGGGCGGGTAAGGCAGCCGATGCACCAGATAAAGCAGGTTGGCCACAGGTCAGCCCAGGTTGCGAACGACGTAGGGGCCAAGCCAGTTCGCCATGCCGATCGGCATGCGGCGCCACGCCTCGATCACCAGGCGGAACTTCGCGTTGGCCGGGTTGTTCTGGGGCACCGCGTCGCGCTTGTAGAGGCAGTACTCATAGTGCAACGGGGCGGGCTCGAAGCCCCAGTTCTTCTTGAACGCAAACGAGCCGGTGCCCTGCTTGCTGCGGCCGTAGTCGAACACCTTCAACCCACGTGCGCACGACAGGCGCATCAGCTCCCAGTACTTGAAGTCGTTGGCCGCGAGGTCACGTGCCGATTCGTCGTCACCGGCGTAGTACGGCAGCACTTCATCCCGGAAGTAGAAGCTCAGCACGCCGCTCAACGCCCGATCATCGGGTGAGTGGACGATGAGCACTTCGCAGTCGTCGCCAAACTGAGCTCGCAGCGCCTCGAAGTAGCGCTTGGGCAGCGCCGGCGTGCCATGGCGATGGACGTTGTCGGCGTACAGCGCGAAAAAGCGATCGACCCCCGGATCGATCTCACTGCGCAGACCGTTCTTGATGCCCTTGCGCACCATCGCCCGCTGCTTGCGCGGGATCGCCAGCATGTTGGCTTCTTCTTCGGGGAGGATGGCCTTGCGGAAGGTAACGTACAGATCCTGGCGCGGCCAGTCGTCGTGGCGAGCCTCGACGTGGCGCAGTTCGAGGTGATCGACTCCGAGGCGCTGTGCGATGCGCTGCGCCTCGGCTTCCAGCGCGCTGGCGGTATCGGCATTCATTGCGGCCACCCCGCCATACACCGCGAAGGGCAGGCTGACCAGGGAGTTGCCGAACAGCATCGACTTCACATGGGCCAGCGGCAGCACACCTTCGATGCGGCCGTCGGTTTCAGCGTACAGGAAGTAGGTGTCGTGGCGAAATACGCCACTCATGATGGCTTGCCAACCGGCGCGATGAAAGAACGTCGCGGTCGGGCACGCCAGTACGAACGCATCCCAGCGTTGTGCAGTGGCCGTGTCGTTCAGTGCGAGTGTGTTGACGCGGTGCACGGCGAGGCAGATGAGGCGTGATGCGGGGGCAATGGGGGCTGGCGATCAAGAAAGAGATGATCCATCCGACCCCATTGAAAATCGCGCAGCAAGCACTCCAGCCGATGCTCCATCCGTTCAATGTTCACGTAATGACGGAATCGTGTCTTGCCATCGATGCCGGCGATGCGCGGTTGATCGGCGTCGATCTCCCACGGATGGAAATAGAAGATCGCCGATTGCTGGTCGCGCGCCTGCACCTGGCGCAGCATCCAGCGAGACAGCGCATAAGGCAGCAGCCTGAAATAGCCGCCACCACTGGAAGGCAGGTTGCGCCCGAACATCCTCAGCGTGGTGATCGGCACTTCGATCAGGCTGTCATTGACACGGTGCGCGAAACGCGGCGCATCGGGCATGCCGTAATGGTCGTGGGCGATGGGGTAGATGCTCGAGCTGTAGCGGTAGCCGGCACGCGCGAGGCAGTCGAAGGCCCACAGATTGCCAGTGCCGATCGAAAAGCTCGGTGCGCGATAGCCTGTGACGGCAACACCGCACAGGTCTTCAAGGATGTGCTTGGCGCTTTCGATGTCGGCGCTGAACTCGGCCTCGGTCAGGTCGCTGGCGCGCTGGTGGCCGTAACCATGACTGGCAACCTCATGCCCCTCATCCGCGATACGGCGGACCAACTGCGGATAGCGCTGCGCGATCCAGCCGAGGGTGAAGAAAGTGGCCTGGGTGTCGTGGCGCGCCAGCAGCGCCAGGATGCGATCGACGTTGCGCTCGACCCGGCACTCGCGCTGTTCCCAGTCGCTGCGCGCGATGTAGGGCGCAAAGGCGGACACCTGAAAGTAGTCTTCGACATCGATCGTCAGGGCGTTGCGCAGTGGTGCGCCCTGGCTCACGGCAGGCGAGCGCATCAACGAGCCTCGGTAGGTGACAACCAATGCCACAGATCGCTGGCGATGCGATCGGCGGCGTGACCATCCCACAGCTCGGGTACACGGCCTCGCTTGCCTTGGCCGGCCAGAATCTCGGAGACGCCTTGCAGGATGGCCAGCCGATCGGTGCCAACGAGCGTGTTGGTACCTTGCTCGATGGTGATCGGTCGTTCAGTGTTCGGGCGCAGCGTCAGACAAGGGACACCGAGGGCCGTGGTCTCTTCCTGCAAGCCCCCCGAATCGGTCAGAACGACGGTGGCTCCAGCCATCAAGCCGAGCATCTCCAGATAGCCTTGAGGCGGGAGCACCAGCAAGCGGGCTGGGTCGATGAGCTCAGGCGCAGCCAGCTTGTCGATCTGGCTGCGCGTGCGCGGGTGCATCGCGAAAATCAATGGCAGCTCCATCGCCACGTCACCCAGCACGGCCAGCAAGGCACGCAGCGTGTTCGGATCGTCCACATTTGAAGGGCGATGCAGCGTCACCACGCCATAGCCATTCTGATGATCGAGAACGGCAGGATCAATGCCGTGCGCACGCAAGGTCGCGGCAGCAGAGTGCGCATGTTGACGATGAGCCAGCAGCGAATCGATCATCACGTTGCCGCAAAAACGGACCCGTTCAGCGGCAATGCCCTCTGCCAACAGGTTGGTCAGCGCACTGCGCTCGGTGGTGTACAGCCGATCGGCAAGTTGGTCCGTGACGACGCGGTTGATCTCTTCAGGCATCTGTCGGTCGTAGCTGCGCAAGCCCGCCTCGACATGAGCTACCGGCACACCCTTCTTGACCGCAACCAGAGTGCAGGCGAGTGTCGAATTCACATCGCCCACGACCAACACGCACGAGGGCCGATGTGCGTCAAGCGCAGGCTCGAATCTGCGCATCACCTCGGCAGTCTGCACCGCATGGCTGCCCGACCCAACGTCGAGATTCAAATCCGGCAAGGGCAGTCCGAGGTCGGTGAACAACTGCCCGCTCATGCCCTGGTCATAGTGCTGCCCGGTGTGCACCAGCAGCGACGGTAAGGGTGGGGTGTGATTTGCGAGGGCGCGCAAGATCGGCGCCATCTTCATGAAGTTCGGCCTTGCACCCACCACGCACATCACCGGCGCCAGCGCAGCAGAGCGTTCACTCATCTGCTGCCTTCATCCGACGTCGTCTTGACCGCGCCGACGAGCTTTTGCAAGAGGCCGATGAGTTGCACGTTCTGCCGTTCCAGCCTCAGCAGGCCGCGCTCCACGCGCTGCAACTGATCGAGCCGCTGTTCGGCCATCAGGCTCGCCAACTGACCCGACATCTGGATGGACTCCTCGGGGGCCAGATTGATCTTCGACAGATCGATGTCGGGGACCAATTCCGAGTGCCCGGCGTGCAACGCGGAGCCGACGGGTTCAAACGGCTTGGCTGGAATGGCCGCCTCTTCGGTGGTCTCCTGAACCACTTCGTCGACGTCGGCGCGTGTCAGGTGCGTCTTCTCGGCCAGAAAGCCGAGAAGCAGCAAACGATCGCAGAGGGAGTTGATGCGCCGCGGAATCCCGCGCGTGGCCTTGAAGATAGCGTTGAGGGCAGCGGGTTCGAAGCTCGGCTTGCCATTGGAGCCCGCGCAGACCAGGCGATGCTCGATGTAGCGCTGCGTTTCCTCAGCGTCCAATGGGCCGATATGACAGGTGGCAGCCACACGCTGCCGGAACTGCTCCATCTCAGGGCGCTGCAGGATCTCGCGGAACTCTGGCTGGCCAACCATGAAGCTTTGCAGCAAGGCCTGGTTGCCGAACTGAAAGTTCGACAGCATGCGCAACTCTTCCACGGCCTGCGCAGTGAGGTTCTGCGCCTCGTCGACGATGAGCAGGCAGCGCTTGCCCTGGCTCGTCTGATTGACCAGAAACGCCTCCAGCGTGATCAGCAACTGGGCCTTCGACACATCCTTGACGTGGAAGCCGAATGCCGCGCCGACCATGCGCAGCGTATCTTCTGCACCGAGCTGTGTGGTCACAAGGTGGCCGATCACCACATCACTGCCGTGCAGACTGTCGATCAGAGTGCGCAGGATCGTGGTCTTGCCAGCACCGATTTCGCCGGTGATGACCACGAAACCCTCATGCCGCGACACGCCGTATTCGAGGTACGCCTTGGCACGGCTGTGCTGCTTGCTGCCGAAATAGAAGCTGGGGTCGGGATTGAGCTGGAACGGCTTGCTCGTCAGCCCATAGAAGGCTTCATACATGGTCAGAACCGCATCCTGAGACTGGCCACGATGGCGCTTTCGTTGTAGGGATCGAAATCGCTGTGAAACAAGGTTCGACGTGCTGATAGCGACAGATCAACCTGGTTGCTCAGTCGTGTGGTGTAGGCGGCGCTGAGTGAGCGCAGGCGGGTGGTTCGGTTGTCCCCTGTGGAGCTGTTCCTGCTCAGCGAAAGGTCAGCGCTGAGGGCCGACAACGGCGTCAGGCGATGCGATACGTTGACTCCAAAACCAGTGGAATGGAGGTTGCGCCCATTCGACAAGTCACCGGCGTTGGTTGCTGTCTGGTCCACTGCACGCGCGTCGTTACGCGAAGTGGACAGCAGCAAGGTAGAGCGCAATCCAAGCAATGCCAGAGACAGGTTCTGTCTCCGCTGGATGGATGCGGTATTGGTGAGAAATCCGCCATTGACGAGGGTGCTGCGTGTCAGCCCGTTGTTCTGCAGGAAGGCATCAACCAAGGCGGTGCGCTGCGCCGGATCGGGGGCGATGGACGCGAACTGCGCATACAACAGGTCGAACACGGTGCGCGGCGAATTGGTGCCGTTCGCACCGGCAGTCGTGTTGACGTCCTGCCCATCAACGAAGCTCCAGACCGTGCGTGGCGTGCGGTGCTCGAAACGGATGTTGTAGGCGTTGCCGAAGAACCGGTGTTCGCGCGTCACTTCAAGCACTGTCCGTTCAGTCGGCTTCCAAGTGAAGCCGCCACTCCAGTACGTGGAACTTTTCTGGCTTGAGAACTGGTAGTCGTTACGTTCGCGGCCGGCGCCTGCCGACAACTGGAATTCCGGGATGACAGCGAAGGTCAGTCGACCATTCAAGCTTGTCGACTCCCGGCTACTCTGGTTTTCAAATTCCGAGCTTTGCCGCAACGCATTCAACGACCAGCCGAGGCGTGAAAACAGTGCCTGACCGGAACTGAGGACAAAAGACGCAGTGTTGGAGGTCGATCTGGCACTTGAGCCGCTGCTGTTGCTGGATGTCCAGTCCCACCGCACCTGGTAATTCGCGAAACTGCCCAGCGGGCCGCGAACATAAGGCGCGATCTGGTACGTCGACACCTCGGCGCGATTGCTGTCTGCCAGATTGCGGTCCACCGATCGGGTGCCGAGCGCCGAGATGCTCTGCTGCGCAATGCTGGCGCTGGCATCGACATAGGCCCATCTTTCGATCGCCTCGGCGGTGCCCCGCGCGCTGAGCGACTGCTGCACCTCGTTTGCCGACGATCGGCGCGCATAAAGCAGTCCGTGCAAGGCGTAGTCGAGGTCACCCACGATTCGCCCGGATCGGCTGCTCACACGCAGCCCGGGACTGATGTCGGTGATCGCATCCGCGCGGGCATTGCTGCCGCTATCAAGCCCCACATTGCTGGTGACAGTCTCGGTGATGCTCAGTGTCGGCTGCAAAAAGAACCCTGCCCGCGAGGCTGGCGTTTGCTCTTGAGCATGGGCAGCAAAGGCAGCGACGCCAATCACACCGACCATCTGCGGCAGCACTTGCCGCCCGAGCCAGCGATGCAAGGTCCGGCACCGAAGTGAAGCCGACCCTGCCGGCAAGTACTCAGGCCTTCGAATTGCCACCGGGCGCCTCGCCGTACCCATAGCCATAGCCGTAGCCGTACCCGTAACCATCCGAACGGGTGCTGCGGACCTGGTTGAGCACCAGATTGATGTTCGCGCAGGTCTTGATGGTCGACAGTGCGTTTTGCACATCGGCTTGAAGCGTTTTTTCGGCCCGGACGATCATGACGATTTGGCCCATTTGGCTGGCGAGCACGCGCGACTCGGTGGTCAGCAGGAGTGGGGGCGAATCGAAAATGATGATCCGGTCCGGGTAGCGCGCTGCCATGTCATCGAGCAGTGCGCTCATCGCCTCGCTGGCCAACAGCTCCGTGGCTTTCGGGTGCGGGGTGCCGCTGGGAAGGATGGTCAACTTGTCGATGTTGGTTTTCAACAGAACGCTCTGCATGTCGGTGTGGCCGTCGAGCACGTCCAGCAGCCCCGGGCCTGCTGGCAACCCCAGCATGCGAAGGATGGACGGTCGGGCCACATCGGCATCGACCAGCATCACGGTGTTGTCGAGCTCCATCGCGATGCTCATCGCCAGGTTGACCGAATTGAAGCTCTTGCCTTCCCCCGCAAGAGAACTGGTCACCATGATGAGATTGCCGTGCTTGATCGTCTTGGCATCCTTGCCCCTGACGTTGGCAAGCAGCGGCCGCTTGATCAACCGGAATTGATCAGCAAGGTAGGACCTCGGCGCATTCGGTGTCACGATTCCCGCCGCACTCAGTGCGTCAAGGTCAAGCGTGACGCTTTTCGATGTCGACAGCGAAACCGGCGCTGCGTGGGGATCGGGGGTCGACCCTACAGGGGTTGACTTGACGGTGAGCCGGACGGGCGTTGTGGCGTGTTCTGCCGCGGCAGAAGCGGGCCCCATCGGGATCTCGGCCCCCGCACGCCGCAATTGCTCCAACCGTTGCGCCGCTTGTTCGATCAAACTGGTCATGCGCATCACCCCCCCGTGGCTGAGAACAAGGAGATGCCGATCATCGCAATCAGAAATACGCCGAACAATCCCCCCGAAGACAAGAGAAACTTGAACTTGTCGATCCTCGCGCGCCGCTGATCGAACGGGGTTGTGACCAATGACACCATACCCAGCAGCGGCTGGTCGAATTTGGCACGCAATTCATGCGCACTGTGAAACACCGGTCGCAACTGGCTGGCGGCAAAAGCCGTGGCAAGCCCTGCCGCGAGGGCAGCCAGCATCGCCAACGACAACAGGATCGGACGGTTCGGAGACACCGGCTTGCCTGAAACAAGAGGTGGATCGATCAAACGGAAATCGGCGACTCCTGTTGTGGAATCTAGGTCACCTGATATTTCGGCTGACTCGCGACGCGTGACGAGGCTTTCGTAATTCTGTTTATTGATTTGGTAATCACGGTTGAGTTGCGCCGCTTCAGCCTCGAGCTGCGGTGCGATTTTCAGTTGCTCTATGGCTTGCCTATAACGCGATGCGTACTCCCCAACCCTGGCCCTGAGGGCAGCCACCTGCTGCTCGGAATTGGCCTTCAGTTTGTTCAACTCTTGGTAAAGGATATTGCTGCTGCCACCCAGTGCGCCCGCTGGGTTCGCGGCCGCCTGTTTGCGGAGTTCTTCAATCTCCGTTTTTTTCTGCGCTTCCAAGTCGCGAATCAGTTTGCGAATGGCCACGACGTCGGGGTGTTGGTCGGTGTATCGCTGCAATAACCCGTCAAGATCACGCTTCTGAGCATTGATGCGGGCGTCTATTTCAGGCGTTTCGACTGCAAACGCAAAGTCTTGCCTGGTCGATTCTGTCGATGCTGCGCTTTGGGCTTGAGATTTTTCCAACTCAATTTGCTGACGGCTGGCTTCAAGAGCTTGCTCCGCCTCGCGCAATTCAAGCTTGGCTTGATCCAACTGGGCGGCAATTTCGCCCAATCGGGATACCGAATCCTTGCCTTCCGCATTCTGCATTTCAATATTTCTTATCCTGAAGTCCTTCAGCCGGGTTTCGGCCTCCAAGAGCTTCTCCTCGTACACCTTGATCTGGTCGCTGATGAATGCTTTTGCCGTGTCCGAATCTTTTCGCGATGCACCGAGACTGGATTCGATGAAGATAGACACGAATGACTGCATGACCCGCTGAGCTTTTGCCGGATCGGAGTCACGGAATGCAAGGGTGTAAAGGTTGTCACGGCCCACAGACTTGATCTGCAGCGTATTCAGCAAGCCTGTCACCAGTTCCTCTTGTTCCCTCTTGGTCGGGCTCTTCAGATCAAGATCAGCCATGCGTACCAACTTCTCTACATTGGGCCGGCTGATCAACGTGCGGCTGAGCATCGCCACCTGCTGGTCTACGTTGGGCTGGACCGTCAGGCCGGACATCAACGGCTTCAGGATGGATGCGGTGTCGACAAAAATCCGCGACGATGCTTCGTACTGGTTGGGCACCGAAAACACAGCAACGGTACCGGCAATGGCGACCAACCAGGCCACCAGCAACGAGGGCCAGCGAAAGCGCCACATGCTGCGAGCGATGGTGTGCAGCTGGGATAACAACTCTTCCATGGGCGTGGGTCGTGGCTGGATGTGGGGTCGGCTAATCGAAGCAGCGTCTGGAAAGCAAGCACCTGACTGAACGAAGCCCGGCGCCCGTCAGGGTCGGCGAATCAGCGCCTTAGAAGAAGCTCTGCGGGATGATCAAGACATCGCCCGGCTTCATCTCCACATTGGCGGAGATGTCTCCACGCTTGATCAGGTCCTTCAAGCGGACCGCATACTGTTTGTTGCCGTCGCCGGCACGCAAGATGATCGCGTCGTTGCCGGCTGCAAAATCGGTCAAGCCGCCAACGGCAATCATCACGTCGAGCGCCGTCATTTTTTGGCGGTAAGGGAGAGCCTGAGGCCGGGAAGCCTCTCCGACCACACGGATTTGCTGGTCGTAAGGGCCCACAAAACCCGTCACGATCACCGTCACAACCGGATCCCTGACATATTTCGCCAATTGCTTTTCGATATCACGCGCGATTTCGATCGGGTTTTTCCCCTGCGCAACCAACTCGTCGATCAGTGGGGCAGACAGCTTGCCGTCTGGCCGAACGGGCACGGACAAGGACAACTCGGGATTGCGCCACACGATGATGTTGAGGTTGTCACCGGGCCCGACGATGTAGCTGTAGTCCTGGGTGGCCGCGGTTACCGGTGCCGGTGGGAGGTTGCCAGGGAAAATGCTGCAGCCAGCCGACAAAACTGCGCCGATCAAAACCATCGCCCGATGAAGCCCGAGCGCCTTGAGCGTCGCGAACATATCCATGATCTTCCCCTTCTTCAAATCGATTAAACCAGGCGACCCGGTCGTCTTCGCACGCATTCAAAAAATTGTCACTCGGCGCAAAAAAATGTTCCTTACGTCAAGTGACCATGATGGCATGACAAATTCTGTCGCCGCAACCCTCGTGCCGTGACCGGCACCAAAACCTGGCCGCAATCGTGAATTTTCGGCACGCGGGTGTGGGAGCCTCCGCAACAGTCGCCCGCGACGGACAGCACGGGCATTCACTGGGTCTTCATCAGGTCCAGGTCAGAATTGGTCGAACCGTGAAAAAGCGGTATCAGCAATGTCACTTCGGTTCCCTTCTGCGGTTCGCTGACGACGCTGATTTTTCCGCCGAGCTCCTGGATGTACTGCGAGCTCTCGTATGCGCCGATGCCCATGCCGGTCGGTTTGGTCGATTGAAACGGCTTGAACAAACGATCCCGCAGAAACTCTGGCGTCATCCCATGACCGGTGTCACCAACGACGATGCGAGCCCGATCGCCAGCGGTGTCAAGCGCCAGCCAGACTTCGCCCTGCGGATCTGTGGCATCCAGGGCATTGACGACCAAGTGCCCGATGACACGTTCAATCCGCTCTTCATGGCCACGCGCCACCACGGGATGAACTGACCGCAACTGCAGCCGGCGACCTCGGCTGGCGGTCACCGTTTCGATGCGCCGGACCACGGCGGCGAGATCGACCCCAAACGGGGTCCCTGCCGGCGTCGTGCCCTCTCGCAGCTGCGCCATCAGCTGGCGCATCTTTTCCAATGAGTTGTCAACAGTGTCCAGCATGTCCTGCTGGAATTCGGGGTTGGCGTGCAGACGCTTGGCGTTCTTCATCATCAACGACAGCTGCGTCACGATGTTCTTGAGGTCGTGGACGACGAAGGCCGACATTCGATTGAAGGCATCGAATTTGCGCGCCTCCAACAAGGACTCGGTTGCCACCATCTGTGCGAGAAAGCTGGCCGCCTGCCGGCTCGCTGTTTTCAGCAGGTCGTGAACCTCCCAATTCGCATCCAAGGGAGTCCGCGACCGCAGCAGCACGACAAATCCGATCAGTTTGTCCCCGACGATCAGGGGAACGATCAACCACGCCTGCGGCATCGATTGCAGCCACAGCGGCAGGGCAATCGACCCATATCGGCCAGGGAAGGACCGGTACTCCTCCAGGTTGACGACCGCTTTTTCTCGCTCGAGGACTGCGCTCAACCCTGAGTCTTCCTCCTCGATGGCAGGCGTGAAATCGATGTTCAATCGAACGGTTTGCCGAAAGCCACTGGCTACTGGGCTCCTCATCCATAAACAGCCCCCAGGGCTTTCCACCAAATCTGCCAAACCTCGGATCACTTGCTGGCCCATTTCCTGAGGCGTACCTTGTGCACAAAGTGCTTCAGTGAATTTGAGCCATTCATCTCGGTAGTCGTACCGGTATCGGAAAAAGTTTTTACTCAAAAATATCCGGAGTTTGGCTCGAACAGATCCAGATACTGTGAGTAACAGCATCAGTATGAGCGAAGCGAAGACGATGCAAAGCTGTAACGCGCGCCCCCAATCACCGCCAAAATACTTGACGTAATAACCTACCGCCGAGATAAACAGCAGATATACCCCACATATCAACAACGTGGCGGAATGGAATGCGGCACTGCGCGACACACGCAGCCGCGAAGTCCAGTCGCTGCCCAAGCGCGAGGTCGACACAAACAACAGCGGCGCCATCAGCGCATGAACCGCGCCACGGATGCTTTGCGCATCAGCATCGACGCTGCCAAAGATGACGGCCTGTGAATACATATACAGGTCGAACGCGAATGAACCCGCCAACGCCGCACTGATGGGCTTGACACTCCAGCGTGAGTCGGGGTCCACATTGCGGAAAACCTGCTCAATCAGCACCAGACCGAAAATCGACAACCCCATCGACGCCATCGGCAGCCCGCGAAGCTGCAGGAAAGAGTCGCCGGGATCGAGGTAAACCAGAATCTGCCCAATCACAGCCAGGGTCACCAGCACCAACGACGTTCTGCTCAGCGCAGACATCCCTGCAGGTGTGGTCTGAGCCTGCTTGGGCCGCATCAGTAGCAAGAACGCCAACCACAAGCCATAGCGCCAGACGTCGAACATCGACGCCAAGAAACCTAGCAGCGAGCTCTCATGCAACACGCTGAACATGGTCAACCAACCCCACAGCGAGCTGCAACTGACGGCACCGAAAAGCGCCTGGCTCGCTCGGCTGGCGGGAACACGCCACCGCCCGCTGCGAATCAAAGTCAACGCGAATGCCAGATAGGCAATGCCGACCAGTCCAAAACCCCAGGCCATGACGGTGCTGTCGTGAGGATTCATTCAGTTTTCGTGCGGGGCCACGATGGCAAGTCTGTCGGGAGAAGTAGCGTTGGCCGAATCGATGGATCAGATGGGAAGCGCAACAGGTCACGCATGGCTGTCATCGTCCAGTCAAAGGCGGGGCGTGTGCAGCTCGGCGCTACAGACGTTCGCGAAGCTGTGGATGTTGACCGAGGTGATGTGGCCAACATGCGTCTCAAACCAGCAAATCTCCAACCAACGTGCGAAAGGTCGCAACAGCCCCCCCTACTCAGGGGATGCCACAGCGGGGATGCCCAACAATAATTAATTACGTGTCGGGTTCACCCCAATCGGACTCGCGTCAAGGTGGATCACCCCGATCCAAATCCTTTTTGATCAATGAGAGGCAGCCCACCATGAGGGTCTACCGACACGATGTTCTGCCCAGTGCCCCAGCCGGCATGTTGGTCGATCTCTCGTTGTGCTTTTTGGCCATGTTGCTAGCGGCGTCGACACTGGCCAGCAGGTACATGACCATCCCGAACGCAGTGCCAGCGATGCCTCTTGCCCTGTTTGGCGCGACCTTTTTTGCGCTGGTGATGGCTTTGATGTACGCCCTGGCAGGGCTGTACCGGCCGAAGACCATCTCTCTCACCGCGAAGGCTCTGCGTACCGCCGGCGCGATTTGCGTTGGAGGCTACCTCACCAGTCTGGTGTTACGGTTTGTTGCAGATCGCGGATACATTGAACAACTGATTCCAGCAGCAGTTTTATACCTTGCCATCGGCTTGGTTTTGTCCCGTGGTTGTTTCTACGTCATGCAACGGGTGACCACATTGCCTTCAGTATTGATCGTAGGCACCGGGGAGGAAGCTCAATCCATAGCGGCTGAATTACAGTTACCTGGAAGAACCGCTCGCAACGTCATCGGTTTTTTCGCCACCTCGGACGAAGCCGAAGACAAGAAAAACGGCATTCCGATTTTCTCTAGTAAATCATCGTTGATTGACCTGGTATCTCGATATTCGGTCAAAGAGATCGTGATCGCCGCACGCGAGCAACGCGGCGGCACCATTCCGATGGATCAATTGTTGGAGTGCCGAATTAGGGGTATCTCGGTGCTGAATCTTGCTGGTTTCAGCGAAAAAACCAAGCGCGAAGTTCGCATCGACAGCCTTAAAGGAAGCTGGCTGGTTTACGGGGACGGCTTCGTCCAAGGCCGGACGCGGCAGTTCATGAAGCGGTCGTTTGACATCGTCAGCTCGGTTGTTTTGCTGATCCTGACAGCGCCCATCATGGCCGCTGCAGCCGTAGCCATTTGGCTGGACGGCTCTGGGCCAGTCATTTATCGCCAAGCCCGTGTGGGTTTGGGCGGCCGCATATTCATGTGCATGAAATTTCGAAGCATGCGCGCCGATGCCGAACGAGACGGAGTTGCGCGTTGGGCGTCCAAGAATGATCCTCGTGTCACTCGCATAGGTTCGTTCATGCGGAAAACTCGCATTGACGAGCTTCCACAGCTGTTCAGCGTATTGTTCGGCGAGATGAGCTTGGTCGGACCGCGCCCGGAGCGGCCAGCATTCGTGGATAAGTTGAAGACCGATATTCCATTTTATGAATTGCGTCACTCAGTCAAACCCGGCATCACTGGATGGGCGCAGGTTCGTTATCACTATGGTGTTTCGCTCGAAGATGCCAAGAAAAAACATCAATTTGATCTTTACTACGTCAAAAATAATTCCTTGCTGCTGGACGTGCTAGTTTTAATTGAGACGGTAAGTGTGGTGATATTCCGAGAAGGCCAGTAATAATCTTGGCCGCTTGAATCTGCGGCGACGATCCAACCGATTTGATTGAGGTTTGACCATGAGCGAAGAAATCGAATCCACCCCCGAGAACGTCCCCGTGCCGTCGCAGCCCAAGGGCGTGAACGAAGGACGTCGGCGCCTGGGCAAACTCGGGGCAGGCGGCACCGCCGCGGTCCTGTCCGTGGCCAGCCGCTCTGCGGTGGCAGGCTGGGGCTCGTGCACCGGCTCCGAACTTGCGTCGGGCAATCTGTCCCGCCCCGGGGCAGCCAATCCCTGCGGCTGCAGCCCTGGGTTCTGGTGGAACAACAACGGTACGGCGCTGTGGACCTCGTCGCCAACGCTGAACGTTACCTACTCGCGGACGAAGAAGTTCAACACCGTCTTCGGACGAGCGTTTTACACCGGCAACAACGTCAAACTGGCAAACGTCGGGCCAGCGACAAGTAACCCGAACAAGTTCGGAGCGAACGACAACACGGGTATGCACGCCGTGGCAGCCTTGCTGAACGCGCAGTACTACGGCGCGCGCTATCCGGTGCTCGGCCTACAGTCTGCAGCGGCGGTCATCGCTGCATTCCAGGCAGCTTGCGACACAGCCGCGATGGCGACTACCGCCCAAGGCAAGAAGGCCCCTTTCATAGATTTCGTGCAGAAGGTCGACATCTACGGGAGGACCACCGACCTCTGGTGCAACGGCAGCCGCGAGTGATGACGGACGGCCTGCATGGTTCTGCCATCACCCACTCTGCGCATCAAAGTCGGCGTGCAATGGCGAGCGTTCGACGACGGACTCGTGGTCTACGTGTCTGAAACCTGCGAGACGCATCTGCTGGACACAGCTTGGTTGCAGGCACTGGTCGGGTTCGACGCTGCGGCACCAACAGCCGCGTCCCAGGGCTCGTTGCATCAAGCGCCGGCCATCACAGTCTCCGAGTGGCAGAGCCTGGTGGATCTCAAGATCCTCGACGCCATCACTTGAGGGTCGCAGATCTCGCCCCGGCAGCCTTGCATGCCGGCCTCGACGGCCCCGGGCTCTTGATGCGCTGCGGCAGCTTCAATGTCTGTCTGCGGTCTGGGCTGCCCCAGATCGCCGCTGGCATCACCCAGCTCTACCGCGACTTCGCCGTGCTAGACCCCGCCGACACCTATGTCGACTTCGAGGTCACAGTGCGTGCACCCAGCGCCCTGCGCCGCCATCTGCGGCCGCAGGCGCTGTTGCTGTGCGACGGGCGCATCCCTTTCAAGCCCCTGCCGCTGGCCCAGGCCATGCCGATGCTCGAATGGGGCCTCAACTGGGTCATCTCGTCGCACGCCCACGACTGCCTGGTGCTGCACGCGGCCGTGGTCGAGCGCGGGGGACGCGCCCTGATCCTGGCCGCCGACCCCGGATCGGGCAAGAGCACGCTCTGTGCGGCCCTGGTGCACCGAGGCTGGCGCCTGCTGTCGGATGAGCTGACCCTGGTGTCGCTCGCCGACGGGACCGTGCACCCGATCGCGCGGCCCATCAGCTTGAAGAACGCATCAATCGAAGTGGTGCGCGACCTCGGACCCGACATCGTGCTCAGCGAGGTCTGCCACGACACGGCCAAGGGCGCGGTCGCCCACATGCGACCCCCGCGTGCAAGTGTTCTGGCGATGGATCAGCGCGCCCGGCCGGCGATGCTGGTCTTCCCGCGTTACGAAGCCGGCGCCGCCCTGGACAGCCGCGCGGAGGGTCGCGCCCACGCCCTGCTCGAGCTCACCCGGCACGCCTTCAACGCATCGGTGCTGGCAGGTGAGGGCTTCGATGCGCTGTGCCGTTTTGTCGAGGGCGTGCACGCGCACCGCATCAGCTATGCGTCCTTCGACCAGGTCATTCCCGAGATCGATCGCCTGTGGCGCGAGATCGAATGACGCGCGCGCCTGCCCGGCCGACGCTGCTGAGTTCGACGCTCTGCCGCCCCGAACAGGTTAGAGGATTCGCAAGGAGCGATTGGGAACGCCTGGTCTGGCAAAGCCGCGCCGCCGAATTGATGGCCCAGTTGCACAGCAGGCTCAGCGACAGCGGGGTCCTGGATCAGGCGCCCGAAGCGGCGCGGCGCCACCTCGGTCTGGCCAGCACTATCGCGACGCGGCATGCATCAGCCGTGCGCCATGAATTGCGCGGCTTGCAAGAGGCCCTGCAGCCGCTGGGTGTGCCGGTTCTGCTGCTCAAGGGGGCTGCGTATGCGGCCATGTCCCATCCAGCGGCCATGGGGCGCATCTTCAACGACATCGACCTGATGGTGCCCAAGGCGGCACTGCCGCAGGTCGAAGAGCGCCTGCATTGGGCGGGCTGGTTTCCTGCCCTGACCACGGCCTACGACGAGCGCTACTACCGCGAGTGGATGCACGAGATACCGCCGCTCGAACACAAGAACCGGGGCACCGTGCTCGACGTGCATCACACCATCCTGCCCCCCACCTCGGGCATTCGCCCGGACCCGGCGGACTTGTTCGCCCAGTCGACGTCGCTGGCGGGCGAATGGTCGTTCTTCCGCGTGCTGGCGCCAACCGACATGGTCATCCATTCAGCCTGTCACCTCTTCTTCGGCGAGTTCCACAAAGGCTTGCGGGACCTGTTCGATCTCGACGCCCTGCTCAGCGATTTTTCACGCCAACCTGGGTTCTGGAGAGCTTTGGTCGAGCGTGCGCGGCAGTTGCAGCTCGGACTGCCCGTGCGGGACGCGTTGCAGCAGTGTCAGCGCGTCTACAACACCACCGTGCCAGAGCCCGTGGGCGACGAACTCTCGCGCTGCGCCGCCAGCCACTGGCCTCGCAGCTGGCGTGCCTGGCTGTTCGACCACGCGCTGCGGCCTGCGCACGCCTCGGCATTCGGGCGCTCGACGCGCTTGGCGCACGGGGCGATCTTCGTCCGCAGCCATTGGTTGCGCATGCCATTGCCGCTGCTTGTGCGGCACGTGTCGCACAAGCTCTTCGTCGCGGACTGAGCGTCCGCGCCCCGCACGATTCAGTGCTAGCCCAGAAATCTCATCAGTAGCAGGTCGGCAGCCTCGTGACTGAGCCGGTTGCCACAGGTATCTGACGCCCGTGACAACCGAAGACTGCCGATGCCAAAGTGTAGGAACAGCAGGATCGATTTCGGCCGCTTCGGCCGGCGTGAACCGGCGCTGCATGCAGCTTGAGCGGCTGCGAACGCTCAGGGATGCTGTGCCCAGTTGGCTGCCCGCAGTGGCACACTGGGTACTGCGCATCTCAGCTCTCCCTAGGCTGTGGACTTAGCCATGCGCTGGGACACGACCAGTGGAGTGGACTGTATGAGAGCTCTTGCGACATTGAAGTGGGTAGCCTCAAGATGCCTGGTTGGCCTAGCCATCGTGATGGCGTCGTCCATGTCGACCGCGGCGGATACGCTTCCGAGTCTGATCGCCAAGCTCAAGCCATCGGTGTTGGCGGTCGGCTTTTACAAGGAAACGCAGAACCCCCGCTTCGGCTTCAGCGGCACAGGTTTCATTGTTGGCGACGGAAACCTGCTGGTGACCAA
The DNA here is from genome assembly GCA_947462065.1 of Burkholderiales bacterium. Lineage (GTDB taxonomy): Bacteria > Pseudomonadota > Gammaproteobacteria > Burkholderiales > Burkholderiaceae_C > PBB1. The sequence goes on along the minus strand of CANHNO010000020.1, from coordinate 4,791 downwards.
TGCGCATGTGATCGCGGGAGCCACCAAAGATGAAGCAGGTGCCGGCAGCTTGGTCGTCTACACGCCCGGCGCATCAGGACAAGACAGCATGCGACGCCTCGAGGTGATCGAGGTCGACAAGGCACATGACCTGGCCCTGCTTCGCTTCGAGGGAAGCGCCTTGCCGGTGCTCACCTTGGGCCCGGCGCGGGCTGCGCGCGAAGGCCAGATGGTCGCCTTCATTGGGTTCCCGATGGGTAGCAGTTTGGGCCTGTCCCCAGTCACCCATCGCGGCATCGTGTCAGCGATTGCTTCGGTGGCGCTGCCCAGCCCGAGCGCGCGACAACTCGACAGCCGCGCCATCAAGACCCTGAAGGATGGTGCTTTCGAGTTGCTGCAGCTGGATGCGACCGCCTACCCCGGCAACAGCGGTGGCCCCTTGTTTGATGCGGAGTCTGGCGCCGTCGTCGGCGTGGTGAACATGGTTGCACTGAAGGGCACTCGCGAATCCGCCCTCAGCCAGCCGTCGGGCATCACCTATGCGATCCCGGTGGAACACGTGCTGCGCCTGCTGGCGCGCAACGAGGGCAAATAGCTGGCCTGCGGAGCGACCGCTTCAGTCGGTCGAGGCGGTCACTGACGCGTCAGCATCTTTCCACTGGATGCTCAGACGACGCATCAGGTCGTACAGCGTCGGGCGGGTCACACCCAACAACTCGGATGCCTTGACGATGTTGCCATTGGCACGCGCCAATGCCATCACGATCGCGCCCCGCTCTGCCTGGTCTCGCACGGTGCGCAGATCAAGCACCGGCTCTGTGGTCGCCGCGGCGTCACCGGATCGCGGCAAGTTGAGATCGTCGCTGGTGACTCGGTTGCCCTCGGCCATGATCGACACACGTTTGATCGCGTTGAGCAACTCTCGCACATTGCCCGGCCAGCCGTAGGCATCGATGGCCGACAACGCATCATCGGTGAAGCTCATCGCGTTGCGGCTTTGCTCGCGGGCGAAGCGCCGCAGGAAGGCTTGCGCAAGCAGCACCGCATCGCCCTGCCGGACGCGCAGCGGCGGAATCTCGACGACGATTTCGGCTAGCCGGTAGTACAGATCCTGGCGGAAGCGGTTCGTCCTGATGAACTCGCCCAGATCCTGATGGGTCGCGCAGACGACACGGACATCGACTGGAATTTCCTGCCGACCACCGATGCGCTCGACGGTGCGTTCCTGCAGGAAACGCAGCAGCTTGGCCTGCAGCGCCATCGGCAAATCGCCGATTTCATCGAGCATCAGCGTTCCACCATGGGCCGTTTCAATGCGTCCGACTGTGGTTTTTGCCGCACCGGTGAAGGCGCCCTTCTCGTAGCCGAACAACTCGCTCTCGAGAAGGTTCTCGGGAATGGCCGCGCAATTGATGGCGACGAACTTGCCGCTGCGCTTCGACGCTTGGTGCAGCGCGTTGGCCAGAACCTCCTTGCCAGTTCCACTTTCGCCCAGCAGCAGAACGGTTGCGTTGCTGGGCGCCACCTTCTCAACGGTGCGACCGATGCGAAGCATCTGCTGATCGCGTGTGATGAGTCCGCCCGTCGAATCGGGAAACTGCATGTCACGCAGGCGCCGGTTCTCGCTTTGCAGATCGAACAGCCGAAACGCACGGCCGATGATGAGCCCAAGCATGTCGGGGTCAAATGGCTTGGGCAAGAAGTCGTAAGCGCCCAGGTCAATGGCCCGCAATGCATTCGCCTGATCGTTCTGCCCCGTCAGAACGATCACCTTGACATCGGGGTTGAGCTCCATCATCTGCTCCAGCAGCTTGAAGCCCTCCTGGACCGAATCGGGATTCGGTGGCAGTCCGAGGTCCATCGTCACCACGGCGGGCGAGTGGCGTCGAAACTGCGCGAGCGCACTGACACGGTCGTCTGCAGTGACAGACTCGAAGCGATCCAGCGACCACTTGATCTGCTTCTGGAGTGCGAAGTCATCCTCCACAATCAGCAACGGTGGCCGCGTATCCGAAGTCATGGTCATCCCAAAAATAGCGCGAAGAACCCCGTGTCTCCACTCGAATTCTCACACCCGCACCCGCCAACACTGGCGCGTTTATTGATGAATATGTGGCAATGCGTGCCAATGTCGAGGTCGCCATCTGTGGCCGACTCATCCGCTCGTCCCCTGGAGTGACTACCCATGCAGCAAGCAGGCAGCCTTTTCGTGGTCGCAGCGCCCAGCGGAGCGGGTAAATCAAGTCTTGTCAAGGCGCTGCTGGAGATGGATTCCCACCTGGGTGTGTCGGTGTCGCACACCACGCGACCGCCTCGAGGTCAGGAGCAGGAGGGGCGTGAATACCACTTCGTCAGCGAGCCCGAATTCCGCGCGATGGTCGCCGCTGGGGAATTCATCGAATGGGCCGAAGTCCATGGCAACCTTTACGGCACCTCACACGCCGCCATCGACAGCCGCATCTCGCAGGGTCACGATGTGGTGCTGGAGATCGACTGGCAGGGGGCGCTGCAGATCAAGCAGTTGTTCCCGGACACGGTACTGGTGTTCATCCTGCCGCCGAGCTGGGAGGAGCTGGCAAAGCGTCTGAATCGGCGTGGGGAAGATCGTCCTGACGTGATCGCGCAGCGGCTGGTAAATGCCCGGCATGAAGTGGCTCAGGCTCGGCACTTCGACTTTGTTATCATCAACGCACTATTCGAGACGGCGGTTTTCGACCTGAAAACCATCGTTCACTCGCAACGACTGCGTTACGCGGTGTTGTCCAAGAACAAACCCGCCGTATTTCAGGCACTAAACCTCGATTGACCTTTGGGTCGAGGATGCCACCGTCACATTTCTGGAGCACCGCATGGCCCGCATCACAGTGGAAGATTGTCTCGTTCAGATTCCCAACCGATTTCAACTGGTGCTGGCGGCTACCTACCGTGCCCGCATGCTCAGCCAAGGCCACGCCCCGAAGATCGAAACCAAGAACAAGCCGGGCGTGACCGCGTTGCGCGAGATCGCTGCCGGCGAAGTCGGCATTGAGATGCTGCGCAAGGTGCCGGTCTGATCGACAACCTTTGCACGCCATGAAATGCGGCCCTGCGGGGCCGTTTTTCATACCTGGAACCTGCCGTTGATGACAGTCCGATGTCGTGCCCATTCAATACGGGATAAATTAGGCGGATGGGCAATCTGATCGGCGACACCGTCAAGGAAGCGATCAACGCGGTGCGGCACCGACCGGCCACCGCGACTGCGCCCACCGACGCTGCCGCCGCATCGTTCGACGCGCTGACCAGCAAGCTCGACTATCTGGACCCAGCCGACATCCGCCGGGTTCGCGACGCCTACCGCTTCGCAGACGAGGCGCATCTGGGCCAGTACCGCGCAAGCGGCGAGCCTTACATCACGCACCCGATCGCAGTCGCCGGCCTGTGCGCAGAATGGAAGCTCGACGCGCAAGCCATCATGGCAGCGTTGATGCACGACGCGATGGAAGATTGCGGCACCACCAAAGCCGAGTTGATCGAGCGCTTCGGCGCACCGACGGCCGAACTCGTCGACGGGCTGACCAAGCTCGACAAGTTGCAGTTCTCGACCCGCGAGGAATCGCAGGCCGAGTCCTTCCGAAAGATGCTGCTGGCGATGGCGCGCGATGTGCGCGTGATTTTGATCAAGCTCGCCGATCGGCTGCACAACATGCGCACGATGGAGTCGGTCGCGGCCGACAAGCGGGTGCGCATCGCCCGCGAAACGCTGGACATCTACGCACCGATCGCACACAGGCTGGGGCTGAACCAGACCTACCGTCAGTTGCAGGAACTGTCGTTCCAGCACCTGCGACCCTGGCGCTACAGCGCCTTGTCGAAAGCGGTCTTCAAGGCGCGTGGTAACCGGCGCGACCTGGTCGAGCGAATCCAACGCGATGTCGAGAAGTCGTTCGTCCAGGCAAAACTCAAAGTACAGGTCTACGGCCGGGAAAAGACGCTGTTTTCCATCTACGGGAAGATGCGATCGAAGCACCTGAGCTTTGCGCAGGTCAGCGACATCTTCGGCTTCCGAATCGTTGTCGCCACGCTCCCCGAGTGCTATCTGGCGCTGGGTGTGCTGCACCAGCTGTACAAACCGCTGCCAGGACGCTTCAAAGATTACATAGCAATCCCGAAGGCCAACGGCTACCAGTCCCTGCACACCACGCTGGTCAGCCCGCTGGGCACCGCGGTCGAGTTCCAGATCCGCACCGAGCCGATGCACGCCGTGGCCGAAAAAGGCATTGCCGCGCACTGGATGTACAAGGCCAAGGGCAACGGCCCGCAGCACGCGCAGGAAGCGCAGCGGCTGGGCGCGATGTGGCTGCAGTCGCTGATCGACATCCAGGACGAGACCCGCGACGCCAGCGAATTCCTGGAACACGTCAAGATTGATCTATTTCCCGACGCGGTGTACGTATTCACGCCGAAGTCGAAGATCCTGGCCTTGCCGCGCGGCGCCACGCCGGTCGATTTCGCCTACGCGATCCACTCCGATGTCGGTGATCACTGCGTGGCAGCCAAGGTCAATGGTGAGCCGGTCGCGTTGCGCACCGAGCTGCGCAGCGGCGATGTGGTCGACATCGTCATCGCACCCGGCGCACGGCCGAATCCGGGCTGGCTGAATTTCGTGCGCACCGGTCGTGCGCGCTCCAAGATCAGGCACCACCTGAAGACCATGGAGCAGGAAGAGTCGCAGGACCTCGGCGCCAAGATGCTGGCCCAGGCGCTGCGGGCCGAGGGCATGACGATGCCGCAGGATGATGGCTCTGGCGGGCCGTCGCCTGTCTGGCCGGC
>CANHNO010000019.1 GCA_947462065.1 Burkholderiales bacterium | reverse complement strand
GCTCGGCGACCCGCTCGACAAGAGCACCAATGTCGGCCCGGTGTCCACGCCGCCGCAGCTCGCCAAGGTGCTCCACTACATCGACGTGGCCCGCTCGGAGGGCGCCACCTGCGTGCTGGGCGGAGAGCGTTCGCGGCGCCCGGGCTGCGAGAAGGGCCTGTTCGTCGAACCGACGATCTTCACCGGCGTGCGCAATGACATGCGCATCGCTCAGGAGGAGGTCTTCGGCCCGCTGCTGGTGGTGATTCCGTTCGACACCGAAGAAGAAGCGGTGGCGATCGCCAACGACACACCTTACGGCCTGGCCGCTGGCGTGTGGACGCGCGATCTCGAGCGTGCCATGACGCTGCCCAGGCGCCTGAAGGCGGGCACAGTGTGGGTCAATGCCTACCGTGTGGTCAGCTACATGGCGCCGTTCGGCGGCGTCAAGGCCTCGGGCCTCGGTCGCGAGAACGGCATCCGCGCGATCTACGAGTACCTGGAATCGAAGAGCGTGTTCATCAACCCGAAGCCGGGCATCGCGAATCCGTTCGTGCTGGGGTGACGGCGCTCGCGCGATGGTGCGGCTGGGCCTCGCCCGGCTGCGAGAGTGTGGTGTGCTCGAGGCCCCGGTACCTGAGCGTCTAGGCAAAGGTCAGCTTGGCTGCGCAATGAATTCACACTCCCGGCCAGTTGCTGCCCGTCATGGAAAGCAGCTTCATGGCCGGTTGAAGATCATGGCCGGCTAGGCCAATGTGCGAAAGCCGATGGCAGGCGACAGCTTGACCAAGCCCAAGCCGCCTGCCGACACAAGATGAACTCCAGGCTTGCTTGCTCGGCCGCGTCGCGATCACCTGATCGGAAAGATGGATTCGCCCAGAATCAAGGCTCCACTCTTTCATCCAGCCCCATGAAATATCTGCACACGATGGTCCGTGTGACCGACCTCGACGCATCATTGCGCTTCTACCGCGATGCTCTCGGGTTGGAAGTGACTCGCCGGCATGATGCGCCAGCCGGTCGTTTCACCCTGGTCTACCTCGCCGCGCCGGGTCAGCCCGAGGCCGAGCTCGAGCTGACGCACAACTGGGATCCGGAGGCGTACAGCGCTAGCCGCAGCTTCGGCCACATGGCGTATGCGGTCGACGACATCTACGCCGCGTGCGAACGCTTGATGGCGCACGGCGTGACCATCAGCCGCCCGCCGCGCGACGGTCGCATGGCGTTCGTGCGCTCGCCCGATGGCATCTCTGTCGAATTGCTGCAGGCCAGCGGCGCGCTGGCGCCGGCCGAGCCATGGGCGTCGATGCCGAACGTGGGGACGTGGTGATGGTCGCCCTTGCAGCCGACAGCGCCGTGTCGACATGGCCGGCGCACCGCACCGTCGCGTTGCTGCCCGGCTCGCTGCCCAAAGGCGGCCTCGTGCCCGACACGCCGATCCATGGGTTCGTCACTCCGCCGCCGCCACTTGCGCTGCGCATCGATGGCGAGTTGCGACCTGAGCGCCACGACATCGAACTCGGCGGGCTGCTCGCGTTCGAGATCCGCAACGTGCTGACGGCCGCCGAAGCCGATGCGGTCGTCGAAGCCAGCGAACGATTCGGCTACCGCGATGAAGCCCCCGGGATCGCGACACCGCCTGGCATGCGCATGAACAAGTCGGTGCACTGGGTGGCAGACCCCGAGTTTCTTGGCCCTGTGCTTGCGCGCATGGCCGCATTGCTGCCGGCGAGCATCGACGGCTTGACGCTGCACCCGCGCCTGTCGGAGCGGCTGAACATGTACCGCTACGACGACGGCGATGTGTTCAATCGCCACACCGACGGCGACTGGCCCGGCTTCTCGCTCGACGCCGAACGGCGTTGCATGCTGCAGTGGCCTGCGCACATGCGCTCCTGCCTGACGATGCTGCTGTACCTGAACGGCCCCGACGACGGTGTGCAAGGCGGCAACACCCGCTTGTATCGTCCAGACGGCAGCAGCCACGACGTGCGGCCGGCCAAGGGCTCGGCACTGTTTTTCCGCCACGGCTTCGGGCCTCAATCGGTGCTCCATGTGGGCTGCCCGGTGCGAGGGCCGGTGCCGAAGTACGTTGCGCGGATCAACGTGATGTACGAGGCCACGACGACGTAGCGGTAAGTGAAAACGTCGGCTTTGCCGCAGAACAGACTCTCGCTGACGGCCAGCTGCGGCCCTTCGTCAGAGGCCGCAATGCTGCAACCCAGCAGTTCCTGACGCGAAGTGGCCGTGCTGGTCGAGGCCGCGGGGCAGCCGACCGAGACCGGTCCCGCAACTCGCTACGGCGGGAGACCCACAACAATCGATGCGCCTCAGGTCCGCACTGGCTAACATTTGCCACGATGCGGCTTGTTGGGGCTGTTCAAAGCTCCCAACCCCACACTAACGGTGGCGCATTTGTCTCAGCCCGTGCAGCCTCTGTCTTGAGGTGAATTCACCTTGGAAGGGGTTTTATCTTGGCAACCGTCTTCGATCTTGTTGTGCGCGGCGGCCGGGTCATCGATGGCTCGGGCGGTGAGCCGTTCGAAGCAGATATCGCCATCAACGGTGAGAAGATCGTGGAGGTCGGGAAAGGCGTCGGTCCCGCAAGGCACGAGATCGACGCTACCGGTCTCGTCGTGACACCCGGCTTCGTCGACATCCACACGCACTATGACGGGCAAGCCACCTGGGCAGATCGACTTGTGCCGTCGTCCAGCCACGGTGTCACCACGGTGGTGATGGGCAACTGTGGCGTCGGCTTCGCGCCGTGCCGGCCCGATCAGCACGACATGCTCATCGGCCTGATGGAGGGGGTCGAGGACATCCCACATCCTGTGCTTGTGGAGGGTCTGCCGTGGTCCTGGGAGACCTTTCCGCAGTACCTCGATTTCTTGTCCTCTCGGCGCTACGACATGGACATCTGCGCCTATGTGCCGCACGCCCCTGTGCGCGTTTACGTGATGGGCCAGCGCGGCGCAGATAGAGAGGCCGCGTCGGAGGCTGATCTGGAGCAGATGGCAGGCATCGTCCGCGAAGCGATGGACGCTGGCGCGATGGGCTTTTCAACCTCACGCACGTTCTTCCACCGGTCCGCAGACGGGGCGTCCACGCCGAGCTTCGAGGCCGCAGAGGCCGAATTGATTTCCCTCGCTCTGGCCCTGAAGGCATCCGGCAAAGGGGCGATGCAACTCATCACCGACTTCGACGATGCCGAGCAGACCTTTGCGCTGTTGCGCCGGCTGGTTCAGAGTTCGGGTCGGCCTCTATCCGTCTCGCTGCTCGAAGGCAGTTATGGCCCGATGACGCTGCGCTGGAACGACGTACTCGACTGGGCTGCTGAATCCACTGCCGAGGGGGTGCCTGTCAAGGCGCAGGTCCTGAGCCGGGCGATCGGCGTGATGCTTGGCCACGAACTGACACTGAACACCTTCTATACCTGCCCGTCCTACGTCGACATCGCGCGGTTGCCATTCGACGAAAAGATACGCGCACTGAAGCGACCAGAGATGCGGGCGCGCATCCTGACGGAGTCGGCCGATCCCGATCCCACCATTGTTCTGGGGCGCCTGGCGCGCGAGTTCGACCACATGTTCCTCCTCGGCGACCCACCGGACTACGAACAGCCGTTCGAGCAGAGCATCGCCGCACGCGCACGCCGACTGGGGGTCACACCGGAAGAGCTTGCCTACGACCTGATGCTTGAGCGCGACGGGCGCAACAACCTCTATGTGACGCTGTGCAACTACGAGCACGGTTCGCTTGACTCTTCGCTGGCCATGATGCGGCATCCCGGATCCGTGCTCGGGTTGGGCGACGGCGGTGCGCACTGCGGGACGATCTGCGACGGGAGTTATCCGACGTTCATGCTCACACATTGGGTCCGCGACCGTACTCGCGGGGAGCGGCTGTCGCTGCCGCTGGTCGTGAAGTGGCTCAGCCACGATCCGGCGCGGGCAGTCGGCCTGCTGGACCGTGGGTTCATCGCAGCGGGATACAAGGCTGACTTGAACGTGTTCGATCCGCACCGTCTGCACCTGCACGCCCCGGAGGTGGCCTACGACTTGCCGAGCGGCGGGCGGCGCCTGGTACAACGTGCGGATGGCTATGCGGCCACGGTCGTCAGCGGTACCGTCGTGCAGCGCGCTGGCGTGCCAAGCGGGCTGTTGCCGGGAAGGCTGGTCCGGGGGCCGCAAACCCTGCAGGCTTCCGTCTAAAGCCGCGGATGTCTGCGATGGGTCGGTAGCGGGCGTTCAGCCAAAACGCCCACAGCGGCCATTAGGGAGCACCACCCTTGTGCTTCAACTCGCTCGACACGTACAGAACAGAGCGGCGCACCGTGCTACCGCTGCCCGAAGCTCGCAGCTTCGAACAGGTCCTTCAGCTCGCGCGGCTGTGAACGCCAGTACTGCGGTGGGGCTGTCACCTTGGCGCCCAGCGTCGCGGCGGCATGCCACGGCCAGCGCGGGTCGTAAAGCATCGCGCGGGCCAGCGCCACTGCATCGGCCTGACCGCTGGCGATGATGGCTTCGGCCTGCTCGGCCTCGGTGATCAGCCCGACTGCGATGGTGGGAATGCCGGCCTCGGCTTTGATGCGCTGCGCGAATGCCACCTGGTAGCCGGACGAGAGTGGAATGGCCTGCGCGGGAGACAAGCCGCCGCTGGACACATGCAGGGCCGCGCAGCCGCGAGCCTTCAACGCCTGTGAGAGCGCCAGCGTGCCTTCGATATCCCAGCCACCAGGCACCCAGTCGGTGGCCGACACGCGCACCCACACCGGCTTGTTGACCGGGAACGCAGCGCGAACCGCGTCGAACACCTCCAGCGGAAACCGGATGCGGTTCGCCAGGCTGCCGCCGTATTCGTCGGTGCGCTGGTTCGACAGCGGCGACAGGAACTGGTGCAGCAAATAGCCATGCGCGGCGTGGAGCTCGATGCCATCGAAGCCCAGTCTCGCTGCGCGACGGGCCGTCGCGACGAAGTCGTCGCGTACCTTGGCGAGGCCGGCGCGGTCGAGCGCCAGCGGCGGCACTTCACCGGCGGAATGCGACAGGTTCGAGGCCGATACGGTTTGCCAGCCTTCGGGCTCGTCAGGCCGGATCTGCGTGCCGCCTGCCCAGGGCGCGCGGCTCGACGCCTTGCGGCCGGCGTGTGCAATCTGCACCGCCACCGCGATCGGAGAGTGGGCGCGGATGGCCGCCAGCACGCGGGCCAGGCCCGCCTCGTTGGCGTCGGAATACAGCCCCAGATCCTGCGGCGAGATGCGGCCCTCGGGTGACACCGCGGTGGCTTCGAGGATCAGCAAGCCGGCACCCGAGAGTGCCAGGTGCCCCAGGTGGATCATGTGCCAGTCGCTCGGCGTGCCCTCGCTGGCGGAGTACTGGCACATCGGCGCGACGACGATGCGGTTGGGCAGACGCAGCGTATCCAGGTGCCAAGGGGAAAACAGGTGGCTCATCAGGTTTCCGTCGGTGTAGTTCCAACGCCGAGGATAACGAGCCGACATCAAAAAAGGGCCCGCGGGCCCTTTTCATGGTGAACGCAAGGTTCAGCCCTTGCGTCTACGACGTGCCACCCAGCCCATCGCGGTCAGGCCTGCCAGCAGCATCACGCCGGTTTCGGGTTCCGGAACAGCCACCACGTTGTAGCTGATCTCCAGCTTGTTCTGCGGGTTCGAGACGATGCTGGATACGGTGCCATCTTCGAGCACATAGGCTGTCAGCAGCAAGCTGGCATCACTCAGGGTGAATGTGTTGAAGGGGCCCGGAAGCGTCTCGTTCTGTGAGAAGAACCCTGCGTTCAGGCCAATGCCCAGATTCTGGTTGGTAATCTCGAAATCGATGAGGCTAGAAACCGAGATTGGCGCAGCGCCATTGATGGAAACATCGCCGCTGAACAATATGTTGCTGGTACCGCCGAGATCGAAAAACGTCGGGTTGCCAAAGAAGACGGTGAAGTCGCTCAGCGCGTAACCCGGGTTGGCGGTGAGAGTGAAGCTGGGCAGGTCAATGGTCAAGAATGCGGTGGTATCTTGCACCGTGTTGACGACGGTCGCACTGTTCGGAATTTGCCAGCTGAAGCCCTCAAACTGAAACCCGTTGAAGGAGCCGTTGGTAAAGCCCAGCGGCGTGGTTTCGTCGTAAGTGAGGGTGGCGCCGCCTACATCGAACGAGGTGGTGGCCGAAGCGGCCGAAACGGCCAACAGCAGTGACGCAGCAACGAGAACGGGTTTCAGCTTCATGACGGTTCCTGTTGGTTAGGCGTGAGTTTGTATTTCACGCACGATGTCCCGAATCTAGGGCCAAGGCGGGCGCTTGGCGATCCCGTGACTGAGGGGGGAGGGAGATTCGATCTTCGGGATTTCCCTAGTCACCCCCCAGTTTCCCCATCACACGGTTCGGCAACGGCACCATCACCGCCTGACCTGGCGCCGTACAGCCGGTGTCGCAACAGCGACCGGGCTGGCGATTGCGAGTGATCGCGCGGGTCTCGTCGTGCAGCACACCACGGTCCAGCAGGCGTTCGACCAGTTCGACCTTGCTGCCCACCGGGTAGTGACGCCAGATTTCCTTTTTCATCGCAGCCGGCGAGCCGCCACCGTGCAGGCTGATCACCGAGTACCAGCCGCCCTGGTACGAAGCAGTCAAGTCTTCGACGAAGCGCGCGACCTCGATCCGCTTGTCGTAGGGCACGGCAGGGTTGGCGCGCAGCACCTCAGCCAACGTGGCGGCGGTGGCCGGGTTGTGGTCTTCGTCGGGGCCGGGGAGGGCGACGATCAGGCCGCCGGACACCTCGTGCGCCAGACGGTGCATGTCGTAGATCTGCGTGGACAGCAGCAGCTTGCCGATGTTGCTGAATACCGGCTCGGGCATGAAGCTGCCGCTGTGCTCATCGCGGGTGCCGTAGACGCTGGCGGCGACGCCGCAGGCGAAGAAGCCTTCGGTGATCTTGATCAGCTCCACCATCGGATCGCGCAGGCTGCTGGTTTCACCGGGGTCGAAGCCATTGGCCTCGCACATCAGGGCACCGGCACCGATCAGCAGATCGCCAAAGCCAGCGCGTGCGGCGATGCAACTGTGACGGTGGTGGGTCGCGTAGTGGTGGGTGAGCGTGCCGGAGTGTTCCCACTCGTCGGCGAAGAACACCCGCTCCCACGGCACGAACACCTGGTCGAAGATGACCACGCCGGTCGATTGGCCGTAGCGGCGCGAGAACAGCGGCGCGCCGTGCTCGACCTTGTCTCCCGGGCGGCCGGCAGGCCGCGCGACGATGGTGATGCCCTTGGCATCGACCGGCACCGCACAAGAGACGGCAAAGGCAGCGTCTTCCACACCCATGTTGCGCCCTGGCATCACCAGGAACTCGTGCATGTAGGGTGCGCCCGTCACGATCGCCTTGGTGCCCGAGATCACGATGCCCTTCGCGTTGCGCTCGACGATGTGGACGTAGGTATCGGGGTTCGCCTGCTGGTGCGGGCGTTTGGAGCGGTCGCCCTTGGCATCGGTCATCGCGATGCCGAGAGACAGGTCTTCGGCCTGCACGCGTTGCAGGTAGGCGGCGAAGCGGGCGCGGTGCTCGGTGCTTCCACGCGCGTCGTCGATGCGAGCGGTGACCTGGCCAATGGCATTCAGCGCGTCGTGTGCAAGGTAGCGCTGCGCGCAGCCGGTTTCCTGGCACAGCAGCCGCACCGCTTCGAGCTTGTTGAGCAGGTCACCGGCCGACTCGTTGATGTGCAGCATGCGGTTGACGAGTTGGCCGCTGGTCGTCGTCTGTACCGCCGTCATCAAGGGCGCCATCGCCGCATCGTGCGCGAAGTCGTAGGTCACGCCCAGTGCGTTGATACCGGGCTGCAGGCTGGGCGCGTCGGCCACCGAATCGATCAACTGACCATCGACGTAGACCACGGGGCGGTAGCGGCGCAGCGATTCGCGGTAGTCGGCGGCGCTCATCAGGTTCGCGGTCGACACAGGCGGCATACTCCCCTGGGAGTGTTCGGGCGGAGCGGCGTTCATCGGATCTGTCCTCGCGTCATCACGGTGTTATTTGAACACCGTTCAATTCAATGTCGCTGTGTAGAAGTTCCTCATGCCCCGATCCAGCAAAGTCTTGATTCCAACGCCCCAAGCTTCGGTCGACCACGAGGTGCGCATCGAGCGGCAGCGGGCCGTGACCGACGTGCGCCGCGCGCTCGTGCTGGCGGCGGCCCGGTCGGCTTTTCTGGAACTCGGCCTGGAAGGGGCGAGCCTGCGGGAAATCGCCAAACGCGCCGGCTATACGCCCGGGGCCATCTACAGCTACTTCTCGAGCAAGGAGGAGGTCTACGGCGCCCTGCTGGGCGAGTCGCTTGAACGGCTCAATGCAGTGGTGGGCGCTGCCGATGCAGCGCCCGAGCGCCGATCGGCTTCCGTTCACGGCGAGACGGCGCGCTTGCGACAGGCGCAGCGCACCTTGCGCGCCAAGGCGACGGCGTTCTTCGAGTTCTACCGCGAGAGCCCGCGCGACCTGGACCTGGGTTTTTACCTTTTCCACGGCATGCAGCCACGCGGTCTGACGCCTGCCCTGAACGAGCAACTCAATGCCCGGCTGCGCGATGCACTGGCACCGACACAGCAGGCCCTTGCTGCGCTCGGCCTCGACGAGGACGATGCGCAGGCGGAAGTGACCGCGCTGTTTGCGCACATCGTGGGCCTGCTGCTGCTGAGCCACACCGGCCGCATTCGCATGTTCAGGCAGCAATCCCAGGCGCTGTTCGATCGCTACCTCGATGAACTGACCGCACGGGCTTCCGGACCTGCGGAGACAGGCTCCGCGCAAGGCGGTGCGACACGATGAACCTGATCGACCCAGCGACGTCGGTCCTGGTGCTGGTGGACTATCAGCAGCGCCTGATGCCGGCCATCCACAACGGTACCCACGTACTCGCGCACGCAGTCCGCATCGCAGAAGTGGCCCGCGAACTCGGCATCCCGGTTTTCGGTACCGAGCAATATCCGGAGGGCCTGGGGCCGAACGACGAAGCCATCAGGCAGCGCTGCGATGCGACCTTGTCGAAGACGCACTTCGATGCCTGTGCCGCGGGGCTGCTTGAACTGCTGGCCTTCGACGGCTCGAAAGCGCCACGCGAAGTCGTCATTGCCGGCTGCGAGGCCCACGTCTGCCTGTTGCAGACCGCGTTGGGCCTGCTGGCGGCGGGTCTGAAGGTGTCTGTCATTTCGCAAGCCTGCGGCTCTCGCACCGCAGAGAACCATGAACTCGCGATGCAAAGACTCCGGCAGGCAGGCGCCGAGATCGTCAGCGTCGAGATGGTTGCCTTCGAGTGGTTGCGAAGCAGCAGGAATCAGTGCTTCAAGCGCGTCCTGGCCTTGCTGAAATAGTCTGTTACCGCAGCACCAGCTTGCGGCCGAATGGCGCCACCGCCGACGCGTTCGCTTCGGGCACCGCCCAGATCACCGGCCAGCGCGGGCGATGTTGCGCCGGGCCGTCGAGATCGGTCAGCACGACGCCAATGTCCGGATGATGCGCATCGGCCTCCTCGAGCAGTGGTGTGAAGTCGGTGCCACCACTGCCGCGGAACACGATATCGCGCAGGCCTGTACGGTTCGGCGTCGCGCGACCAGGCTCGAAGCGGGTGACTTCGCGCACCTGGTCGTCGCCAATGACCAGCACCAAGCCGGCCTCGAGCCTGCGCACGATCGCCTCGACCTCGCAGGCGAAGCGCTGCATCATCGTGTCGTCCACCGAGCCCGACACATCGACGATCACCACCAGCCGCGGCACCGATTTCGATGAACTGAAGCCGGGTTCCCAGGGCATGCGCCAGTTCAACCCGGCGCGTCCCTGGTTCGCCAGATACGAGCGAGAGGGTCGTGACCACGAGATGTCGCGCTTGGGCGCCAGGCTGCGCGCCAGCTGGGTGCGCAGCACCTGCTCCCAGGGCGTGTGTGTGGTTGGCAGGTCGGCGATGAGCGTGCGCAGCATCGAGAACTCGCCGTCGTTTGCATGGGCACGTGAAATTCGCTCGCTCCACTCGCGGGTCTGCTCAGCCCCGTCTTCGGGCGCCTCCTGAGCGTCGGCACCCGGCTTCAGGTCGGCCTGATCCTGGCCACCCAAGGCACGCACGCTGGCCGCGCGCGGACCGTCGCGCTGGCTGCCATCGGCCTGCGGTCGACGATCGTCGATCGCGCGGTACAAGCGCTCGACATCCCATTCCAGCAGCGCCGCCTCGACACTGCTCTTCATGCCGACTTCGGCGGCGAGAAGCCGATCGATCGTCACCGCCTTGGCCGGCAGTTGCAGCCAGTTCAGGTGATCGAGCGTGCTGTTGACGATGGCATCTGCACACCGATTGAACAGCTGCAGGTCGGCATCGCCAAGCCGATGCTGCAGATCGAGGTAGCGCTGCGGGTGGCGCAGCGCAATGTGCAGTACCTCGTGGGCAACCCAGCCGACCTGTTCGGCCAGCGACAGGGCCTCGAAGCTGGTGCTGTAGCGGATCGTGTAGCCGTCCGTCGTCACTGGCGGAGCGGGCTTTGTCGCAGGGGCCGCGATGCCGGCTGCCTGACCAGGTTCCTCGGGCAGATCCAGATGCCGGACCCACAGCGCCAGCCCACCCGTCGAGGGTGCGTACTCCACCATGCGCTGGATCGCCCGCGTGCCGCGGTGCTGGTACACCGCCAGCGGCGTGTCGGGCTCGGTCACTGCCGGGTGCAGCTCACCCACTCTGGCTCTCGTGGCTGCGTTTTTCGGCGTAACGGCGGTATGCCGGGCTGTCGAGGATGATGCCTTCCAGCCCCTTGTCGAGTGCTGATTGCATCAGCAACTCCATCGCCAGCGTCTGCGCCTCGCGCAGTGGCAGCGCCACGTTGCCGCGCACCTCGGGCAGCTGCTCGATGATTTCCAGAGCGCGCGCCAGCGCGGTGTCGTCGGTGCTGACCGCAAGCAGCCCATAGACCATGCCGTAGAGGCCGTCGAGCGTCTTTGGCAGCAGAGCCAGCGTCTCGGCGCCAGGCTGGCAAGCAAGAAGCCGCACGACATCGACCGCCGCCTGCAACTCGCGCAGCACGCCGAAGAATTCAGCCGCATTCGCCGCACCGATGCGGCCCTGCACGAAGACGCGCTGAGCCTGCTCCGACAAGCCGGACTGAAGCACATTCGAGATGTCTTCCCAGCCCCGTGGACTGGCGCCGACGAGGTGGTCGTTGGCCAGTTGCGATTGGGTGTCGTCGAGCCGGTCCGGCCGCACCTTCAGGTAGGCCATCACTTCGGGCGCGAAGCCGGACGCAATGGCGTGAGCGAGGAAGGCGTCGATCACCGTCTGCACATTGAAGTGGAACATCCGGTCAGCCAGCGCCGTGCCCATGTCATGGCTGACCGCACCGTGGAAACTGGCGTTGCCCGCAGCGATCACCTGCCAGCCGTCGGGCAGCCGGTAGTTGCCGACGCGGCGATCGAGGATCAGCGAATAGGCTGAAATCTGCAGCCGCTGGTCGGCAGCGGTCAACTCATCGAGAAAGAGGATGCCCGCAGGCTGATCGGGCGGCGGTAGAAACTCGGGCGGGAACCACACGGTCTTGCCCTGAACGTCGTCGGCATAGATCGCGCCGCGGATGTCCACCGGCTCGATGGTGGTCAGTCGCAGATCGACCAGCGGCACGCTGAAATGCGCTGCGACCTGCCGCACCACCGACGACTTGCCGACACCGCGCGTGCCCCACAGCATCGATGCACGCTTGCGCAGCGTGGTGTCAGCGTACTGCTCGATCAGCGCGGCCTTGGCCGCAGCGATCGAGATCGGTGGAATGTTCATCGGATTGCCGAGCATCGATCACCTATCAGGTTGAGGTGTTGTTCTTGGAGGAATCGGGTGCCGGTTCACCCGCCGTGCCAGCGGCGGCCCAGCTCGGCTGCGTCAGGCGGCGTGGCCAGGGCGGAATTTCGATCTGCGGCAGTTCGCGAAAGCAGAAAATCAGCCCGAGCAACAGCGGCGGCGATTGGAACATCACCATCCGCAGCAGGGAGTCCTCCGACAGGCCCATGCTCGGCACTGCCGCAGCCAGGCCGATCAGCGTGAGGGTGACTGCCAACGGGATCGCTCGCCGACAGGTCACGCGCCAGCGCCGCGCGTGCCAGCGCTCGTGGAAGTGGCGCGGCGGCTCGGCCAGGGTCTGCGCGATGTGCGCTGCGGTGCGTACCAGCTTCTGCTCGGCATCGCGGCTGCGCGCCTGGGCCTTGCCGCGCAAACGCAGGCTGCATTTCCAGCCAGCTCCGGCGCGGATCAGCCGCGCCCAGCTCCACCCCATCACCGCGAGCAGGTCCTCGGGCAGGTCGTAGCGCTCGACTGCCGCTTTCAATTCCAGCTCGGCCGGGATGCCGCCGAATGCAGGCAACTTCATCGAGATCGTCAGTGCGCCGACCTGTGCGACGGCGTGCGTCAGGATCATCGATGGCGTCGTCACTTGTGCGCCGCTGCCTTGCCGCTCAGATGCCTCGAGCCGATGATTTTCAGCGATCACGAATCCTGGTTGCGAGTGCATTTGCCGACGCAAGGGCACGGCCTCGATCTGAGCCAGCAACTCGCCGGGGTTGGCGCCTTCGGAGTACAGCGTCGCTTCCAGACCGCATGGGAGCGCCAGATGGCGGGTCAGCCTGAAGTCCTTGCTCGATCCGCTCTCGAGCACCAGGGTTTCGCGCAGATCAGGGAGGCTTTCGCCCTCACCGACATGGCTGATTGCCTTGAACACCAGGCGCCGCTCGAGCCGGTCGCTCGCGGCCAGATCGACGTGCCGACCGCGCGCGGTGAACGGTGCTACCAGCCCGAGGATCTCGTGGTGTGTCAACGGCGGCGTAGCCATTACCGAGCCCGCTCCCCGTCATCGCCTCGCGGTGCGTGCAGGCGAACCGCTCGCCGATTTCGTACGTGCTGTCCAGACCTTGTAGGCATTGGGCGTCAACTCCCGCTTCAGCAAGGCAACCACCTGCCCGTGCGACAGCCCATGAGTGCGCAGCACCGCGTCAAACGGTGGTCTGTCGTCCCAGGCGATCGCGATGATGCGCTGGATGTCATCTGGCGTCAGACGGGGAACAGGTTTGGCCATGGCCTCGATTGTCGATCAGTGGGTGTCGTGTCGGGAACGCTGGAAACCAGTGGTATCCGTGCAGTGGAGGCGCGACGCCGATCCCTGGTGCACGATTGTCGGTGGCGGGGCATGCGGTGGCCCGCTGGCAGATTGGCGATCGCTGTCGGTGCCTTGGTACAGCGTCGCGGCATACTGCGAGACTTTTGTTGCGATACGCAACGAATCGAGCGCCGCAGATGTCATTGCTTCCTCCCGATCACCCTGGGCGCCTCGCGCTGTCGAATGAAGTGCATGCCCGGCCGCCGCAGCCGCTGGAAACGCCTTCGCGCGCGTCGTACCTGGCCGTGTTGGTCGATCTAGATGCGCGTGAGCGCGAATTGGCGCACATCACGACCCTGTGCGTTCATCAGGGTGTGAACGGCCCGCCGGATGGGGCCACCCAGTTCAGCGCGACGCTGGGCTCGATGTGTTTCACCTGGGAGCGCCACGGCGAGTTCTCCACCTATGCAATCTCCATCAGCGGCCGCAGCCCATTGCCTTACCAGGAGACTGCCGCATCGCGCCTGCCCCAGAGCTGGCTGGCGGCGGTGCCTGGCACGACGCTGGTGGCCGCTCATGCCACGTTGATCCCAGCACCCCAGGAGCTGGCCAGCCCGGAGTTGCTGGCCGATCAGTTCGACGGCAACATCGTCGTTGGCTCGACCGTCGGCGACGGCGCTGCCACCGTCCACACCGACTTCCGGGTGCATGCCGACGGCTTTGTGCGCTTTGTGGTGTTCGATGAAGCGCTGACGCCTCGTCAGGCGGGGCGAGTCGTCCAGCGCCTGTTCGAGATCGAGACCTACCGCATGCTGGCCTTGCTGGCGCTGCCGACCGCACGGCAACAACTGCCGCGAATCGCCGAGATCGAAAGTGCCCTCGCCGCATTGACCGAACGCATTGCTCAGGATCAGCGCAGCGACGATGAATCACTGTTGCAGCAGCTGACACGGCTGGCCGCCGAGGTCGAGAGTGCGCTCGCGTCCAGCCAGTTCCGTTTTGGCGCCTGCCGCGCCTACTTTGAGCTCGTCACCTCCCGCATCAGGGAATTGCGCGAGCGGCGATTGCCCGGTGTGCAGACGATCGAGGAGTTCATGTCACGTCGCTTCACGCCCGCGGTTGCCACCTGCAACACGGTGTCGCAACGGCTGCATGATTTGTCGGAGCGGGTGGCGCAGACCAGCGCGTTGCTGTCCACTCGCGTTGACATCACACGCGAACGCCAGAACCAGGCCTTGCTCGCATCGATGGACCGCCGCGCCAAGCTGCAACTGCGCCTGCAGCAGACGGTCGAGGGTCTGTCAGTCGCAGCGATCGTGTACTACGTTGCCGGGGTAGCCGGCTATGTCGCAAGAGGGCTGGAGTCCGGCGGTCTGCCGATCAATGTCGATCTGGCGGTCGGTCTCGCGATCCCGGTGATTGCGCTGTTGGTGCTGTCAACGCTGCGCCGCGCCAAGCGGCGCATCGCGCGGGAAGAGATCGATCACGCACAGGCCCGCAAACTGTGAGTCCGTGCCGATCCGAATCGCCTCGCCGCAGGTCGTGTGATAACGTGCTTTTTTTGTATCTGCGGTATCTTGCGCTGCCTCTTTTTGCGGCCCTCTGACCATGTCCGTGCAGTTCCCGTTTTCCGCCATCGTCGGCCAAGACGAAATGAAGCTTGCCATCCTGATCGCCGCTGTCGACCCGAGTGTCGGCGGCGTGCTGGTCTTCGGTGACCGCGGCACCGGCAAATCGACCGCTGTGCGAGCGCTGGCGGCAATGCTTCCGAAGATGCGAGCAGTGGTTGGCTGTCGCTATCACTGCGATCCCGAAGCGGGTGGCTCGGCCTGCGAAGACTGCAAGGCCTTGAAGCTCGCTGGCACACCGGTCAAGTCGCACTTGATCCCTGTACCAGTGGTCGACCTCCCGCTTGGGGCGACCGAGGACCGCGTGGTCGGAGCGCTTGATCTCGAACGTGCGCTGTCACAAGGCGTCAAAGCATATGAGCCGGGCCTGCTGGCACGCGCGAATCGCGGTTTTCTCTACATCGACGAGGTCAACCTGCTGGAAGACCATCTGGTCGATCTGCTGATCGATGTGGCGGCCTCAGGCGAGAACGTTGTCGAGCGCGAAGGGCTGAGCGTACGCCATCCTGCACGGTTCGTGCTGGTCGGCAGCGGCAACCCGGAAGAGGGCGAGTTGCGCCCGCAGTTGCTGGACCGCTTCGGTTTGTCAGTCGAGGTCAAGACACCGACAGATCTGCCATCACGCATCGAAGTCGTGCGCCGCCGCGACCAGTTCGAACGCGACCCGGCCGGCTTCACCGAGAAATGGAAAAAGGAAGACGAGCGCGTGCGCCGCAGCATCGTCAAAGGAAAGTCGCGCATCGCTGAAGTGCTTGTGCCAGATGCCGCTCTGGAGCGCGCAGCGCAGCTGTGCATGGCGCTCGGTACCGATGGCCTGCGCGGTGAGCTGACGCTGATCCGCGCTGCTCGTGCGCTGGCCGCCTTGCAGGGCGCCGCCGCGGTGAGCGACGAGCACCTCAAACGCGTCGCACCTCCGGCTCTGCGCCACCGTCTGCGCCGCAATCCGCTGGATGACGCCGGCTCGACGGTGCGAGTCGATCGCGCGGTGGCAGAACTGTTCGGGGCATGACCCGGGCAATGCCCGACGCCGGAGCGCCATTGACAGCATCGGAGCAACGCTGGCGCTGCGCCCAGCCGTCTCTGTCGATTGCCGCATTGCACGCGGCTTCGCTGTTCGCAGTTGATCCGGTCGGCACAGGCGGCGTTGTGATCCGCGCACTGCCAGGCCCCGCCCGAGACGGCTGGCTGCAGTGCCTGAATGGCCTGCTGCCGCAAGGCACGCCGCTGCGCCGGGTGCCGCTGCACATCAATGATGAGCGACTGCTCGGCGGACTGGACCTCTCCGCCACGCTCCAGGCCGGCCGCCCCATCGCGCAGCAAGGCGTGCTGACACTGGCCGATGGCGGCATCGTGCTGCTGGCGATGGCCGAGCGACTGACAGCGGCCACGGCGGCACGTCTGGCCGCGGTACTCGATACCCAGGAAGTCGCACTGGCACGTGACGGCCTCGCCACGCGCCATGCCACGCGCTTCGGTGTGGTAGCGCTCGATGAAGGCCTGACAGACGATGAACGGGTGGCGCCCGCCTTGCTTGACCGGCTTGCGTTTTCGATCGATCTGCATCCGCTGATCGATGACGCTGGGCCTGATGCTGACGACCACAAAGCCTTGGATCAAGACCTGGCTGCTACGCCAGTCTGGTCGGCTGCTGACGTGGCTTCAGCGCGCGACTTGCTGCCGCGAATTGAGGCCCCCGAGGAGATCGTGAAGGCGCTGGTGTCGACGGCGCTTGCTCTCGGCGTGGCGTCGCTGCGCGCACCGCTGTTGGCACTGCGCGTGGCCAGGGCATCGGCTGCACTCGACGGGCGACTGAAGATAAGCGATGACGATGCTAGGCTGGCTGCCGCGCTGGTGTTGGCGCCGCGTGCCACCCAGGTGCCGACCCCGCCAGCAGAGCCGCCGCCAAACGAAGACGAGCCGCCCGAGCCGCCGCCACCTGAAGAGACACCCGATCCATCACCTGAGGAGCAGACAGAGCCGCCGCCGCCGCGTGACGACGAAGAGTCATCGAAGGACGAGGAGACACCCGAGCCGCCGCCGGTGGGAGACCTCGAAGACCGGGTTCTCGATGCGGCGCAGGCCGCGATCCCGGCAGGTTTGCTCGCGGCATTGATGTCGGGGCAGGAACGCCGTGCCAGCGCACAGGCCTCGGGTCGGGCCGGTGCGGTGCAACAGGGCCAGAAGCGTGGACGTCCGAGCGGCGCGCGACGTGGTGAGCCGCGTGCTGGCGCGCGCTTGAACGTCATCGAGACACTGCGGGCCGCTGCGCCCTGGCAGAAGATCCGCCACGCAGAATTGGAACGGACGCGAGTCTTGAGTGACGCCGTCATGAAGCGTGTCGCCAGCACTGGCCGTCGAACAGCATCATCAAGCGCTGCGCCACCGCCGCGTGCCCGCGTGCAGGTGCGCCGTGATGACTTTCACGTCACCCGCTACAAGCAGCGCAGTGCCACCACCACGCTGTTCGTCGTGGACGCATCCGGCTCCTCAGCGCTGAACCGGCTGGCCGAAGCGAAGGGCGCGGTCGAACTGCTGCTGGCCGATTGCTATGTGCGCCGTGACCAGGTCGCAGTGCTGGCCTTTCGCGGCAAGGGCGCCGAACTGCTGCTGCCGCCGACGCGGTCGCTGGTGCGCGCCAAGCGCAGTCTGGCCGGTCTGCCCGGTGGAGGCGGTACCCCCTTGGCATCGGGCATCGATGCGGCAGCGGCACTTGCCGCATCGATCGCGCGGCGTGGCGAAACCCCGATCGTGGTGCTGCTCACCGACGGGCGCGGCAACATTGCACGCGACGGCAGCCCAGGCCGTGCACGGGCTGGCGACGATGTGCAACTGGCGGCGCGGCAGTTCCGGGCAGCCAGTCTTCGAGCGCTGCTGATCGACACTTCGCCACAGCCACAGCCTGCGGCACGGCAGCTTGCGCAGGAGATGGGTGCCAGCTACCTGCCGTTGCCCTATGCCGGCGCCACCGCCTTGTCGCAGGCGGTCGCCCTGGCGACGAATTCGGTGTCGGCCGCGCCGTCGGTCACCCGGTAAACGGCGCGATCGATGGCAGCGCGGCTGGATTGGGCTCGTGACGGCCTCGACTGGCCGTACCGCGAGGCCAGCCAGTTCGTCGAGGCTGGAGGCTTGCGCTGGCATATGCAGCGGTTCACGAGAGAGACCTCGCCAACGAACGCCGCTGCGGTAGCGGCGCCGCTCGCGCTGCTGCTGCACGGCACCGGCGCATCAGCGCACTCCTGGTACCCGATGTTGCCGTGGCTGAGGCCACATTTCGATCTGCTGCTGGTGGATCTGCCTGGCCACGCATTCACCGACATGGCAAATGCCTGGCAGGCTTCGCTGCCTGGCATGGCGCTGGCAGTCAAGTCCTTGCTGGACGTGCTGCGCGTGCAGCCGACAATCCTGATCGGTCATTCAGCCGGCGCGGCTCTCGGCGCACGAATGTGCCTCGATGGTCACCTCTCTCCACAGTGTCTGGTCAGCATCAACGGCGCCTTCATGCCCTTGGGTGGACTGGCTGGGCTGCTGTTCCCGCCTGCTGCCAAGCTGATGGCTTCGCTGTCTTTCGCGCCGGGTTTTGTCGCTCGACGTGCAACCGATCCGCGCGCAATTGCCCGGCTTGTCAGCGACACCGGTTCGGTGCTGGACGAGGCGGGCATGGCGCTCTACGGCCGCATTGTCGGCAACCCGGGTCACATCGAAGGCGCGCTGGCGATGATGGCCAACTGGGACGTGCAACCGCTGCTGCGCGATCTGCCTCTCCTGAGCACGCCCGTCAGGCTGATCGTCGCGGACAAGGACCGGGCGGTACCGCCGGCACAGGCACAGCGAGTGCTGTCGCTACTGCCAGCCCATGCCGGTACCACGCTGGTTCGCTTGAGCGGCGGGGGGCACATCGTTCACGAGGAGCAACCGGAGATGGTGGCCTCTCTATGTGTGTCAGCGCTTGACGCCGAGCGGATGCCTGTACCGGACAGTTCACCCGCCTGAGAACGCATAGCCGCAGGCGCACGATTGCACGGCGGCTGTCCGACCATTGGTCACGGTTGCACCGTGTCGATGACGATATTCAGACCCTCGGTGCCGATTTTCACCCCCGTGACCTGACCGCTCAGATCACCGGGGCTCGGCAGCGCGTTACCAGTTTTCGAGACACGCGCGCCGACCACGACGATCGGGAAGTTCGACAGCTTCATCGCAGGCGACATCGCCATCGCATCGTCGAGGGTGAAGCTGATCGGCAGATCGGCCACGGTGCGGCGCAGGATCGCGAGCGGCATGCGAGGGCCTTCTGCAGCACGGGCAAAAATGAACACGGTGTCTGTGGGTGAGACTTGGCTTGCCAGCGATGGCGAGAGACGGACCTGGCCGGCCACATGGGCCGAAGCGGCCGGCGCTGCTTGCGACGAGCCTTCCGGGGCTGTCGTGCCTGCGGGCGCGACGGCCATCTCGCCCGGCGAACTGGTGGCGGGCGCACCACCTTGCAGCGCATTGCGTGCGTCGACCAGACTGCGATCGAGGTTCTCGCTGAATGGCGAGCCGGACGGCGTCATCTGACGTGCGAGCGTCCAGTACTCGATCGCCTGAGGGTACTGGCCTGCCTCGTAGGCAGCACCACCCGCCAGCGCCAGGGCCTTCACGTTCTTCGGGTCGATCTGCAGCGCCCGGGTCACCAACCGGGCTGGCTCACCGGACAGCTTCTGGCCTTGCAGCATGGCCAGCACATCGGCATGGTCGGCGAGCAATTGCGCGTCGTTGGGCGCCAAGGCACTGGCGCGAGCGTAAGCCTTGCTGGCTTCCGGAAAACGCTGAAGCACGGCATAGGTGCGTGCCAGCAGCGTCCAGCCGGCAAGGTCATCCGGCTTTTGCTCAATCGCGGCAGCCAGTTTTTTGACCAGCTCTTCGACCTGTTCGTCCGTCACGTTGTCAGCACCCAGCGAAGCCACTGACGGCGCTGGCGGTGCATCGATCGCCTGCGGCGATCCGACCTGGCTGTAGAGAGTGGTGACAAGCAGAGGTACGCCCAGCGCCAGGACCCATGCAATCTTCCAGGGGCGTTCGGCGGTTGTGTTCAGTGGCATGGCCTTGGCGGTCACTGCGCCAACCTGATCGGTCTCCTCGAGAACGCGCCGTTCGATGTCTTCGCGGGCAGCTCGATGCTGATCGACGTCGAGACTGCCTGCAGCGAGTTCGGCATCGAGCTGGGCCACCTGTTCGCGCAGGATCGCCAGGTTGGACGCCCGTCGGGTCGCTGCATCGAGTGGCAGTTTGGCAGGCCGCGGACGAAGTAGCACGGGCAGCACATGTGCCAGCGCGAGCGCTGTCAGCGCTGCGGTCAGTATCCAGAATATCGTCATGGGCCGGGGGGAGATTCTTCAAGGAGCCGACGCGCCCGATCTGCATCGGCGGGAGCCAGCGGAGCGGCGAGGCGTTGTCGGCCACGAATGGCACGCACGAGCGTGAGGGCAGCGATCAGCAACAGCGCGAACGGGCCGACCCACAGCAGCACGGTGGAAGTGTTCAACGCCGGTCGGTAAAGGACGAAGTCGCCGTAACGTTCGACCATGAAGTCAAGGATCTGCCGTTCGGACTGACCTTGGCTGAGTTGGCTGCGGATCTGTTTGCGCAGATCGACGGCCAGATCCGCATGCGATGCCGCAATGGTTTCGTTCTGGCAAACCAGGCAGCGCAACTCTTCCGCAATCTTCAGTACCCTGGCTTCGAGCACAGGATCTGCGGCGAGGCTGGCCGCTTCAGTGGCGCCTGCGCTGCACATGGCGCCGGCGAGGACCAGCGCGATGAGAGGTCTTTTCATCATGGTGTCTGCTCCAGCTTCGCCACCAGGGGCAGCAGTGTGTCGCGCAATGACTCCGCCGTCACGGGACCGATCTGCTTGTGGCGAATGACGCCCTGCTTGTCGATGACGAAGGTCTCAGGCACACCATAGACACCGTAGTCGATGCCGACCAGCCCGTCGGTGTCGGAGATGGACTTCAGGTAGGGGTCGCCGAAGTTGGCCAACCAGCGAAGCGCGTCTTCACGCTTGTCCTTGTAGTTGAGGCCGTAGAGCTTGACCTGGCCAGACTTCGACAACTCGACGAGCAGTGGGTGTTCCTGGCGGCATGCCACGCACCATGATGCCCAGACGTTCAGCAGCCACACCTGGCCACGCAAATCCTTGGCGGCCAGACGTTGATCCTGCGCGGCCAGTTGTGGCAGGTCGAAATCGGGAGCAGGTTTGCCGATCAGCGGTGAGGGCACTTCGCGTGGATCGAGTTTCAGGCCGATGGCCAGAAATGCGGCCATCACGACGAATACCAGCAACGGCAGCAGGTATCGCTTCATCGTGCTCGGTACTTGCGAACCAGCGTGCCGATGATCGACATCGGCCGCGGTGGTGCGCCACGGCCGGTATCCGACGACGACTTGTCGCTCACGGTACTGCGGCTGGTGCGATAACGTCGATCGAGCACGGCCAACATGCCGCCGCCCGCCATCAACAGGCAACCGACCCAGATCAGGTTGACCAAGGGCTTGTGATGCACACGCACGCTCCAGGCGGTGGGGCTGACGGGCTCTCCGAGTGCAACGTAAAGGTCACGCGCCAGGCTGCGATCGATCGCCACCTCGGTCTGCGGGGACCGGGTGACGTTGTAGATGCGGCGCTCAGGCCACAAGGTTGTCACCGGTTTGCCGTCGTGCGTGACGCTGATTGAGGCCTGCGCTGCGACGTAGTTCGGACCCTTGACCTCGCGTACGCCCTGCATCGTGAAGACATAGCCACCAACGGTGGTGGTTTCGCCGACCTGCATCCGCACATCGCTCTCGCTCTGGTAGCCGCTGACCCCGGTGACGCCGACAATGAACACTGCAACACCTAAGTGCGCGAGTAGCATGCCGTAATAGCTGCCTGACTGGGCGGCCATGCGCGATGCGACCATCTCCAGTGGGCCACCTCGAACGCGGCTCACCAGATTGAAGATGGCGCTGCTGGCGATCCACACAGCCAGCAGCAGGCCGAACCCGATCATCGGCGTCCAGTGACCCAACGCGAACGGGGCCACCACCGCAGACACGGCGCTGACACCGAACGCCCAGCGCAGTCGGCGCGCCAGGTCGATGGCACTCGCCTGCCGCCAGCGCGCCAGCGGGCCGATGCCCATCAGAAACAGCGCGGGTGCCATCAACGGGACAAACACCGCCGTGAAGTACGGAGGGCCCACCGAGATCTTGCCCATGCCCAGGGCGTCGAGCACCAGTGGGTAAAGCGTGCCAAGCAACACTGCGGCCGCTGCGACGACGAGAAGCACGTTGTTGGCGAGCAGCATCGACTCGCGGGAGACCAGATCGAAACTGCCACCCAGCCCGACCTTGGGTGCTCGCCAGGCAAACAGCAGCAGTGAGCCCCCGACCACCACGACCAGGAAAGCGAGGATGAAGATGCCGCGTTCCGGGTCCGTTGCAAACGCGTGCACGGAACTGAGCACGCCTGAACGGACGATGAAAGTACCGAGCAGCGACAGCGAAAACGTGAGGATCGCCAGCAGCGCCGTCCACATCTTGAAGCCACCGCGCTTTTCCGTCACGGCCAGTGAGTGGATCAGCGCGGTGCCGACCAGCCAGGGCATGAACGACGCGTTTTCGACCGGGTCCCAGAACCACCAGCCTCCCCAGCCCAGTTCGTAATAGGCCCAGAAGCTGCCGAGGGCGATGCCGAAGGTGAGGAAGCACCAGGCTACTGTTGTCCAGGGCCGTGACCAGCGCGCCCATGAGGCATCGAGCCGGCCTGACAGCAGCGCCGAAATTGCGAAGGCAAAAGCCACCACAAAACCGACATAGCCCATGTAGAGCATCGGCGGGTGGATGATCATGCCCGGGTCCTGCAGGAGCGGATTCAGGTCACGGCCGTCGGGCGCACCTGGGATCAGACGCTCAAACGGGTTCGATGTGAACAAGGTGAAAAGCAGGAAGCCGCAACTGATCAGGCCCATCACGCCCAGCACCCGCGCCACTGTGGGCTGATCCAATCCTTTGGAGAAGGTGGCCACGGCCAACGTCCAACCGGACAGGATCAGCGACCACAGCAGGATCGAGCCTTCATGATTGCCCCAGACCGCGGTGTAGCGGTACACCAGGGGCAAAGTTGAATTGGAATGCTCGGCCGCCAGCAGCACCGAGAAGTCGTTGTTGACAAAAGAGTAGGTCAGGCACCCATAAGAAATCAGCAGGAAGACAAACTGTCCGCGTGCGGATGGTCGGGCGAGCGACATCCAGGCCACATCGTCACGCTGGGCTCCGATCAGGGGCAAGATACTTTGCGCAAGCGCCATCGCGAGCGCAAGGATCAGGGCGACATGGCCCAACTCAGGAATCATGGTGTCGCTCCGTATGTCTTTGTACCGAGCGGTTCACCGACCGACGTGGTCATCGCACCTGCCGGCATTTCGCCCTTGCGCGCCTTGGCCAGCGCATCGGCGGCTTCCGGGGGCATGTAGTTCTCGTCGTGCTTGGCCAGCACCTGCTCGGCACGGAACACACCGTCCTGGCCCAGCTTGCCCTGCGCCACGACGCCTTTCCCCTCGCGGAAGAGGTCTGGCAGCAGCCCGGTGTAGACCACCGGAATCTTCTGCGCGAGGTCGGTCACCACGAAATTAACCGTCAAGGTCTTACCGTCGCGCTGAATGCTGCCTTCCTCGACCAGCCCGCCGATGCGGAAACTGCGCTCCAGTGGCGCCTCCTTCTCGGCGACTTGCGTCGGACTGAAGAAGAACACCATGTTGCTTTGGAACGCGTTGAGCACCAGCGCGCTGGCAATGCCCAACACCGCCAGCCCGGTCACGATGGCCAAGCCGCGCTTGGTTCTGGGTTTCATCAGCTCTCTCCCAACTCTGCATTGGCGGCATCGTGCACGCGGTGGCTCAAGACTCGTCGGCGCGCGATCACGGACCAGATTTCGGCGGCGACTACTGCAGCCGTCACGCCGAACGATCCCCAGACATACAAGCCGTAGCCGCCCATGGCGAAGAAATCCGACCAGCTGTTCCAGACCATCACACCGTACCCAGTTCAGCTCGCGCCCATTGCGCGTGCTGTTCACGTTCAAGGATCACCACTCGCAGCCGGGCCAGCGCGATCGCGATCGCATAGGCCCAGAACGCAAGCGCCATTACCAGCATGCCCAGCAGCATGGGCGTGGCGATCGTCACGCCCTTGCTAAAGCTGATAGACGCTCCCTGGTGCAAGGTGTTCCACCACGTCACAGAAAAATAAATGATCGGCACGTTGACCGCGCCAACCAATGCGAGCAGCGCCGCTGCTCGGTCGGCACGCCGAGGATCGTCAATCGCCGCATGCAGTGACATGAATCCGATGTACAGGAACAGCAGTACCAGTTCGGAGGTGAGCCGTGCGTCCCACACCCACCAGGTTCCCCACGTCGGTTTGCCCCACAAGGCGCCGGTCCACAGGGCAATGAAGGTCATCAGTGCGCCCGAGGGCGCCAGCGCGCTGGCCAGCATCGCGCCGAGGCGCGCATTGAAGATCAAGCCCATCGCCGCCCAGAACGCCATCGCCAGGTAGATCACCATCGACATCCACGCAGAGGGCACGTGGATAAAGATGATCCGGTAGGCGTCACCTTGTTGGGCATCAACCGGTGCGAGAAACATTCCGACGTAGAGGCCGATCACTGTGAGCACCAACGCCAGCGCGCCGCACCAGGGAGTGATCTGTCCCGCGAGGAAATAGAAACGCTGCGGCGCAGCGAATTTGAACCAATTGATACTAGAGAACTGCACGAGGTCGGGCTCCGACTGTCACCGTTCGGACGCGAGCGGGTCAGCCGCGCACCATCCAGACGGTCCGCAATTGTGCAACGGCGTCATTCGAGGGCGATTCGCAGGGCTGCTGCGGCCGCGATGGGTGCCGCGAACAGCGACAGCACCAACATTGCCCCCAGCAGGGAGTAATGGGCGCTAACCGACAACCCGGCCGCCAAGGCATCGACCGCACCGGCACCGAAGATCAGCACCGGCACGCAAAGTGGCAGCACCAGCAGCGACAGCAGCACGCCAGCGCCTCGGACCCCAACTGTCAGCGCCGCGCCTATACCGCCGATCAAGCTGAGCACAGGCGTGCCGATCAGCAAAGACAAGGTCAGCACGACAATCGACGAGGACGGCAGGCCGAACTGCAGCGCCAGCAGCGGGGCTACCAGCGTCAGCGCCAGACCGGAACACAGCCAGTGCGCTGCCATTTTCGCCAGAACGATCAGCGGCAGCGGGCACACCGAGAGCAGCAGCTGCTCGAGCGTGCCGTCCTGGTGGTCGTCGGCGAATAGGCGGCCGAGCGACAGCATCGACGCCAGCAGCGCCGCCACCCACACCACGCCTGGAGCCATCGTTCGAAGCAGCGCGGGCTCCGGCCCGACGCCGAGCGGGAACAGGCTCGCTACGATTACAAAAAAGAACAAGGCGGCTGCGGTATCAGCACGTCGACGCAGCGCCAGCCGCAGGTCGCGCACGAAAACACCACGCATCGCGTCGAAGGCACTGGCTGGGGCGGACGCGCTCACAGTGCGAGTGTCACTTGAGAAAGCGATGGATCGATCGCTACCGGTTGGTGGCTGGTCAGCACCACGATGCCACCGCGGCGCAACTGGCCGGTCAGTACGCCCAGGAGCCAATCGCTGGCAACGGCGTCGAGCGCGTTGAAGGGTTCGTCGAGCACCCAGAGTGGCGGCGCCGGTTCTAAAAGCAGTCGCGCCAACGCGACCCGCCGCCGTTGGCCCTGCGACAGATTGCGCGCGCTCAGGTGTTCGCGCTGTTGCAGACCGGCTGCTGCGAGCGCCTGCATCAATACCGTCGTCGCAGGCCGCTGCCCACCCAGCAGGCAAGCACTGAGCAGGTTCTCCAGGGCGGACAGATCGTCCTTCAACGCGGCAGCATGGCCGATGTAGATCAGATCGCGATGGAACTCATCCCGCTGACTCGAGAGCGTGCAGCCGTTCCAGCGCACTTCGCCTCGATCGGGCCAGGACAGCCCGCACAGTGTGCGAAGGAGGGTGGTCTTGCCTGCACCGTTGGCCCCGTGAACTCTCAGCAACTGCCCCGACCGTATCACCGCGTCGGCGCCTTCAAACAGTCGTCGTGTGCCGCGCACGCATGACACCCCGATCAGTTCAAGCGTGGTCGGTGACGGTGCAGACAGAGGAGGGTCCGGCACGTCCATCGGGCCGGGGGCAGACTTCAAAACGTGGCGTGGGCTCGGTTGGACAGTCTTGGATTATCAAGATGGTGTCATGGTCCGGTCAAATGCTGCTTGCTGAAGGCTAAGGGCGCGAGCCAGTCTGTCACCCCGCGACGTTCACCGACCGCCTTGCCGCGGTTCGCAAGAGGGCCAGTCGCCATCCGATTACGCACCTTCGGGCCTGTGCTGTTGACGTACGACGGCTGAGTGTCTACATTAGTTGACACTTTCACGCGACAAGTTGAATTGACAGTTTGTCGAGCATCCAACCCGCCGCTAGGCGAACGCCGGAGTCACGCATGAAGCCCATCACCCGCATCGAACAGGCTTTGGCCGTCGCCATCGCATCCGGAGAAGAAGAGGGCTGTCCGCCGAAGCTCGCAGGCGCGATCCGCCACGCGGTGTTTCCCGGGGGCGCCCGCATCCGCCCTCAACTGTGTCTGGCAGTCGCGCAGGCGTGTGGCGATGACGATCCGGTGCTGTCTGAAGCCGCGGCCACTGCCATCGAGTTGTTACATTGCGCCTCACTGGTGCATGACGACCTGCCGTGTTTTGACGACGCGCCGACGCGTCGCGGCCGCGCCTCGGTGCACTTTGCCTTCGGAGAACCACTGGCCGTCCTTGCTGGCGATGCGCTGATCGTGCTGGCATTCCAGACCTTGGGCAGCGCGGCAACACAGTCGCCTCTGCGTCTGCCGTTGCTGATGAAGACCATTGGCCGCGCCACTGGCATGCCGCATGGCATCGTGGCGGGACAGGCCTGGGAATGTGAGCCACGGGTCTCTCTGGCCGACTACCAGCGCGCCAAGACGGGCTCCCTGTTCGCCGCGGCCACCATTGCCGGGGCGCAAGCTGCAGGGGCCGATTCGGCGCCGTGGCGTGCACTGGGCGAATGGTTGGGCGAGGCCTATCAGGTGGCTGATGACATCCGCGATGTCGCCTGTGACCCTTTGTCCTTGGGCAAGCCCGCTGGGCAAGACGTGGCCCTGTGCCGACCCAGTTCTGCCCGCGAGTTGGGGCTGGAAGGTGCCATACATCACTTCGACCGGCTGGTGGCCGCTGCCATCCAGGCCATCCCGCCATGCCCTGGTGCCGAACAGATGCGTGCCTTGGTTCGTTTCGAAGCCGAGCGCCTGGTTCCGAAGGACATGGCCGAGGAAGTGATCCGCGTCGAAGCATGAGCATGAGCTTCGCATCGATCGCTCGAGACCTCCCCGTATGGCTTTGAAACCGGTGGCCGCGCTGAGCCAGGAAGCTGATTTGTCGTCACCTCCGTCGCTGCCTGATCGTCTGCTTGATCGTTGGTTGGCCTGGCGCGATGGGCTGACGGGCAGCCGGACGTTCCGTCGGTGGGCCGCGGCCTTTCCGCTCACGCGCCCGATCGCGCAGCGGCGCGCCAGCGGCCTGTTCGACCTGGTCGCTGGCTTTGTCTATTCGCAAATCCTGCTCGCGTGCGTGCGCCTGCGACTTTTCGATCTGCTGGCTCAGGAGCCTCAAACACTGGCGGTGCTGGCGCCGCGCCTCGGTCTGACTGAAGACGCCGCACAGAGGCTCTTGGCCGCGGCTGTGTCGTTGAAGCTGGTCGAAATGCGTAGTCGTGGTCGTTACGGACTTGGGCCGCTGGGTGCGCCTCTGGTGGGCGATGCAGCTATCACCTCCATGGTGGAGCACCACGCCGAGCTCTATGTTGACTTGGCGGATCCGGTGGCCTTGCTGCGAGGCGAAGCCCGTACCTCGGCTTTGGCTCAGTACTGGCCCTATGCAGCGGCCGATGCGCCGGATGCACTTGACACGGACCGTGTCAGTCCCTACTCGGCACTGATGTCGGCATCGCAGACGCTGGTGTCCGACGAGGTGCTCGAGGCGTACTCGTTCGACAAGCACCATCGTCTGCTCGATGTGGGTGGTGGTGAGGGCACCTTTCTTTCGGCAGTCGCTGCACGGGCACCGCATCTGCAGCTTGTGTTGTTCGATCTGCCTGCGGTCGCCGAGCGGGCGCGCGTCAAGTTTGCCGATCAAGGACTGGCCGACCGAGCGACCACCTGCGGTGGCAGCTTCTTCAGCGATCCCTTGCCAACAGGCTGCGACCTGATCAGCTTGGTTCGGGTGATCTTCGACCACGACGATGCGCGCGCACTGATGATCCTGAAGGCGGTGAGACGCGCTCTGCCTGAAGACGGCACCCTGTTGCTGACGGAGCCGATGTCAGGCACCCCGGGCGCCGAGGCGATGGGTGACGCGTACTTCGGCTTTTACCTTTTGGCGATGGGCAAAGGCCGCTCCCGTAGCGCCGCAAAGCTCACCGAGTTGCTGCATGCCGCTGGCTTCGGCGAGGTTCGTTTGCTGCGCAACCACATTCCCTTGCAGACCCAGTTGATCGTCGCGCGACCGGCTCCCGTGTAAACCCTTGAATAATTACTGTAAATGCAAGTTGACAGTTTTAATTGTCAGTTTAAGATGACACCTGTTGTTCGGAGGCTGTCGAAGATGTTCCGGGATTCCAACCTTTCTCGCTCGTACTCAAGCATTTTTTCCCGCGCCGGGGAGTCGGCTTGAACACGATGGCTGTGGTCCTGGAGCGGCCAGAGCAACTTGTGCTCAGCCGTTTGGACCTGACAGCTGCCACCGATGAAGACGTTACGGTCGACATCGAATGGAGCGGTATAAGCACCGGTACCGAACGCCTGTTGTGGACCGGGCGCATGCCGGCCTTCCCGGGCATGGGCTATCCCCTGGTTCCCGGTTACGAGTCGGTGGGGCGTGTCATTGAAGCCGGCTCCACTTCGGGTCGCAAGGTCGGCGAACGCGTTTTCGTTCCCGGCGCCAAGTGCTTCGGCGATGTGCGCGGATTATTCGGCGGCGCAGCGGCGCGCGTGGTACTACCAGGCGCACGGACGATTCCGTTTGCAGAAAACCTGGCAGAGCAGGGCGTTCTGCTGGCGCTCGCTGCCACGGCTTACCACGCACATTCCATCGAAGGCCTCTCACAGCCGGACCTGATCATTGGTCACGGGGTGCTCGGTCGAATGATCGCCCGGCTCGCAATGGTGGCGGGCAGCACACCCACCGTTTGGGAAACCAACCCGACCCGTCGCGAGGGTGCAACGGGCTACGAGGTGGTCGATCCGTCTACCGACTCTCGCCGGAACTACCGCTGCATCTGCGACGTGAGTGGCGATTCTTCATTGCTCGACACGTTGATTTCGCGCTTGGCACCTGGTGGCGAAGTGGTTCTGGCCGGCTTCTACGACGAGCCGTTGTCGTTTGTCTTCCCGCCAGCCTTCATGCGTGAAGCGCGTATCCGCATCGCTGCGCAATGGCTGCCCAGCGATTTGGTCGCAGTCAAGGATCTGGCTGAGTCGGGACGTTTGTCGCTGGACGGCCTGATCACACACCGCTCAGACGCCACGCAGGCCGATTCCGCCTACCGCACAGCGTTTGGTGATCCGACGTGTTTGAAGATGATTTTGGACTGGAGATCTTGCCAATGAGTACCACTGAATCGACGCTGGGTTCCGCCAAGGTGGCGCCGGTGACCATCATGATGAAAGACCTGCGAAACGAAGCGGCAGTC
>CANHNO010000018.1 GCA_947462065.1 Burkholderiales bacterium | reverse complement strand
GGCGAGCTGCGCAGCTTCGATGAGTTCATCGCCGACCCGGCGGTCGAGCAGATCCACTTCATCGGCAAGGACATCACCTACTTCCACACGCTGTTCTGGCCAGCGATGCTGAAGTTCTCGGGCCGCAAGGTGCCCGACCGCGTCTACGCTCACGGCTTCATCACGGTGAGCGGCGAGAAGATGAGCAAGAGCCGGGGCACCGGCATCTCGCCGCTGAAGTACCTGGAGCTCGGCATGAACGCCGAGTGGCTGCGCTACTACATCGCGACCAAGCTGAGCAGCAAGGTCGAGGACGTGGACTTCAACCCCGATGACTTCGTCGCGCGTGTGAACAGCGATCTGGTCGGCAAGTACATCAACATCGCGAGCCGTGCGGCTGGCTTTCTGACCAAGCGCTTTGCGGGCAAGCTGTCATCGGATGTCGGCGTCGAGGGCCGCGTGCTGCTCGACCACCTGCGCAGCGGCCACGCGGACATCCAGCGGCTGTATGAAGAGCGCGAGTACGGCAAGGCGCTGCGCGAGATCATGCTGCTGGCCGACCGCGTCAACGAGTACGTCGACCAGAACAAGCCCTGGGAGCTGGCGAAGAAAGAAGGCAAGGACGCGGTGCTGCACGACGTTTGCACCGTCTGCATCGAAGCCTTCCGGCTGTTGACGATCTATCTGAAGCCGGTGCTGCCGGCACTTGCCACCCAGGTCGAGTCCTTCCTGAATATCGTGCCGCTGGTGTCGGCCGACGTGCACCGCGCACTGGGCGCCCACACCATCGGCGAGTACCGGCACCTGATGCAGCGCGTCGATCCGAAGCTGCTCGATGCCTTGTTCGAGCCACCGGCTCCCGCTGTCGTCGAGCAGCCCAAGCCGGGCGGAGAAGACATCGCCGAGAGCATCGGCATCGACGACTTCGCGAAGATCGACCTGCGCATTGCGAAGATCGTCAACTGCGAGCATGTGCAGGGCTCCGACAAGCTGCTGCGGCTGACGCTGGATGTCGGTGAGGTCGATACCGCCGGTCAGCCGCGCACGCGCAATGTTTTCAGCGGCATCAAGGGCGCTTACCAGCCTGCGGACCTGATCGGCAAGCTGACGGTGCTGGTGGCCAACCTGGCGCCGCGCAAGATGAAGTTCGGCATCAGCGAAGGCATGGTGCTGGCCGCGAGCCACGCCGATGGCAAGGCCAACCCCGGGCTGTACGTCTTGGAGCCCGGGCCGGGCGCCACACCGGGCATGCGGGTGAGGTGAGTTCGCGCGGCCTGATCGCCAACCGCTACTTGCTGGCGGTTCCTTTGGAGCGCTCACGCCAGAAGCACTTCGATCCGACAAAGCGCTTCAGGTCCGGCTGGCACGCGGCCAGCGCGCGTTCGCGTTGCGATGCCAGCCAGCCCAGCGCGAACAGCGCGCGTGCGTCGGCAGGCGCCGCCGCCGAGTACAGAGCGATACCGACGGCCACATCGTTGACGGTTCCCAGCCGCTCTTGCAGGGCGCGCATCGCTTTCAGGTAGCCGCGCACCGCACGCGCATCGAACAGACTGGCCGAGAACTCCACCGCATAGCGCAGCCGCTTGATGCGCTTGCGCAAGCGATGGCGGCCTTCATCGTCGAGCGTGTCGAAGGCCTGCGCATCGACCAGCACCTGACGATGCCAGCGATTGAGCCGCTTGGTGAGTCGGCTGCGAAGCGGCAACAAGGCAGCAGGTGCGACGGCATCGGATGGGGGCGCCCCCTGAGGTAAAGCCGCGGGCCGGGCCGAAGCCTCGGGCCAGGCGCCCTGCACCCGCGAAATCAGGCTCAACATCAGGCGCTGCGCGACCGGCTGTCGCACCAGCACAGTCGGATCAATCTCTTCGGCCGCTGCCGCCAGCCGGGGCAGCTCACCCGATTGACCGACGGCCACCAGCGCACGCGTCAGTTCGATCGCCAGCGGCTCGGCCACCGCCGCGCGATCGCGCGCCTGACCCAACTGGCGGAACAGCGTGGCGGCATCGACGGCCAACTGCTCGCGCGAGACCTCATCGATGGCCTCGGCCAACAGTGCGCCATCGAAAAACCGCAGCGCAGTGCGCAGACGACGCAGGCCGACTCGCAGCTGATGTGTGTGCTCTGGGGCATGACGGCCACTGGCAATCTGGCTGGCATTGACGCTGATCTGTGCCAGACAGGAGCGCAGCACCGCCTCCAGCGCCGTGGCTGGCGTCATCGACTTCGACAGCTTCACTTCGCTGGCACGGAGTGCCTCGGCGATCGCGTCGTCGCGCAAGAGCAGGTGGCCGAGTTCGGCCTTGCTGCGGGTGTCCAGCCACAAAGCGTGGCGCGCGACCCACCGCTGCGCAGTGGCCACCACCACCTGTGGGCTGCCACGCTTCAGTTCGATCTCGAGTTCGCAAACAGGCAGCCTTCGTGGCGGCATCGCATCACCGGCCTCGATCACACCGACATCGAAAGCCAGTTCGACAACGCCACCGGCAACCCGAACTGTGCGTGCGCGTCGCCAGATATCGGTGCCGATGACCGGTGCCAGTGCGCCGTCGGTGCCACTCAGCACCTTCAATAACGCGGCGCCCACCGGCGTGTGGGCATGCAGTTGCGGATCGATCGCCGGCACGGCAACACCGGTCTCTGCGCGCAGCACGTTGTGCTCGGCACGGGTCATACCGGCGCCCTCGGGCAAAGTGCCCTTCAGCGTCTGCACCCAGACGCGACCCTCCTTGCGCAGCCGCAACGCCAGGCCCGCGGTAGCCAGCGCACCGGTCGGGATATCGAAATACGCCGCCCGCAACCGAATGCGCCGCGCCGCCCGAGGCCCGGCAACCGCCGCTTCGACCGCTTTGCGAGCTGCGAGCGGCACCTGAAATTTCAACTCGACTTCTTTCATGACGATATCGTGACAGCCTACTCCTTCCGATTTGATGAATCCGCGTTCAGGGAAAGGCCGGGTTGCGTCAATAGGCGCGTCAGTGTCTGTCGCACATGCCCCGGTAAACTCCCGGTGTCCCCGTTTTCACTCACGCCTCACCGCACCATGCCGCTGTTCTGGAAAGCCTACAAATCGGACGTCACCGACTTCATCGAGTCGCTGAAGGCGAAGAAGCCGACGCTCGAAAGCGAACAACGCGCCGGGCGTGCACTGCTGTGGGACAAGCGGGTCGACCGCGATGCACAGGCCGACGATGCTGCCTCGCGCGTGCCGCAGCAGCCTTATGTCTACCAGACCGGGCCCAAATGAGGCACGGCTCACGGCCTGAATCCCGTTCATGAACCTTCCCGGCCCCGTTCTGCTGGAGCCGCCCGAGTTGCACGCCCTGATGGCCGACGGGACGGCGGACGTTCAGCCGTTGGCAGTCGACAGCGTGGCGGTGGCGCGGCTCTACGGCGAGCCGCTGTTCAAGCTGCCCCATGACCTGTATATCCCGCCCGATGCGCTGCGACTGTTCCTCGAAGCGTTCGAGGGGCCACTGGATTTGCTGCTTTACCTGATCCGCAGGCAGAACTTCAATATCCTCGATATTCCGCTGGCCGATGTCACGCGCCAGTACCTCGCCTACGTCGAGCAGATTCGCAAGACCAACCTCGAGCTCGCCAGCGAATACCTGCTGATGGCCGCGATGCTGATCGAGATCAAGTCGCGAATGCTGCTGCCACCAAAGAAGAGTGCGGATGGCAGCGAGCCGGAGGACCCCCGCGCAGAGCTGGTGCGCCGCCTGGTCGAATACGAACAGATGAAGCTGGCCGCCGCCCGCCTGGATGCCATGCCGGTGATCGGCCGTGATTTCCTGTGCGCGCAGGTGCACATCGAACAATCGCTGGCGCCGCGCTTTCCCGATGTCGCACCCGACGATCTGCGCGCGGCCTGGGCCGATGTGCTCAAGCGCGCCAACCTGAACCAGCACCACACCATCAACCGCGAGCAACTCAGCGTGCGCGAGCACATGAGCATCGTGCTGCGCGCCTTGCAGGGCCGAAAATTCGTCGAATTCCATGAGTTGTTCGATGTCACACGCGGCCAGCCGGTGCTGGTGGTGACCTTCATTGCCATGCTTGAACTGGCACGAGAATGCCTGCTGGAAATCACCCAGGCCGAAGCCTATGCACCGATCTATGTGCGATTGGCGTACCAGGCGGTTTGACGGCGAGCACCCACTTTTTCCTTGATCCGACGCATCATTGCGTCCGCAGACACGCGAGACCCTGACCATGTCCACAGCCTCTATCCAAGCCGCGCCCGTCCATCTCGTCCGCTCGACCAAAGCGGCCACGGCTTTGCTTCCCGACGCGCCGCGCTGGCAGATCGAGCAGGTCGAGGCGCTGTTTGCACTGCCGTTCACCGAGTTGCTATATCAGGCGCAGACGGTGCACCGAGCGAACTTCGACCCAGCCGAGGTGCAGTTGTCGACGCTGCTGTCGATCAAGACCGGCGGTTGCGCGGAAAACTGCTCTTACTGCCCGCAATCGGCGGCGTACGACACCGGCGTCGAGGCAACGGCGCTGATGAAGGTCGACGAGGTGCTGGCTGCCGCGCGTCAGGCGCAGGCAGCAGGCGCCACTCGCTTTTGCATGGGGGCGGCCTGGCGCGGACCGAAGGACCGTGACATCGAGAAGGTCGCGCAGCTGATCAGTGCAGTGAAAGGCCTGGGCCTGGAAACATGCGCGACGCTGGGCATGCTGGGCGACGGCCATGCGGAAGCCCTGCGCGACGCCGGCCTCGACTACTACAACCACAACATCGATACCGCACCGGACAAGTACGCCGACATCGTGCAGACGCGCCAGTTCGAGGACCGCATCGACACGCTGCAGCGCGTGCGGGGCGCCGGCGTGAAGGTCTGCTGCGGCGGCATCGTCGGCATGGGCGAGTCGCGCACGCAACGCGCTGCCCTGATTGCAGAGCTGGCGAACATGGAGCCCTACCCCGAGTCGGTGCCGATCAACCACCTGGTGCCTGTCGCAGGCACTCCGCTGGCGGAACAGGCGCCGCTCGACCCGTTCGAGTTTGTGCGCACGATTGCCGCGGCGCGCATCACCATGCCACGCACACGCGTGCGGCTGTCGGCTGGCCGCCAGGCACTCGGCGATGCGGTGCAGGCGCTGTGCTTCGTGGCCGGTGCCAACTCCATCTTCTACGGCGACAAGCTGCTGGTGACTGGCAATCCGGATGTCACGGCCGATCAGGCTTTGCTGGAAACGCTGGGCATGAGAGCGGCTTGACCGCAACGCCATGAGCGTTCATCCATCTCCTGACTCGACACCCTCGGGACGCAAGCCGATCACGTTGCACCGACTGCGCGAGATGCACGCGGCCGGCGAGCCAATCAGTGTGTTGACCTGCTATGACGCCGCGTTCGCCCGCGTGCTGGACAACGCCGGAGTCGATTGCCTGCTGATCGGCGATTCGCTCGGCATGGTGCTGCAAGGCCTGACCAGCACAGTGCCGGTGACTTTGGCCGACATGGCCTACCACGTGCGCTGTGTCGCGCAGGGCAACCGCAGCGCATGGATCATCGGCGACTTGCCATTCGGCAGCTACCAGCAGTCTCCTGCGCAGGCGATGGAAAGTGCCACCGTGCTGATGCAGGCGGGCGCGCACATGGTCAAGCTCGAAGGCGGCGGCTGGACCGCTGACACCGTGCACTTTCTGACGCAGCGCGGCGTCCCGGTCTGCGCGCACCTGGGTTTGACACCGCAATCGGTGCACGCCCTGGGCGGCTACCGCATCCAGGGTCGAGATGACGAATCGGCCTCCACACTGCGATTGCACGCACAGCAACTGGCTGAAGCCGGGGCTGCGATGCTGGTGCTGGAGCTGATGCCGTCGGCCGTCGGTGCCGCCATCACCGCGGGCCTGCCCATCCCGACCATCGGCATCGGCGCCGGCGCTGACTGCTCCGGCCAGGTGCTGGTGCTGCACGACATGCTGGGCCTGGGCCATGGCAAGCAGCCGCGATTCGTGCGTGACTTCATGCGGGGCTC
The DNA here is from genome assembly GCA_947462065.1 of Burkholderiales bacterium. Taxonomy (GTDB): domain Bacteria; phylum Pseudomonadota; class Gammaproteobacteria; order Burkholderiales; family Burkholderiaceae_C; genus PBB1. Next base: position 23,666 of record CANHNO010000018.1, on the reverse strand, counting down.
GGCATCGGTCGAAGCAGCGATCAGAACCTATGTCGCCGATGTGAAGGCACGCCGCTTTCCCGATCCTGCGCTGCACGGATATTGACGATGCTGGTCGTACACACCATCGCCGCGCTGCGCGCCGCCCTGCCGGTGCCTGGCACCTGCGCCTTTGTGCCGACGATGGGCAACCTGCACGATGGACATCTGGCGCTGGTGCGCCAGGCGGCGTCGCACGGCCTGCCGGTCGTCGCCAGCATCTTCGTCAACCGGCTGCAGTTCGCCCCGCACGAGGATTTCGAGCGCTACCCACGCACGCTGGAGCGCGACTGCGAACTGCTGCAACCAGCCGGCTGCAACATCGTGTTTGCACCTGACGAGCACGAGCTCTACCCCGAGCGGCAGACCTTCAAGGTGCAACCCGACCCGACCTTGGCCGACATCCTCGAGGGTCACTTCCGGCCAGGGTTCTTCACCGGCGTCAGCACCATCGTGATGAAGCTGTTCAACGCAGCACAGCCGCGCGTCGCGCTGTTCGGCAAGAAGGACTATCAGCAGCTGATGGTGATTCGCCGGATGACGCAGCAGTTCGCGCTGCCCATCGTCATCGAGGCGGCGGAGACTTCGCGCGCGGAGGATGGCTTGGCGCTGTCCTCACGCAACGGATACCTCAGCGCAGTCGAGCGCGCCAAGGCCGTCGAACTGTCGCAAGCGCTGCGCACGCTGGCCGTGCGTTTCGGTGACGGGGTGGCGCCTCTGGAGGTACTGGAAGCGCAGGCGCTGGACGCGCTTGCGGCCCAGGGCTGGCAGCCCGACTACCTGACGGTGCGCCGCCGGCACGACCTGAGCACACCGGGCGACGACGAGCGCAAGGGCGCCTGGGTCGCCCTCGGCGCCGCACGGCTGGGCGCCACGCGCCTGATCGACAACATCGAGTTCAGCGCCTGAAGAACTTGGGCCACCAGGTTCGGATTTCTGTGCGTCGTCGAATCAGCAGCGGCTGCGCGGCATGCCAGAGCAATGCACTGGTCGCGAAGCACACCCAGGCGGTCCACATTGAATGGCTGGGGTAGTGTGCGCCGCGAACGGTCTGCGCCACGCTGAACAGGAGGCCGCAGACCAACACCCCCGTCAGCCAGTATCGGGCTGCCTGGCGTGAGGTACCGCGCAGCGCGAACCAGCCGCCGAACAGGCTGAATGCAGCCGAGGCGTGACCCGACGGAAAGCAGCGACCGGGCCCACCGTCGCTGACGCCCAAAGCCCAGTGCGACACATGCTGTGCAGAGCGGCCGAACTCAACCATGTCCCAGGGGCAACTGGTCGTGCTGAGCTGTTTGAGCGTCGGAATCAGCAACAAGCAGATGACGATGACGGCGAACCACCAGATTCGTGTGGGTCTGTTCATCAAGCCCACGAAGGTCCACGGCCTGTAGACATTGATCAGTACCACGACGATGGCTGCTGCGCTGACCCACCGCCCGCCTTCGTGCAGCACTTGCGCAAAGAGCCAGTGGCTCTTCAGGCTGAAGCCTTGCGCATTTCCAAACCATCGCTCGACGGCCATGTCGAGCCCGGAAGCGTCCCAGGCCAGCACGGCCAGAAAGCTCAGCGCCATCCAGCTGGCATCACGCCGCGCAGTCTTCGGTCGAAGGTTCATTGCCTCCGACGTTAGACAGCACGGCTGAAGCGCCGCTGAACGCCAGGCGCAGGCGGCGTCAGTCCCGTGTCGCCCGGCGCCGCACGGCTTCGATGTAGAGATCGCCATCGGGCGGCAGGCCACTGCGTTGCGAGGCCCACATCATCTCTCCCAAGCACTCCATCACTTCATGGTGCGCGTCATGCACCGAGCCGCGCCGAGCGGCCAGCAACTCGACCGCCTGCTTGATGCCGCGCGGTTGATCTATCGACACCTGCTCGCTGATCGACAGATGCATGGACAGGTGCAGAAACGGATTGGTGCGGCCCGCCTCGACATCGTAGACCGCGGCCAACGCTGCATCGACATCAGCCAGCGCAGGGTGGTGCTCCGGGTGCAGGACGACCCAGTCGGCGGCAACGATTTCAAGCGGCGTCATCGGCATGCCGCTGCGCGCTTTGGCATGCACCTCGCAGAAAAAGCGGCGCACATCATGTTGAGAGGGCGTGAACATCGTGTGATTGTCAGCGCGTCGCGACATACCGTTTCCATCCAGGAGCGCTGGCTACTGCCCCCCCTATTCGAGTGGGAAGACAAGCAAACGGCAGGCTGAGCCGCTTGAATCAAGCAAAACCAAATCTAGAATCGTCGGGCTTGCCTCAATATATGAGGTTTGTTACAAATTTATGAGGCGTATAAGTGAGATATTCAGAACCGAAAGAGCAAGCCGCAGAGCTTCTTCGCTTGGCTCTGGCACACATGGGGAAACACAAAGCTGCATTCAACCCGGTCACGTTCACCCTGTGGTACGAATATGTGGCAGGAATAAACCCTGCGCTGAACGCAGCGATTGATGACAGGCTGAAAGACAACAAGGGTTTGGACGACCCGGCTGTCATCGCGCTGTACAAGAAGCACATCGCCCCGGCCGATGAGGCGTTGATGGCGCAGATCAGCGGCGAGATGGAGCGGCTGCTGGCCAGCGTGGCGCAATCGGCGTCGCTGACCGGCGATCAGGCGGGCACCTTCGGACATCAGCTCAACGGCCTGAACAAGGCCTTGGCCTCACGCGATGTCGAACAGTTGAAGCCCCGACTGACCGAAGTGATGGCAGGAACCGCCGAGATGAAGAGCTCGGTCAAGGCGCTGCAGCAAAAGGTCTCGATCAGCCAGGAGGAGATCAACAGGCTTCGCAGCGATCTGGAACGCGCCACGAGCGAAGCCATGCTGTGCCCGATGACCGGCATCCTGAACCGTCGCGGATTCGAAAAGAAGATCGAGTCGCTGCTGTCGCAGCAAACTGCCGACGGCCACAGCCACTGCCTGGTGATGCTGGACATTGATCACTTCAAGAAGGTCAATGACACGCACGGCCATTTGATGGGCGACCGGGTGATCCAGGCGCTGGGCGAAATCCTGCGTAGCACAGTGACAGGCGCCAACCACTCGGCTGCGCGTTATGGCGGTGAAGAATTCGCGCTGCTGCTGCCCCGAACCTCCCTCGACAAGTCCATTGAACTCGCCGAGACAGTGCGCAACCGCACCAAGTCCATGAAGATCCGCAACCGCACCACGCAAGAGGTGCTGTTGACGGTGACCATCTCGGGGGGTATCACCACGATGAAGCCGGACGACGATGCCGCGTCGCTGATTTCACGTGCCGATGCCGCGCTGTATGCCGCCAAGAACAGCGGGCGTGATCGCGTCGTCACCCACGCCTGATCTGCGGCCCCGTCACTTCGGTTCGATGTAAGGCTCGACCACCACCGCATCCATGCGGTAGCCACTGGCCCCCATGTAGCTGTCGCTTCGCAGCGTCTTCAGTGTGCCGCTGACCCACACCGTGTCCATCGAATGAAAGCCCTTCGGCGGTTTGTCGGCTTTCACGTAGATGATCTGGTTGGCTGGCGGCGGCGGGCTGTGAATGCAGGCGCCGAAGTAAGGCACCAACAGAAACTCCTTCAGGCCAGCCTTCGTTTCCTCCAGCGGGACCAGATAGCCAGGAATGCGCACTGAAGCGCCGTCCATGTCGTTGTTGGTCGGCGCGTTGTCCCAGGTTTCCCGCATGCGCTTGAGCATCTCGTTGGCGCGAGGATCGCTGTCGTTCATCAGGCTGAAGTTGATGCTCTTGAACTCCTTCAGCGGGTCCCAGTCCTTGGGCACCAGGTCTTCCCACTTGATCTCGCGAAACACGCCGTTGGCCGTGGGCTTGCTGACGCCGGTGCCGCCAATCGGCTGGCTGGCCGAGGTGGTGACGGCGCCCGCCGTCCCAGTGCCAACACCCACTGCGATGCCCAGCGACAGGACGCAGGCAGTCGACCACTTCAGCCACGATCTGCTCAACATGTTCATACCCTCGGGGACAGGCCATCGGCCAGGGACAATCGGTAAGCGCGCCCTGCCGGGATCAGGCTGGCGACCGCGCCCGCGGCCACGACGGCTGCGAACAGCCCCCATTGGGCCTGGCTGGGGACAGAAAGTTTCAGGTTGATGCCGTAGTGCGCCTGCGCCCATGGCGCCGCGAGCGCAATGAAGAGGCCCGTTGCCAGCATACCGAGCAGCGCACCCAGCAGTGTGACGAGCAACCCTTCTCCGGCCAGCAACATCAGCACATGGCGAGGCGCGGCGCCCACCGCGCGGAGTACCGCCAGTTCACGGCGCCTCTCGTTCAAACCCGCCATCACCACCGCGACCAGGCCCGCCAGACTGACCACACCGACCATCGCCGACATGCCGATCAGGGCCTTCTCGCCGACACCGACCACGTCCCACAGTTCGTCGAGCGCCACACCGGGCAGCACCGCCATCAACGGTTCCTCGGCATGGTCAGCGACGAAACGCTGCACATTGAAGACCGCAGCCCGGCCTTTCAGTCCCACCAGCGCGGCGGTCACCACCTTCGGTGTCAGATCGAACTTGCGCGCCTGCTCCGGCGCAATAGACACACCGCGCATCGGCGCGCCACCGACCCAGTCGATGTGGATGGCTTCCATCGATTCCAGGCTGATGTGCACCGTGCGGTCGACCGGAGTGCCAGTGCGCTTCAGGATGCCGACCACGGTGAACGGCTTGTCGGCATGCTCGGCGCCAGGCAGGCCGCCCGCACCGTGCGTCAGCGTCAGCTTGCTGTCCAGCCGATAGCCCAGCGCATCGGCAACCTCGGCGCCCAGCACCGCGCCATAAAGCCCTTCGATGCCGTCATCAAAGGCGCGACCTTGGGCGAACACCAATGGCTCGCGGTCACCGTAGAGGAAGCGGTTGAAGTATTCAGCCGTGGTGCCGAGCACTGCATAGCCCTTGTGCGAATCGCCGAGCGAGAGCGGTACCACCCAGGCCACCGCGCGGTGCTTGGCAATCGCCTCAACGCTGCTCATGCGGATGTTGTTGGTCGCGCTGCCGACGCGGAACACCGAATACAGCATCAGCTGGACTGAGCCGGTGCGCGCACCCACGACAAGATCGGTACCGCTGACTGACTGCGAGAAGTTATCGCGCACATCGGTGCGCACCTGTTCGAAGCCCAGCAGCAGGAAGGTCGACAACGCGACCGACAGCAGCACCAGAGACAGCGTCGCACGGCGGCTCCAGGCACTGCACCAGGCCAAGGTCAGCAGCGCCCTCACAGCATGCCCTCGGCCGTCCCGGGTGAAGCTGCGCGGTTGATCGCCGACAGCGACAGTCGCTCATCGAAGCGCGCGGCCAATCGCTCGTCGTGACTGACGAAGACCAAGGTGCTGCCTGACGCGCGGCACGCATCGAGCAGCAGGTCCATGAAGCTGTCGCGCAGCGCCGCATCGAGCGCCGAGGTCGGCTCATCGGCAATTACCACCTCCGGCCGGCCGATCAGCGCGCGCGCCGCCGCCACCCGTTGTTGCTGGCCGACCGACAACTGCGCCGCAGGCCGCGCCCACAGCTCCTCTGCCAGACCGACGCGCCGCAGCAGATCGCACGCGGCAGCACCGGGCGAGCCGCCGTCCTGCATCGCCCGCTCGCGGCGGAGCGCCGAGAAGCGGCACGGCAGCAAGACGTTGTCCCGCACGCTCAGGTAGGGAAGCAGGTTGAACTGCTGAAAGATGTAGCCGAGGTGATCGGCGCGAAAGGCATCGCGCCGCGCGCCCGACAGATCGGACCAGCGGGTACCGAGCAGACTGACCGAGCCGATCTGTGGCAACAAGACTCCCGCCAGCAGACTCAGCAAGGTGCTCTTGCCGCCACCGCTCGGGCCGTGCAAGAACACCGTGCGACCGGCCGCGATGGTGAGCCTGTCGATCGCGATGCACTCGGCCGGTTTGCCACGACCCCAAGTCGTCGGCCATGCAAAACGCAGGTCTTGAGCCTCAATCACTCAGCAGCTTTCAAATCAGGGAGACCGGCGACGGACACCTTGATGAGAGCGGGCAACTCAATCAAGGTTCAGTGAACGGTCGCTGCGGCGCGCGAAATAAAACCATTCGTTTCCCGGCATGGCCTTCGTGTTCGGGAACACGATGAAACCGTCACCCTGTGCCGCGACGACGGTGCCGTCGTGGCGGTGGCCAATGAGCTCACCAGCTTGCACCGGATCAAAGCTGGCCCAGGGCTTGGCGAAGGTATCGCCAGGATTCAAGCGATCGGTGACGTGGATCAGCCGCAGCACCTCGATGTCGGTACGTGGTGCAGGTGCAGACACATCGATCATGCCAAGGTGCGCCATCGTGTTGAGGATCGCCCCATGAGCAACGTTAGGGCCCGACGGGTCGTCGTGCTGGCCGCACTCCAGCGTGATCGCCATGCCGCCCACGCTTCGCATGTATTCGGTGGTGCCGATGCCGTAGCGTGGGTCGGTGTTGAGAAGCCGCGCACGCGCGGTGCGCGGATCGTCCGACTGTTCGGCCCGCTTGACGCGCGCGGCCACGCCCTCGGCGTAGGTTTCCAGCCAACCTTCAACAAGGCGCCGCGGACCCAGTCGAACCGCGAGCGCCTCTTCTTGTGCCGCCAACGCAAAGGGTTGCAGCGTGCCCGTGTTGTTCGCCGGGCCGAGCATCGCGAATGGCTCACCGGGCGAATGGAAGGAATGCAGGTCGAGCAGCACATCGTGCTGGCCCAGCAAAGGGCACAGCGCGTTGGCGATGCGGTCCTCGAAATCCTGCGGATGTTGAGTGAGGCCAAGATTGCGATTGAGGTTGCGATCGCCCTCACGTTGACCTCGCTCATAGGCCTTCTGATTGGTGATCGGCACGAAAGAGACGCTGCCACGCTGCAGAGTCAGCTTCCCGGACCCGAACTCGGCCAATACCCGCTCGATGGCACGAGGCCCGCAGAGCTCATTGCCATGGACCGCCCCCAGCACGATCAGCCGCGGTCCCGCGGACTCGGCCTGGATGGTGACGACGTTGAAGAGTGAGGGGCTGTTGGGCTCGGCGTTCGACATGGTGGTGAGCGGCGGTGGCTGGCGTGATGGCATCCAGAACGAGCGTTCTCAGACACGGATACCCCGAGTCGGGACCGGTATTCTCTATGCAAGGGGCGGCTTAGCCCCCCCAGTAGAATGAATGCACGCATTCGCGTTTCATTGCCCGACGGGTGTCCAGCGGACACGGTGCCCTGCACAGGCAGACTTCGCGCGATCGAATTTGACGCTGCGGCACGGCTTGCGAGCCGGTTGTTGCCGCCGCTTCACCGGATGAACTGCCTGGGTCGCCGGGCATCATCCTCCTGTCCTTAGACCACGCGCCCAGCGCGAATGCCATCTGTCGAGACCCCAGAATGCCCACCGAAAAGTCCTCTGCTAACGCTCCGGGTGCCGACACCTCAGGCCTGCGCGCCACGCTGAACCTGCCAGACACCTCGTTTCCGATGCGGGGCGATCTGCCCAAGCGCGAGCCAGCATGGGTGCAGCAATGGGACGACGCGGGCACTTATCAGCGCCTGCGCGAGGCCCGCTGCGGTGCACCGAAGTTCGTGCTGCACGATGGCCCGCCGTACGCCAATGGTCAGATTCACATCGGCCACGCGGTCAACAAGGTGCTCAAGGACATGATCGTCAAGGCGCGCCAGCTCAAGGGCATGGACGCGACCTACATCCCCGGCTGGGACTGCCATGGACTGCCGATCGAGAACCAGATCGAGAAGACCTTCGGCCGCAAGCTGCCGCGCGCCGAGGTGCAGGCCAAGAGCCGCGCCTACGCGACCGAACAGATCGCGCAGCAGATGGCCGACTTCAAGCGCCTGGGCGTGCTGGCCGAATGGGCGCAGCCCTACCGCACGATGGACTTCGGCAACGAGGCCGGCGAGATCCGTACGCTGAAGCAGGTGATCGAGCGGGGCTATGTCTACCGTGGGCTGAAGCCGGTGTACTGGTGCTTCGACTGCGGCTCGTCGCTGGCCGAGTTCGAGATCGAGTACGCCGACAAGACCTCGCAGTCGCTGGACGTGGCCTTTCTATGCGCAGAGCCGGATCGGCTCGCCGCAGCGTTCGGCCTGCCCTCCTTGAGCAAAGAGGCCTTCGCTGTGATCTGGACCACCACCGCGTGGACCATTCCTGCGAACCAGGCGCTTAACCTGAATCCGGCACTCGACTACAGCCTGGTGGATACGGAGCGCGGCTTGTTGCTGCTGGCGTCGGCGCGGGTCGAGGACAGCCTGAAGTGCTATGGGCTGGAAGGCCAGGTCGTTGCAACGACTCTGGGCGAGAAGCTCGATGGCATCCAGTTCCGCCACCCGCTGGCCCATGTTGATGGCGGCTACGACAGACTGAGCCCCATCTACCTCGCCGACTACGCGACCGCCGACGATGGCACCGGCCTCGTGCATGCAGCGCCGGCCTATGGTGTCGATGACTTCAAATCCTGCGTCGCGCACGGCTTGGCGATCGACGACATCCTGAACCCGGTCACCGGCAGCGGCGTGTATGACGCGGACCTGCCGCTGTTCGGCGGGCAACACATCTGGAAAGCCTGCGCGGTCATCATCGATGCGCTGCGCGATGCGGGTCGCCTGCTCGCCACCGCCACCTTCCAGCACAGCTATCCGCACTGCTGGCGGCACAAGACACCAGTGATCTACCGCGCCGCCGCGCAATGGTTCGTGCGGATGGACGAAGCGAACAACGACACCACCGGCGTGTTCGCTACCCACCCGGCGCCGCAAACGCTTCGCCAAAGCGCGCTGGCCGCCATCGACGCGACAACCTTCTACCCCGAGAACGGCCGAGCCCGGCTGCGCGACATGATCGCCAACCGGCCCGACTGGTGCATCAGCCGCCAGCGCAACTGGGGTGTGCCACTGCCGTTCTTCCTTCACAAGGACAGCGGCGAGTTGCATCCGGACACGCTGGCGCTGATGGACCGCGCGGCCGCGCTCGTCGAACAGGGCGGAGTCGAAGCCTGGTCCCAGCTGGATCCACGCGACTGGCTGGGCGACGAGGCGACGCATTACACCAAGAGCAACGACATCCTCGACGTCTGGTTCGACTCTGGCAGCACCTTCAGCCACGTGTTGCGCGGCTCGCACCAAGGTGCCGGTCAGGCCGAGGGCCCCGAGGCAGATCTGTACCTCGAAGGCCACGACCAGCACCGCGGTTGGTTCCATTCGTCGCTGCTGATCGCCTGCGCGATCGAGGGTCGCGCGCCTTACCGCGGCCTGCTGACACACGGCTTCGCGACCGATGGCCAGGGCCGCAAGATGAGCAAGTCGCTGGGCAACGTGGTCGCGCCGCAATCGGTCAGCGACAAGCTGGGCGCTGAGATCGTGAGGCTGTGGGTCGCGAGCACCGACTATTCGGGCGACCTGAACATCGACGACAAGATCCTGGCCCGCGTGGTCGATGGCTACCGCCGCATCCGCAACACGCTGCGCTTCCTGCTCGCCAACACCAGCGACTTCGAGGTATCGAAGGACGCGGTTCCGCTGTCGGATCTGCTGGAGATCGACCGCTACGCGCTGGCCCGCGCGGCGCAGTTCCAGGCCGAGGTGCTGGCGCACTACGAGGTGTATGAATTCCACCCGGTGGTGGCAAAGCTGCAGGTCTACTGCAGCGAAGACCTGGGCGCGTTCTACCTCGACGTGCTGAAGGACCGGCTCTACACCACCGCGCCGAAGAGCCTGGCACGCCGGAGCGCGCAGACAGCGCTGTGGCACATCACGAACGCGATGCTGCGCTGGATGGCGCCCTTCCTCAGCTTCACAGCGGAAGAGGCCTGGCCGATCTTCGCGCCGGGCACGCCGTCGTCGATATTCGTCGAGACCTACAGCAACACCGAGGCGTGGGCCGACGACGCGCTGCTGGCGAAGTGGTCACGCATACGAGAGGTCCGCGAGTTCGCCAACAAGCAGATCGAAGCCGTCCGCGCGGCAGGTCAACTCGGCTCATCGCTGCAGGCCTCAATCTCGATCACCGCGAATGCCGCTGATCACGCGCTCCTGGCGTCGCTCGGCGACGGATTGAAATTCGTCACGATCACCTCGGAGGCAAGGCTCAGCGAAGGCGCAGAACTGGCGGTGAGCGTGGCGCCGTCTCAGTCTGTCAAATGCGAGCGCTGCTGGCATTACCGGGATGATGTGGGCCACGACACCGCACACCCGACGATCTGCGGCCGCTGTACCAGCAACCTTTACGGCGTCGGCGAAGTCCGCCGCGTGGCCTGAGATGGTGACCAAGAGCGCAGCGGGTTCCAGCCTGCTCCCCTGGCTCGGCCTAGCCCTGCTGATCATCGTTTCGGATCAACTCACCAAGACGCTGATCATCGGCAGTTTCGAGCTGGGCGACAGCCGCACCGTCACCTCGTTCTTCAACCTCGTGCGGGTGCACAACGCCGGCGCCGCATTCAGCTTCCTGGCGGACGCTTCCGGGTGGCAGCGCTGGTTCTTCGTCGGGCTCGGGCTGGTAGCCACCGTGGCGATCGTCTGGATGCTGAAAAGCCACGGCGGGCAGCGTCTCTTCAGCCTGGCGCTGTCGCTGATCCTCGGCGGTGCGCTGGGCAACGTGATCGACCGCCTGCTGCACGGCCATGTGATCGACTTCCTGCAGTTCCACTGGGACTGGCTGGCGCCGATCTTCCCAGGCGGCTACTTTCCGAGCTTCAACATCGCCGACAGCGCGATCACCGTCGGAGCGGTGCTGCTGATCCTCGACGAGTTGCTGCGCGTGCGCCGCAGCTGAAACCGCAGGCTCTCGATCACGGCAGCAGGATGCTGCAACCGGTCGTGAGCCGCGCCTCGAGGTCACGGTGGGCCTGTGCCACATCGGCCAGCGCATAACGCCGTTCGACCGGAACTTTCACCGCGCCGCTGCTGAGCACCGAAAACAGATCGTCAGCCATCGCTTGCGTCGCTTCGCGGGTGGCGATGTGGGTGAACAGCGTCGGGCGCGTGACATACAACGAGCCCTTGGCTGCCAGCACGCCCAGATCGACCGGCGGCGCCTTGCCCGATGCGTTGCCGAAATTGGCCAGCAGGCCGAAGGGCTGCAGCACGTCCAGCGACTTTTCGAAAGTGTCCAGACCAACCGAGTCGTAGACCACCTTCACGCCGCGGCCATCGGTGATGTCCTTGACCCGCGCCACGAAGTCCTCGCGTCGGTAATTGATCGCATGCGCTGCGCCGTTCTGAAGCGCCAGCGCGCACTTTTCGTCGCTTCCAGCCGTGCCGATCAACTGCAGGCCAAGTGCCCTCGCCCATTGGCAAGCGATCAGTCCGACACCGCCCGCCGCGGCATGGAACAGTATGAAATCTCCGGGCTGCAGGCCGGCCTGTGGCAGCGTTTTCTTCAGCAGGTACTGCGTGGTCAGTCCCTTGAGCATCGCCGCCGCAGCGGTCTCGAAATCAATGCCCTCAGGGAGCTTGACGACGCACTTCGCCAGCATCACGCGCGACTCGCAGTAGCTGCCCGGCGGCGTGCTGGCATAGGCGGCGCGATCGCCTGCACGCAGGTGGGTCACCCCCTCGCCTACCGCCTCGACGACACCGGCGCCCTCCATGCCCAGGCCAGCCGGCAACGGAAGCGGGTACAAAGCGGTGCGGTGGTACACGTCAATGAAATTGAGGCCGCAGGCATGGTGGCGGATGCGGACCTCACCCGGACCGGGCTCGCCGATCGGCACATCGACCAGGTGCATGGCCTCCGGTCCACCGGGTTGATCGATTCGGATGGCGCGTGTGGTGTGTGAAGAGAGGGCAGACATCGAAAGGCTCCGGGACAACGGTGCGTTATCGTGCCCGAAGCTCGCGACGTTCGCACGGCCGGGTGTTTTCGATGAAGAAGCTCACCACCGCTCCGAACCTCGCTATCGCCACGCTCTGGGCCGACATGCTGTGCCACGCGGGCGTGCCGACGACGATCCAGCGTGCCTACAACAGCAGCCTGGCGGGACAGGTGCCGCCCGACCAGGCGCTGCCCGAGCTGTGGCTCACCGATGCCGACAATTTCGACCGCGCCGAACGGCTGCTCGACGAACTTCGCCAGCCGGTGTCTCGGCTCTGGCTGTGCACCGCCTGCCAAGAAATGATCGAGGGGCCGTTCGAGCAATGCTGGAACTGCGGCGCGGCGATGCCTTAGGGCCTGCTAACTCGTCGTTGACGTATTCAGCGGATCCAGGCCGGGGCGCCGCCACGGGTCCAGGTGGGTCATCAACGTGAGCACGCGATGTCGCTGCAAGACCCGATCGCGTGCGGCGACCGTGATCTCGTGCCCGGCCTCGACGCTGAGCTGGGCGTCGACTTCGATGTGCGCATCGACGACGATCATGTCGCCCATCTTGCGGGTGCGCAGGTCATGCACACCGCGAATGCCGGGGGTGTCGGCCAGCGTCTGGCGGATCGCTTCGACTTCCTGCTCGTCGACCGAGCGGTCCATCAGGTCGTGCAGCGCATCCCAGCCGAAGGACCAGCCCATCTTGACCACCATGAAACCAACGATCGCCGCGGCGATGGGGTCGAGGATGGGGTAGCCCGCCAGGTTGCCGACGATGCCCACACCGACCACCAGCGAAGACGCGGCATCGGAGCGCGCGTGCCAGGCATTGGCGACCAGCATGCTGGATTTGACCCGCTTGGCCACCGCCAGCATGTAGCGAAACAGCAGCTCCTTGGCGACCAGTGCTGCGCCGGCGACCCACAGTGCGGCCGTGTGCACCGTGGGCACCAACTCTGGCGACTGGAGCTTCATGACCGCAGACCACAGCATGCCCGCACCGACCACGATCAGCAAACCGCCCAGCGCCAGCGACGCGGCGGTTTCAAAACGCTGATGGCCATAAGGATGCTCATCGTCGGCGTCCTTCAGGCTGTGATGCCCCGCAAACAACACGATGAAGTCGGACACCAGGTCCGACAGCGAATGGATGCCGTCGGCAATCAGGGCCTGCGACTTGGACAGGATGCCCACTGCGATCTGGGTGGAAGACAGCAGGAGGTTGACACCCACACTCACCCAGGTGCTGCGCGAGGCCGCAGCCACGAGTTCGGCACGACCCTCAGCCGAGTCTTCAGGGTCGTTCGAGAAAGTGCTGAGGGGCATGACGATGTGGTTTGGGTGGATTCTCGGCCATCGCGCCATGCAGAGCGATGGTGTTCGTGTGGCGCCAGCTCACTGGCGGCCACCCGCTGTTCACGCTGTCTCACATGGCGCGGCCCCTTGGTCTGTCGTCGATCATCGTGCCGTGGGCAGGCCGCTTTCGCGGCTGCGCTTGAAGGGTTGGAACGTGCGGGAGATCACCGACAATCATCAGCGTGACTGAACCTCTGGTTTCTCTGCCAAACGTCGATCCCGCGCTGCTCACGGTGCCGAGCATCGATCGGTTGCTGCAGACTTCAAGATCCACCCACCCGCCGCGCTTCCTGCTGCTCTACGGATCGCTTAGGGAGCGCTCCTACAGCCGCCTGCTGACCGAGGAAGCGGCGCGCCTGCTGCAGGCGATGGGCGGCGAGACGCGGCTGTTCGACCCGGCCGGTCTGCCCTTGCCCGACGGCGCACCGGAATCACATCCCAAGGTGGTCGAGTTGCGCGAGCTGGCGAACTGGAGCGAGGGCATGGTGTGGTGCTCACCGGAGCGCCACGGCGCCATGAGCGCCATCCTGAAGGCGCAGATCGACTGGATTCCGCTGACCGTCGGTGCAGTGCGGCCGACTCAGGGCAAGACACTGGCGGTGATGCAGGTTTGTGGTGGTTCGCAATCGTTCAACGCGGTCAACCAGCTTCGCGTGCTCGGCCGCTGGATGCGGATGCTGACCATCCCCAACCAGTCGTCGGTCGCGAAGGCCTTCCTCGAATTCGACGACGCCGGGCGCATGAAGCCTTCCGCCTACTACGACCGCGTGGTCGACGTGATGGAAGAGCTGATGAAGTTCACATTGCTGACGCGTGACGCAACCCCGTATCTGGTCGATCGCTACAGCGAGCGCAGGGAGAGCGCCGAGGCGCTATCGAAACGAGTCAACCAGCGAAGCACCTGATTCGACCATCTTGCAGAATGATTAGACATACCGTATAAACGGTTTGTTTTTATTTCAGGATCATGAACATGAGCGAATCCATCCACACATCTGACACGGTGGCCACGCCAGCCCCAGTTGTCGCAGCCCCATCCACGAAAAAGGCCAAGGCCTCGACTGCGCCCAAAGTGACGGCGCAAGCAGCAGCCAAGGCGACGAAAAAGACAGCTCCCGCATCGAAGGCAAAGCCCCTGGTCAGCAAGCCTGCGGAGACAGCCAAGGCGCCGGTGACTTCGCCGGTCAAGGCGTCGGCTGCGCCGACGGGTAAACCGCCAAAGGCCAAGCTCAAGTTGGTGCGAGACAGCTTCACGATGCCCCACGCGGACTTCGAGCTGATCGACCTCCTGAAGCAACGTGCCATGAATTTCCGCCATGCCGTCAAGAAGGGTGAGCTGCTGCGGGCCGGACTGCAGGTGCTGGCCTCATTGCCCGATGTACAGCTGGAGAAAGCACTGGCACGCATCACCCCACTGAAGACAGGGCGACCGAAGAAGGCAGGCTGAGCCGAGCGCCGTCAGCGCCAGGTCGCCAGCAGCCAGATGCCGGCGACCACCAACGCGGTCCCCGCAGCCAGGCCGGCGGTGAATGGCTCGCCAAGCAACAAGACGCTCATGGCGATGGTGGACATCGGGCCGATCATCCCGGTCTGCGCCGCCAGCGCCGCCCCGACGCGCTCGATCGCCAGCATCATCAGCAGCACCGGCGCAAAGGTGCACAGAACCGCGTTCAGCAGCGACAACCAGATCACTTCGGGCGCCACCACCAGCGCAGACAAGGGCCGAAGCACGGCAAACTGCGCGATGCACAGCACACAGGCCACGGTGCTGGCCAGGCCCGTGAGGCGCAATGCGCCGAGCCGACGGACCTCCTCGCCACTCAGCACCAGGTAAACCGCGTAACTCATCGCGCTGCCGAAGACCAGCGCGGCACCCAGCAATGCATGCGGTCCGACGTGCGTGATTTCCTGGCCAAACACCAGCAGCACACCGCCATAACTGACGGCCAGCGCCACCAGCTGGCGGACAGTGACTCGCCGCTTGAACAGCACCACCCCCATGGCCAGCACCAGCGTCGGGTTCAGGTACAGGATCAAGCGCTCCAGACTGGCACTGATGTACTGCAGACCCAGGAAATCAAGCGTGCTGGCCAGGTAATAGCCGCTGAAGCCGAGACCACACACCACCCACCAGTCGCGGCGCTCCAGCGCCGGCTTGCCACGGCTCGCCCAGGCACTCAGCAACAGAAACAATGGCAGCGCGAACAGCATGCGGTACATGACCAGCGTGATCGCATCGACGCCGTGGCGGTAGGCGAGCTTGGCGATGATCGCCTTGCCGGAGAACGCCACCGCGCCCACTGCGGCCATCAGCAACCCGGGCCACAGTGTGGCCATGGAGGCACGCTGCGATGCGGAGTTCACTCCCACGCAGGCGTGGCGCTCAGCACTTCTTGCAGAGTCGTCAGACCTTCGGCGACCTTCATCGCACCGGCGAGCCGCAGGGGCCGCATGCCATCGAGCAGCGCCTGCTGGCGCAGCTTGAGGGCATCGGGAACCGGCTGGATGCAATGGCGTGCGGCATCGGTGAGCGACAACAGTTCATACAGTCCAGTTCGCCCCCGAAAACCAGTCATCCGGCATTCCAGGCAACCCACGGGCTTGTAGGGCTTGGCCTTGCCGCTCAGCCGCCAGGGCTTGACGAATTCCGCCAGGTCTTCGGTTGTCACCGACTCGTCAGGCTGCTTGCAGGCCGGGCACAGTGTACGCACCAAGCGCTGCGCCAGCACGCCGATGACCGTGGCACCGATCAGGTACGGCGCCACGCCCAGGTCGACCAGTCGGGTGACGGCCGAGGCCGCATCGTTGGTGTGCAGGGTGCTGAACACCAGGTGGCCCGTCAGCGCCGCCTGAATGGCCATCTCGGCCGTTTCCAGGTCGCGCACCTCGCCAACCATGATGATGTCGGGGTCCTGACGCATCAGCGCGCGCACGCCCTCGGCGAAACCAAAGTCCAGCGCCGGCTGCACCTGCGTCTGGTTGAACGCCGGCTGGATCATCTCGATCGGGTCCTCGATCGTGCAGACATTGACCTCCTCGGTGGCCAGCCGCCGCAAGGTCGAATACAAAGTGCTGGTCTTGCCCGAACCGGTCGGCCCCGTCACCAGGATGATGCCGTTGGGCCGCGCCACCAGCGCCTCCCATCGCTTCGCATCGTGTGTGCCAAAGCCCAACGCCTCCAGCGGCTTGGCGGTGGTGTCGGGGTCGAATATCCGCATCACCATCTTTTCGCCAAACGCAGTGGGCAAGGTCGACAGCCGCATCTCGACTTCGTCGCCCGCAGGATTGCGTGTCTTGATGCGACCGTCCAGTGGGCGCCGTTTCTCGATCACGTCCATGCGGCCCAGCAGCTTGACACGCGCGATCATCGCGCTCATCACCCCCGGCGGCAGCTGGTAGACGGTGTGCATCACGCCGTCGATGCGAAAGCGGATCGCGCTCAGATCGCGCCGTGGCTCAAGGTGGATGTCCGAGGCGCGCTGGTCGAAGGCGTACTGCCACAACCAGTCGACGACCTGCACCACGCCCTGGTCGTTGGCGTCGAGCTGCTTGTTGGTGCGACCGAGTTCGACCAGTTGCTCGAAACTGGCAATCGCGGAGGACTCGCCACTCTTGATCGCCGCACGCACCGAGCGCGACAGCGTATAGAACTCGGTCGTGTATTTCTGCAGTTCGAGCGGGCTGACCATGATCAGCTTCAACGGCTTGCGGGTGTGCGCCTCGATCTCCGGCACCCAGTCGAGGGCGTAGGGCTCGCAGGTGGCCACGGTGACGTCGGTCGGGCCCACCTGCAGCGGCAAGGCGCTGCGCCGCTCGGCGTAATTGATCGACATCACATCCGCGACACGGCCCACATCCACCTTCAGCGGGTCGATGCGCAGATAGGGCAGACCACAACGCGCGGCCAGCCATTCGGTCAGCGCATCGGTGTCCAGCGCCTTGCCTGCGGAGCCCTTGCGCACCAGTCCGGCAGCACCCAGGCGCACCAGAGGGTGCTGCGCGCTATGCGCCGCACCGAAGCGCTTGATCGTGCGCTCCGCGTCCGCGCACTCGATCAGGTCGTCATCGCTGAGCCAGTCCAGCAAACGGCGCCAGTCCAGCTTTCCGGTGGGCGCCACATCCAGGGGAATATCGGCCTGGGCGTTGTGACGCTTGGCGGTTCGGTCGACAGCGGACATGAGGTGATTCTCAACGGCTACGGTTCGAGGGAGAGGCCTTCAGCCCGGCCCTGCAGTGGCCTTCGGCAGCGCACGCAGCATCTTCAGCCATTTTCGCGCGGGAAGGCCGGCGTTCTGCTCGATGTGGTCCGCGCGCATCGCCAGCACCGCCGACTCTGGCCAGGCGACGCCTTTCAGGGCGACAACAATGGTGTTGCCTTCACGCGTCGGCCGCAGGCTGAGCACCTGATCCGTGCCAAACGCCGCTGCGATGCGTTGCGCGCTGCGTTCGAAGCTGGCGTCGCGGCCGAACAGGTTGACGGTCATCGCGCCGCCCTCGCGCAGCAGGCGATGGCAGTCGGCATAGAACGCATCGCTATCGAGCACAGGGCTCGCGGCATCATGGTCGTAGAGGTCGACGCACAGCGCATCGGCACTCGCCGCATTCTCAGGATCGGCGGCGTACGCGCCAGCGTCGGCTTCGATCACCTTCAGCAGCCGCCCGGGCTCCACCTGGAAATACGCGCGACAGGCCGCGATCACACTGTCATTCAGTTCGACCGCCGTGGTGTGAAGGCGCAGCACGCCATGGCAGTAGCGGGTGATGGCACCCGCACCCAGGCCCAGTTGCAGCGCGTTCCCGTCGGACAGCGCCTCGCTCGGACGCAACAGCATCCAGACCATCATGCGCTGCACGTATTCCAGCTCGATCGCCAGTGGTTTGCGGATGCGCATCGCACCTTGCACCCAGGGCGTACCCAGGTGCAGGTAACGCACGCCATCGGCTTCGGAAATGGTGGCCGGAGCCAGTTCAGGTCGTTTTTTCTTCTGGGTCATCGTGAACGGGATGTTGCCACCCTGCGTGGCATGATCCCCGCCCGGCCGAAAATGCCGCCTTTGCAATCTCCCACAACCACAAAGTTCCAACCCTTTGGAAGCCCATTCATGCGCAGCTACGCCTATCTCAAAGAACTCGATGCCGACAGCTTGACCTTGCAGGAGAGCGACGTCCCGCGCCCCGGCCCCGGGCAAGTGCTGGTGCGCATGAAGGCCGCATCGCTCAACTACCGTGACCTGCTGATCATCACGGGTCGCTACCCAGGCATGAAGTCGCAAGGCCTGGTCCCGGTGTCAGACGGCGCCGGTGTCGTGGCCGAGGTAGGCCCTGGCGTGACGAGGTTCTCCACCGGCGACCGCGTCACCGGTTGCTTCTTCGAGACCTGGCTCAGCGGCCCGATGCTGCCGGCTCACTACAACAACGCGCTGGGCGGTTCGGTGCCCGGCGTGCTGAGCGAATACAGGGTGTTCCCTGCGGAAGCGCTGGTCGCCACACCGGCCCACTTGAGCGATGAAGAAGCCGCCACGCTGCCCTGCGCCGCGCTGACGGCCTGGAACGGCCTGTTCGAAGGCAAACCCGTCACGCCGGGCGAGACGGTGCTGGTGCTGGGCACCGGCGGTGTGTCGATGTTCGCCCTGCAGTTCGCCAAGGCCGCGGGTGCGGTGGTGCTTGCCACCTCGTCGAGCGACGCCAAGCTGGCACAGGCCAAGGCGTTGGGTGCCGATCACCTGATCAACTACAAGACGCACCCCGACTGGGACAAGAACGTGCGCGAGATCACTGGCGGCGTCGGGGTCGACCACGTGGTTGAAGTCGGCGGTCCTGGCACGCTGCAACGCTCGATCTCCGCAGCACGCCATGGCGGCAATGTTCACCTGATCGGTGTGCTGACCGGCGGCGAGATCAATCCGCTGCCGATCCTCTTCAACACGACGACCGTTCGCGGCGTGTTCGTTGGTTCGCGCGACATGTTCGAGTCGATGAACCGGCTGATCAATGCCCGCAAACTCAAGCCAGTGATCGACCGCGTATTCGCCTTTGGCGATTCACGGGAGGCATTGCGACACTTGGAAGGCGCCACGCATTTCGGCAAGGTCGTCATTCGCATTGAATGAGCGCCTGAGCTGACGGCTGCGCAATAAAAAGCCGGCTCATCGGATTTCCCCGATGAGCCGGCTTTTTTTATCAGCCCAGGGCGTTCAGTTCGTCGACTTCGAAACTGCGGACTTCGCCTTGATCGCTGTCGAGAGGCACTTCTCGGAGCGGACACGGTGGTACACCAGACTGTCCTCGATCGAGCGCAGCACCATCTTCTTCGGTGCCATGTTGACGATCTCGTCCTTCAGGGACTTGCCATCCGGGAATTCCACGACCAGCGTGCCATCCCAGACGTACCACTTGGAACTGATGGCTGCCGACACCTTGGAGCACTTGTTGTCCTCGAACTCGGTGTAGGTGTAGGTGCCGTCCGCATTGAATACTTCATTGCTGGGCACTGCCTCGTAGTCAGCGCTGTCTGGCGGGTTGACCCATGTACCGACAAGCATCGCCGACAAGGCTGCATCGTCTTTCTTCGCAGGCGTTGCCGCCTGCGCGGGTTGAGCACTCAGAGCCCCGGCTGCTACGCACGCCATTGCCAGTTTTGTCATCACGGTGATTCCTTATAAAGTGGAAAGGTCCTAGCAGTCGAGCCTTTGGTGTGTGCAAATCAGCGGTCCGGTGGAGCGAGGTCGCTGCCAGTCCACAAACAGGACAGATTAAAGAATTTCGACCGCTATGGTACGCAGAAGCTGGCGTTTTGGATGGGCCCGGGTCATCGTTCAGGCCATCCCGTGAGAAGCAAACGCATCGCGCCAGGCGGCCAGCTTGCGCTCGAAACCCCAACTCGCATGGGCCGGACTGGTCGACGGTAGCCGGATCACCGCCACACCCAGCGCCTGCGTGTGACGCATCGCACGGGCAGACTCAGCCCCGTTGTGCGCAATCGCCCGCAGACCCGGGGCCTGCTGCCTCAGGATGTCCAGGTTGTTGAAAACGGCATCGCGGATCGCACTGTCGAGGCTGCCCTCCCGCTGGCAGCTTGCATAGACATCCCACAACCCCAGACCGCGAGTGCACGCTTCAGCCACGCGCCGCTCGTAGCTCAAACCGACCAGATCGATGCCCCACAGCGCCGACAGCAGCGGCCAGAACTGGTTGCGCGGGTGCGCGTAGTACTGCTGTGCGCGCAGCGACGCCACGCCCGGAAAGCTGCCGAGCACCACCAAGCGGGTGTCGGGCGACAGCACGGGCGGCAGGCTCTCGAGCACCTGCGCGGCTGACGATGCCGCGGGCGGGAGACCGAGGGTGACCGCTGGCCTCTGCGTCACACGTCGCCTGTCGGTGGCTGCAGCGCCCCCAGCTTCGGTAGCGCGCCACAGGCATTGGCCATCGTGGCCTCGGCAATCTCGTGGATGCTGATGCCGCGCAGTGCGGCCAGCGTCTGGGCGATGCGCGGCAACTGCGCCGGCTCATTGGGCAGCGTTGCGCCGGGTTCGGATCGGCGCTCGACCGCCGTGCGATACAGCCACTGCGGTGGGATGTCCGGCGCATCGGTTTCCAGCACGATCGCCTCCAGCGGCAGTGTCTGCGCGAGGTGGCGTAACTGCAGCGCGCGCTCGAAGGTCATCGCGCCGCCAAAGCCCAGCTTGAAGCCCATGGCGACGAAGGTCAGCGCCTGCTGGTCGCTGCCGTTGAAGGCATGCGCGATGCCGCCTTGCACCGGCGTGCGGCGCAGATGCTTCAGCAGCGTGTCCGCCGAGCGGCGCACGTGCAGGATCACCGGCAGGTCGACTGCGCGGGCCAGTCGCAGCTGGGCTTGATAGAACCGTTCCTGGCGTGCGCGGTCGGTGTGAGCCACGAAGTGGTCGAGGCCGATTTCGCCGACCGCCACCAGCCGCGGATCATGCCGGTGCGCTTGGAGCGTCTCGGCCAGTTGATCGACGTCGGCCTCATCCGCCCGATCGACGTACAGCGGGTGGATGCCGAGCGCGTAGGCCAGTTCGTGCGCGTGCGCCAGTTCGCGAACGACATCGAAGTTCGCTCGCTCGACGGCCGGCACCACCAGCTGCACCACGCCAGCAGCCCGGGCCCGCCGGGCCACAGCCGCCGCAGCGCCGCCGAACTCTGCAGCATCCAGATGGCAATGGGTGTCGATCCAGCGCATGCGCCGATGGCCTGGTCAGGGCACGAGCCGACCCAGCTTCAGCCGCAGCACTCGGTCGCAGCGCGCGGCCAGCGCCTCGTCATGGGTCACCAGCACAAAGGCCATCTGGCGGCTGCGCGCCAGCGACATCATCAGCTCGAACACGCCATCGGCGGTTTCGCGGTCGAGGTTGCCGGTGGGCTCGTCCGCCAGCACGCAGGCGGGCTGCCCGGCGAGCGAGCGCGCAATGGCCACGCGCTGGCGTTCGCCGCCTGACAGTTGCGCCGGCCGGTGACCGATGCGGTGGCCAAGGCCGACCTGCTGTAGCACCGCCTCCGCAGATGCACGGGCCTCGGGCTGCGCCACGCGCCGGATGCGCAGCGGCATCGCGACGTTGTCGAGCGCGGTGAATTCCGGCAGCAGGTGATGGAACTGGTAGACAAAGCCCAGGTGCCGGTTGCGCCACGCACCCTGCTCCTGCGCGTTCATTTTCTGCAGGTCGCGGCCCATCAGCGTCACCTCACCTTGCGTGGGCGCATCCAGCCCGCCCATCAGGTGCAGCAGTGTGCTTTTGCCCGAACCCGACGCACCGACGATCGCCACCGTTTCGCCCGCCAAGATGTCGAGATCAATGCCCTGGAGCACATTCACATCGAGTGCGCCCTCGTGAAACCGCTTGTGCAGCCCGGCCACGCGGATCACCTTGGCGTCGTGCAGCGCGGGGTCACTCATAACGCAAGGCCTCGGCCGGCTGCACGCGGCTGGCGCGCCAGCTCGGGTAGATCGTCGCAACGAAGGCCAGCGCCAGCGAAATCAGCACGATGGGCACGATGTCTCCGCTTTGTGGATCACTCGGCATATGGCTGATCAGGTAGACGCTGCTGGGCAGGAAGCTAGTGTGCAGCGCCCGTTCGATCGCCGGAACGATGACGTCGATGTTGTAGGCGACACCCAGGCCCAGCACCATGCCCGCCAGCGTGCCCATCACCCCCGAGGCCGCACCCTGCACCATGAAGATCCCCATGATCGAGCGCGGGCTCGCGCCCAGCGTGCGCAGGATGGCGATATCAGCCTGCTTGTCGGTGACGGTCATCACCAGCGTGCTGACAAGGTTGAAAGCCGCGACCGCAACGATCAGCGTCAAGATGATGAACATCAGCCGCTTCTCGATCTGCACCGCCTGGAACCAGTTGCGGTTGGTGCGTGTCCAGTCGTTGACGCGCACCGCGGATCCGAGGCGCACCTGAAGCTCATCGCCCACCTCGCGCGCCTGCTGCGCGTCCTTCAGGCGCAGCTGAACGCCGGTCGGTCCGGCGACGCGAAACAGCCGCGCAGCGTCATCCACATGCATCAACGCGAGGCCGCTGTCGTATTCATAGTGACCCGCGTTGAAGGTGCCCACCAGCGTCAGCTGCTTGAGTCGCGGCACCACCCCCGCTGGTGTGACCTGCCCGCCGGGCGCCACGATGGTCACCTTGTCGCCCACCTCCACGCCCAGACTGCGGGCCAGTTCGCCACCGAGCACGATGCACCAGCAACCGGGCATCAGCGGGGCCAGCGTGGTGTCGCGCAGCAGCGCTGCGAGGTCGGTCACGGTGGCTTCCTCGGCGGGTGAGATGCCGCGAACGATCGCACCGCGCATATCGTCGCCCCTTGCGACCAGCGCCTGAGCGGCGATGAACGGGGACGCGCCAATGACCTGGGGATTCAATCTCGCCTGCGCAGCGGTGGCCTGCCAGTCCGGCAAGGCCTCGCCGCGCGACTGGTAGATCTCGACATGCGACACCACCGACAGCATCCGGTCACGCACCTCCTTCTGGAAGCCGTTCATCACCGACAGCACGATGATCAGAGCCGCCACGCCGAGCGCGATGCCGAGCATCGACACCCCCGAGATGAACGAGATGAATCCGTTGCGCCGACCGCTGCGACCCGCGCGGGTGTAGCGCCAACCTATCTGAAGTTCGTAGGGGATTTGCATTGCGGGCGCATGCTACACGGCACGGTGGATTGCCTTGCAGGCAGCGCGCCGTTCGGTTAGACCGCGCCGGGATTCCGCCCCGGCAGGCGGGGTTTGCCTTGCTGGCAGCCCGCCGGGCTTCTTCTGCAAAGGGCTTATGCACTTGCGTTGCAGCGCGCCGGGATTCCGCCCCGGCGGGCGGGTAACTTTCTTCTGCTGGCACAGAAGAAAGTCACCAAAGAAGAGTGCCCCAAACACCAGCCATTTGGCCTGCTCGCTTCGGCTACACGCCTACTTCAACGGCTCTAGCACGAGAACACTCTCCGAACTACCGCCTCGGTTTCCTCGCTCAGGTTCAAACATTCGCTATCGCGACGCCTCGACCCTT
>CANHNO010000017.1 GCA_947462065.1 Burkholderiales bacterium | reverse complement strand
GACATCTCCAGCTCGCGCTTCGGCATCTGGTCGGACACGCTGGGGCTGATCGCGCAGCACCCGTGGTTCGGCGTGGGCTGGGGCGAGTTCAATCTGGCTTGGTCGCTGACGCCGTTTCCTCATCGGCCTGGGGCGTTCTTCGACCACACCCACAACCTGCTGCTGCAGTGGGTGGTCGAACTGGGCGTTCCGCTGGCCACGGTGGTTGCTGCGCTGATGAGCTGGGCGATGTGGCGCGCCTGGTGCGCCAGCCGCCAGAGCACCGCACAGCCTGACCGTGAACGCGCACTGCTGCTGCGCGCGGCGTGGATGATGGTGCTGCTGGTGGCTTGGCACAGCCTGCTCGAGTACCCGTTGTGGTACGCCTATTTCCTGCTGCCGGCTGCATTCGCTTTCGGGCTGTGTCTGGGTATCTCCGGTCGTGGACGTGCGGTTTCGGGTTCGTCCGCTCAGAGGTTGGGGGGCTTGGCCGCACCCGCGACCGTGCGGCGAGCGACCCCGGTTCAGCAGGGCATCACAGCCCGAGCTGCTGCCTTGCTGACGGCCGCGCTGATGCTGATGTCCGGCGGCTTGGCGTCGGTGCTCGACTACCTGCCGGTGGCCGCGATCTTCGAGCCTCCCGATGAGGCCCCCCCGCTGGCCGAGCGCATTGCGGCCGGGCGCCACAGCTCGCTCTTTTCGCACCATGCCGACTACGCTGCAGCCACCACCAGCCAGTCGCCCGCCGAGGTGCTCCGCGCGATGGACGGCGCGAAACACTTCCTGCTCGATACCCGGCTGATGGTGGCCTGGGCCACCGCACTGGCCGGCGTGGGTGACATTGAACGTGCTCGGCACATTGCCGCTCGCCTGCGTGAGTTCCACAACGTGGCTTCGAAGGGCTTTTTTGCGCCCTGTGAAACCGAGCCAGAGCCTGGCGTCGAGCTGCCGTTTCAGTGCGTGGCGCCTTCGAGTGCGCTCGATTACCAGGACTTCAGGGAACGGCCACGCCCCGCACGCTGAATGTCAGTGGTCAGCCTCGGGGCTGAACCAATCGCCCGATTGGCCGCCATGTTTTTCCAGCACCCGGATCTCGCCCATCACCATGCCGCGGTCGGCGGCCTTGCACATGTCGTAGATGGTCAGCAGGCCGATCTGCACTGCCGTCAGCGCTTCCATCTCGACGCCTGTTCGGCCCCGTGTTTCGACCTGTGCTGTGCAGCGAATGACGCTGGCAGCGCGGTCGATGTCGAAGTCGATGGCGACGCGTGTGATGGGCAGCGGGTGGCACAGGGGGATCAGCTCGGCGGTGCGCTTGGCCGCCTGGATGGCTGCGATTCGTGCCACGCCCAGCACGTCGCCCTTCTTCGCCAGTCCGCCTTCGATCAGCGCCAGCGTGGGCGGCAGCATGCGAATCTGGCCTCGCGCTCGGGCGATCCGGTGGGTTTCGGCCTTCGCCGACACATCGACCATGTGAGCCTGTCCTGCAGCATCGAAGTGCGTCAGCGGCGAGACCGCTGGATTCGCGACCGCGGTTGATGGATCGCTTGGCAGCGCAGCGGGAGCAGTGCCCTCGGCAGGTGGGGTCATGGTGGGAAACAATGCAGCAATCTCGTGCTGGCATCATAGTGACGAGGCTCTGGGCCGCAATGACGGCTCAGCCGAGGCAAGAAGATGTGTCGTGGGGCGACATCCGGCGTGTCGACATGCTGTCGGGCCGATGGTTTGAACTGTTGCTCTGGCACACACTCTGAATTCACCACCGCTGCGAAAGTCTTCTTGATCTGCACCTTGCCCCGTTCATGCCGAGTCGCGCGTGCCATCGTGCGTGCTGCGCGGCTCGGGGTCGTGGGCGTGTCATTGACGGCCACCGCGTTGTTGCCCATCGCACGGGCGCAGAACAACCTGCCTTCACTTGGCGACAGCGCTGCGGCGGATTTCAGCCTCGCCACCGAGCGGAATCTGGGCGACGCGATCATGCGCGACATCCGGCGTGACCCGCACCACCTCGACGACCCGATCCTGCTGGAGTACCTGCAGTCGCTCTGGCAACCCCTGCTGGCCGCGGCCAAGGTGCGTGGCGATCTCGGCGAGGACCTGAGCGAGCGCTTCCCATACCAGCCGTTTCTGGTGCGCGACCCGAGCGTCAATGCCTTTGCACTGCCGGGTGGCTACATGGGGGTGCACCTGGGCCTGATGGCGATCACGCAGACCCGTGACGAGTTGGCGTCGGTGCTCGCGCATGAAATGACGCACATCAATCAGCGCCACATCGCCCGCGGTTTTGCCAACAGCCGGCAGCAGTCGCTGATCAGCGTCGCGGCAACCATCCTCGGTGTGATCGCTGCCACCCAATCTGGCGGCGGCGATGCCGCAGGCGCGCTGATCACCAGCGGGCAGGCCGTCGGCATTCAGGGCCAGTTGAACTTCTCGCGCGACATGGAGCGCGAGGCAGATCGCATCGGTGCGTCGGTGATGGCCAGCGCTGGCTTCGATCCGGCCGGCATGGCCTCGATGTTCGAGCGGCTCCAGAAGTCCTCGCGTCTGAATGACAGCGGCAACTTCCCCTATCTGCGCAGCCACCCGCTGACCACCGCGCGCATCGGTGAGGCACGAGCACGACTGGAAGCCGGTGAAGCGGGCAGCGCCTCGGCGCTCCCGACGACGGTGCTGGTGACTGGGTCGATCGCGACCCCACTCGAACACACTGCCGCGCTGGCTCGTGCCCGCGTACTGATGGACCCGCGTGCCGAGGCGCTGCAGCGCTGGCAGCGCCTCGATGCCGCGAACCCTGCAGCCGAAGCCACGCGCACCGAACAGTTCGCCGATGCGTACTCGGCGGCGCTGGCCTCCAGCTTGCTGCGCGACTGGTCGCGCGCTGATGCGTCGATCAAGAAGGCTCTGAACCTGGCCCTTGGTGCTGCCGCGCCGGGGGGGGCAGCGACCGCCTATGTGGCCCTGCCGCCAGATCGCCGCGCCATCCGGGCGGTGCTGCTGCTCGCGACTGAATCGCAGTTGGAGCGCGGTGATGCGCTGCGGGCCCAGTCCACCTTGGCTCGACTGATGAGGCCTGCTGCGGGTCCTGTGGTTGCCGACTCCACGACCACCTCGCGTCCGGTCATGCTGTTCGCAGCGAAGATCGCGCTCGCGCTGAACACCCGCAAGGACGACGAAGCTTTGCGGCAGGTCTCTGAACAACTGCAGACCTGGGTCGCGCGCTACCCTTCCGATCCAGAGGCTTGGGCCATGCTGGGCCGGGTCTCGGCACAGTTCGGCTGGGGTCTGCGGTCGCTGCGTGCCGAGGCGGAGTCGCACTATGCGATGGGCGACCTGCGCGGCGCCATCGACCGCCTGCGGGCCGGGCAGAACCTGGCCCGCAGCAACCAGACCACGGCCGATTTTGTCGAGTCGTCAGTCATCGATTCGCGACTGCGCGTGATCGAAGCGCAACGCAAGCAATTGCTGACCGAGCAACTCGGCTACCAATGAGCCCGCGTGGCTGCACGCCGCGCCAGCGCTTGTGTCACTTCGACGGAAAGATGCGCTCCATCGCCACGTCGATCACCATGCCGCAAAGGCTGTAGATCAGCGAGCCGATCAGCGCGGCGGTGAAGCCTGTGACGCTCAGCCCCGACAGCACGTTGGCCGCGAAATAGAACATCAGCGCGTTGATCACGAACAGGAACAGGCCCAGCGTGATCAGCGTGACCGGCAGGGTCAGCAGCACCAGAATCGGTCTGAGCAGGGTGTTGAACAAGCCCAGCACAAACGCCGCGACCATCGCAGAGCCGAAGCTGCTGACGGTCACCCCAGGGTAAAGGTAAGCCACCAGCAGCAACGCAGCCGCCAGCAACAGCCATCGGACGATGATCTTCATGCGGCAAGAATAACGCGCTGGTGGGACAGAAAACGGTGCCTGCCGCCCGAAAGGCAGCGCTAGTCACGCCATAATGGGTTTGCTGAAGGGGGAGTAGCGAGCGGCGCAAAGCCGTCGCGGCAGTCCGTCAATACGGCCGATGGTGGTAACAACGTCGGCTCGGGCCCGCAGTCAGATCCACCACTACGTGGCCGGTCCTCACCCGCAAGACTCTTTGGCATCTCGGTCGTTCGTGCGAACGCTGTGGTGCTGTCCCTTGCATCCATCAGTGCACCACCTCTGGCCGGGTCAGTCCAATCAACTTGTCCGGGAGTTTTCATGAGTTCTGTCGCACCCGCATGGCTTTGGGGATTTTTCGTGCTGTCGGTCCTGGCAGCGCTGTTCATCGATTTCGTCGTGCTGAAGAAGCAGGGCGCCCACGAAGTGACCGTGCCCGAGGCGGTACGCTGGTCGATCATCTGGGTGGCGCTCAGTTTGGCCTTCAACGCCTTGTTCTGGTGGGCCCTGAAGAACCACGCCGATCCCGCGGTGGCCGCCACAGCCGACACCCGCGCGTTCGAGTTCCTCACCGGCTATCTCATCGAGAAGTCGCTGGCGGTGGACAACATCTTCGTCTTCCTGATGATCTTCACCTTCTTCGCGGTGCCGCCGGCGTACCAGAAGCGGGTGCTGATGATTGGCATCATCGGCGCCATCGTGCTGCGCACGGTGATGATCCTGGTGGGCAGCTGGCTGATCGCGCAGTTCCACTGGGTGCTGTATTTGTTCGGCGCCTTCCTGCTGCTCACAGGCATCAAGATGTGGTGGGCGGCGGGCAAGGAGCCCGAGCTCGAGAGCAACCCCGCGCTCAAGCTGCTGCGCAAGATCATGCCGGTGTCGAAGAACTTCGACGGCGAGAAGTTCTGGACGATCGAGAACGGCAAGCGCATCGCCACGCCGCTGCTGATGGTGGTCGCTCTGGTGGGTGTCACGGATGTGATCTTCGCGGTCGATTCGATCCCGGCCATCTTCGCGATCACCAACGATCCGTTCATCGTGCTCACGTCGAACATCTTCGCGATCCTCGGCCTGCGTGCGATGTTCTTCTTGCTCGCCGCGGTGGCCGCGAAGTTCCACCTGCTGAGCTACGGCCTCGCTGTGATCCTTGTCTTCATTGGCGCGAAGATGCTGTTGATCGACGTCTACAAAATCCCGGTGCTGGTGTCGCTCGGTGTCGTCGTGGGCGTGCTCGCGATCACGATGGTGTGGAGCGTGCGCACCGCACCGCGGATAGGCAACAGCGGCCGAAGCGACTCCGCTGCGTGACGCAGACACGACAATCTGCAGTCCTGGGCCCAAGAATGCGTGTTTCTCCTAGGAAACCGGCTTCTCAATGCCCAGGGCAAGCAGTACGATCGGCGGCGCACGATAGCTGTGACGATGAGAGCTCATGCGGCTCTCCGCCAGCCCGGCACATCAACCCCTTATTTGATGGAGAGAACAGACATGGCAACTGCGAAGAAGGCTCCGGCCAAGAAAGCGGCACCCGCAAAGAAAGCCGCAGCCGTGAAGAAGGCGGTGGCCAAGCCCGTGGCCAAGAAGGCCGCCGCGCCGGCCGCTAAGCGGTCACCTAACGCGGCGTTCATGAAGGCGGTGACGCCGAGCCCGCAACTGGCAGCCATCATCGGCTCCACGCCGATGCCGCGCACCGAGGTGACGAAGAAGCTGTGGGAGTACATCAAGGCCCACAAGCTGCAAGACGCGACCAAGAAGACCAACATCAACGCCGATGCAAAGTTGAAGGAAATCTTCAAGAAGCCTCAGGTATCGATGTTCGAAATGACCAAGTTGGTCAGCGCGCACCTGAAGTGATCAGGCCAGCGATGGCGTGAAGCCGGAGCGAGCGCTGTTAAAACGAAAAGGCCGACGCCAACGCGTCGGCCTTTTTCTTTTGCGTCAGCCGCCTGCTCGCGCAGTGGTTTGAGCAAGGTGCTTTCATCTGCACCTCGGCCGCCTGAGGTCTGCGTCGCACGCCTAGAATAAAGCCCTTCCAAGGAGCGCTGCGAGAGCCCCGCCGCCACCCGGCGCATGGGCTGCCAGGCTTGGACAGGGCAGTTGTCAACCGCGCTCACCCGACCCACGGGCCGTGGTGATTGAGCGGCCAGCAAGTGATGCCTCCATGACCGATTCCTCTTTGTCCAGCGGTGCCAGTGCGGTGCCTGTTTCCCCGATGAAGCTCTCCGGTCTTGAACCGGTGCTGATCGGCGAAGGTTCGCTGTTCGTCAATATTGGCGAGCGCACCAATGTCACCGGCTCAAAGGCCTTCGCCCGGATGATCCTGAACGGCGAGTTCGAACAGGCCCTCGCTGTCGCACGGCAGCAGGTCGAGAACGGCGCACAAATCATCGACGTCAACATGGACGAGGCCATGCTCGACAGTCAGGCCGCGATGGTGCGCTTCCTGAATCTGATTGCGAGTGAGCCCGAGATCTCCCGTGTGCCGATCATGATCGACAGCTCGAAGTGGAGCGTGATCGAAGCCGGACTGAAGTGCATCCAGGGCAAGGGCATCGTCAACTCGATCTCGCTGAAAGAGGGCATCGAGCAATTCAAGCACCAGGCAACGCTGGTGCGGCGTTACGGTGCGGCGGCGGTGGTGATGGCGTTCGACGAAAAGGGTCAGGCCGACACCTACGAGCGCAAGATCCAGATTTGCGAGCGGGCGTATCGAGTCCTCGTTGACGAGGTCGGTTTTCCACCCGAAGACATCATCTTCGACCCGAACATCTTCGCGATTGCGACCGGCATCGAGGAACACGACAACTACGCGGTTGATTTCATCAACGCCACGCGCTGGATCAAGCAGCATCTGCCGGGTGCCAAGGTCAGCGGCGGTGTCAGCAACGTGAGCTTCAGTTTCCGCGGCAACGAGCCCGTGCGGGAAGCCATCCACACCGTGTTCCTGTATCACGCGATCCAGGCCGGCATGGACATGGGCATCGTCAATGCAGGCATGGTCGGCGTTTACGACGATCTGGAGCCGGTGTTGCGTGAGCGGGTCGAAGACGTGGTCCTGAACCGGACGCCGGTTTATCAACCCGGCGAACCGCAGCTGACCCCGGGCGAGCGACTGATCGAAGTCGCCGAGTCGGCCAAGGGCGCGGCGAAGGATGATTCCGCCAAGTTCGCCTGGCGCGCCAAGCCCGTCGACGAGCGGCTGAGCCATGCGCTGGTGCACGGCATCAACGACTTCATCGCCGAGGACACCGAAGAGGTCTACCAGCGCATCCTCGCCGACGGCGGGCGGCCGTTGCATGTAATCGAAGGCCCGCTGATGGCGGGCATGAACGTGGTCGGCGACCTGTTCGGTCAGGGCAAGATGTTCCTGCCACAGGTGGTCAAGAGCGCCCGCGTGATGAAGCAGGCGGTGGCGCACCTGCTGCCCTACATCGAGGCCGAGAAGCTGGCGATGGTCGAGGCGGGCGGCGAGGCGAAAGCCAAGGGCAAGATCATCATCGCCACCGTCAAGGGCGACGTGCATGACATCGGCAAGAACATCGTCACCGTCGTCCTGCAGTGCAACAACTTCGAGGTCGTGAACATGGGCGTGATGGTGCCGTGCCACGAGATCCTGGCGCGCGCCAAGATCGAGGGCGCTGACATCATCGGCCTCTCGGGACTGATCACGCCAAGCCTGGAAGAGATGCAGTACGTGGCTGGCGAAATGCAGCGCGACGACTACTTCCGTGTCAGGAAGATCCCCCTGCTGATCGGCGGCGCCACCTGTTCACGCGTGCACACCGCCGTCAAGATTTCGCCGCACTACGAGGGCCCGGTGGTCTACGTGCCTGACGCCAGCCGCAGCGTCAGCGTCTGCAGTGACCTGCTCAGTGACGACAAGGCTGCTGCTTACATCGCCGAGCTGAAATCCGATTACGACAAGGTGCGCGAGCAGCACGCCAACAAGAAGGCGACGCCGCTGGTGACGCTGGCAGAGGCGCGTGCCAACAAGACGCCGATCGATTGGGCCAACTACGCCGCGCCGACGCCGAAATTCACCGGCCGCCGCGTGTTCCGCAATTACGACCTGGCTGAACTGGCCAACTACATCGACTGGGCGCCGTTCTTCCAGACCTGGGATCTGGCCGGCGCCTACCCGGCGATCCTGACCGACGACATCGTCGGCGAATCGGCGCGCCGGGTGTTGAGCGACGGCCAGCGCATGCTCAAGCGCCTGATCGACGGCCGCTGGCTCACCGCCAATGGCGTGATCGGGCTCTACCCCGCCAACACGGTGGGGGACGACGACATCGAGATCTATACCGACGACACGCGCAGCGAAGTTCTTTTCACCTGGCGCGGCTTGCGGATGCAGACGGTGCGGCCGGTGGTCGATGGCGCGATGCGGCCGAATCGCTGTCTGGCCGACTACATCGCACCGAAAGGCTCCGGGATCGCCGATCACATCGGGTTGTTTGCTGTCACCTCTGGCATCGGCACCGAGAAGAAGGAAAGGCAGTTCCTCGATGACCACGACGACTACAGCGCCATCATGCTGAAGGCGTTGGCCGACCGGTTGGCCGAAGCCTTTGCCGAAAGGATGCACCAGCGTGTCCGCACGGAGTTCTGGGGTTACACGGCCGACGAAGGCCTCAGCGCCACCGACCTCATCGCCGAGAAGTACCGCGGCATCCGTCCCGCGCCCGGCTACCCCGCTTGCCCGGATCACACCGTGAAGGCCGCGATGTTCGAGGCGCTCCATGGCGCCGACATCGGCATGACCCTGACTGAAAGCTGGGCGATGAACCCGGCTGCGAGCGTCAGTGGCTTCTACATTGCTCACCCGGAGGCGGCTTACTTCAACGTCGGCAAGATCGGTGACGACCAGATCGAGGACTGGGCTCGGCGTACCGGCCAAGATGCGGCGCAGGTTCGCCGATCGCTGGCGGCGTTGATGTGACGAGCGGCAGCCTCCGGACCGCCGGAAAGCAGCGGGTCGCTCAGCGTGCGGCGAGCACCCGCCGATACTGAATCGCTTCGGCCAGGTGCTCGCTGCGGATGGACGAACTCGCCGCCAGATCGGCGATCGTGCGGGCCATGCGCAGCACCCGGTGGTGGCTGCGTGCCGACCACGCAAGACGTGACGCAGCCGTCGCCAGAAACCGCGAGGCAGCCTCGTTCAGCGCGCAGTGCTCTTCCAGAGCATCGCCACACAGCGCTGCGTTCAAACAGCCTTGGCGCTCTTGCTGAAGGCGTTGTGCGATAGCCACCCGCGTGGCAACAACCGCCGAGGGCTCGCCATCGGGCGACTGCATCAATGCTTCTACGGCCATGGCGGGTACTTCCACCTGCAAGTCGATGCGGTCGAGTAGCGGGCCGCTGATGCGAGCCTGGTACCGCCCGACTGTGTCGGGCGAGCAGCAACAGGGCTTCAAGGTGCTTCCGTGATGTCCGCAAGGACATGGATTCATCGCGGCCAGCAACTGGAAGCGCGCCGGGAACTCCGCTTGTCGGGCTGCGCGGGAGATGACGATGCGACCCGTTTCAAGCGGCTCGCGCAGCGCTTCCAGCGCCATCCGAGGAAACTCGGGCAACTCGTCGAGGAACAGCACGCCCTCGTGCGCAAGCGAGATCTCACCCGGCCGAGGCGGAGAGCCTCCACCGACCAGTGCGACCGAGGACGCTGTGTGGTGCGGGCTGCGGTAGGGCCGCCTTGCCCACTGCGCGGCGTCGAATGGGCGGCCGTTCAAGCTGATCACCGCGGCCGATTCCAGCGCCTGTGTCTCGGACAGGCTGGGCAGCAGGCCGGCGAAGCACTGCGCCAGCATCGATTTGCCAGTGCCTGGCGGCCCGCTCATCAGCACACTATGTCCACCGGCAGCCGCCACCTCGAGCGCTCGTTTGGCGGCCGACTGTCCTTTCACATCACGCAGATCGATCGTGCGCTGTGGCGATTCCGTTGGTGTGACGCGCGGTGCGCAAGCCAGCGGTAAGGCGACGGCGCCCTCGGTTTCCCGCGGCAGCAGTGAGCGCACCACATCGAGCAGGTGCCCGGCGCTGTGCACGCACAAGCCCGGAACCAGCGATGCCTCCTGCGCGCTCGCCTGTGGCAGTACCAGCGCACGCAACGAGCCGCCACGCCGCAGCGCCAATGCCATCGCTATCGCGCCGCGCACCGGCCGCAAGTCACCGGCCAGCGACAACTCGCCGGCGTACTCGGTGTGGCCCAGGCGTTGTGCGTCGATCTGGCCACTGGCCGCCAGGATGCCGAGCGCGATCGGCAGGTCGAAGCGGCCTGACTCCTTCGGCAGATCGGCCGGAGCGAGGTTCACTGTGATGCGCTTGTTGTGCGGGAACTCCAAGGCACTGTTTTGCAGTGCAGCGCGCACCCGTTCGCGGGCTTCCTTCACCTCCGTATCGGCCAGACCCACCAGCGTGAAGCTGGGCAGACCATTTGCGAGGTGAACCTCGACCGTCACCGGCGGGGCGTTCAGGCCATCGAGGGCGCGGCTGTGGACGAGGGCAAGGGCCATGGCGAGCATGGTGGCATTTCGCCTGGGCGTTGAACTCCCCCTGAAGTGGGCAAGGCCAAGCCGCACCATAACCGTGCATGCCGACGATGTAACTGCCCGTAAACGGGCGGCTGGTCGTGGCAAGTGCGGGTTTGGCTCGCGATTTCGGGCTAGGGGGATCCGGGCACGGTTTCTGCTGAACGCTTGTTCACACGGCTCCCCTCCACTCTCAAATACCAAACATGAACAAAACTCATATCGCACTGGCTTCCGCACTGATCGCTTCGGTGACCACCCTGGCTCAAGCTCAAAGCGCAGCCCCTGCGGCTGCCGCCCCCACGCCTGACTGGACTATCACGGGCAACCTGTCGTTGGCCTCCGACTACCGCTTCCGTGGCATCTCGCAGACGAACAAGCAGCCTGCCGTCTCCGGCGGCTTCGATGTGGCCCACAGCTCGGGCTTCTACATCGGCAACTGGAACTCGAACATCGACTCTGACTTCTTCCAGGGCGCCAATATCGAGATGGACTTCTACGGTGGCTACAAGGGCTCGATCTCCGACATCGGGTACGACGTCGGCGCCATTTATTACTACTACCCAGGCAGCGGTCGTGCCGACCAAACCAAGGTCAAGAACACGGAGCTGTATGTCGGCACCAGCTATGGCCCGGTCAGCGCCAAGTTCTACTACCCGCTGAGCGACTTCTTCAACGCTGAGCAGATCTTCGGTGGCGGCAACGCTGGCGGCTCGTACTACATCGATCTTTCTGGCGCCTACGACCTGGGCAGCGGCTTCGGCGTGAACGCCCACGTCGGCTACCAGAAGCTCAAGGGTGCTGCGAAGGTCATCGAGATTGGCAAGACCGCCATTGAGGACAACATCGTCGACTGGAAGATTGGCTTTACCTACGGCTTCAGCAACGGTTTCGTGGCTGCGGTGAGCTACATCGACACGAACCGCAACTTGGCTGGCGTGACCCGCAACGTCAGCAACGGGACGGGCGTCGTTTCGCTCTCGAAGACGTTCTGATCGCTCAATCTTTTTAAGGAGAACGCCATGAAGATGGTGACTGCCATCGTCAAGCCTTTCAAGCTTGATGAAGTCCGTGAAGCTCTCAGCGCCATCGGCGTTCAGGGTGTCACGGTGACGGAAGTGAAAGGCTTTGGCCGTCAGAAGGGCCACACCGAGTTGTACCGCGGCGCGGAGTACGTGGTCGATTTCCTGCCGAAAGTGAAGATCGAGGCGGCGGTGGATGACGCCATCGTCGATCGGGTGATCGAAGCCATCGAGAACGCAGCACGCACCGGAAAGATCGGTGACGGAAAGATTTTTGTGTCTTCGCTGGAGCAGGTGGTTCGCATCCGCACCGGCGAGACGGGTAAAGACGCGCTCTGAAGCCCAACCGAGAAAGAACTCTTCCCATGAAAAAACTGATTGCTTCTCTTGCCCTTGGCCTCGCGGTCCTGGGCTACTCCGCGACATCGTTCGCTGAGGATGCTGCGGCCTCTGCGCCAGAGGCAACCCCGGTTGCAGCAGTTGCTGCGCCCGAGGCTGCGTCTGAGCCGGTGGCTGCGCCCCCAGTCGACGCTGCGCCCGCAGCTTCGACCGAGGCGCCTGCAGCGGCTCCACCGGTGCCCAACAAGGGCGACACCGCTTGGATGATGGTCGCCACCATCATCGTCATCATGATGGCCATTCCTGGTTTGGCCTTGTTCTATGGCGGCCTGGTCCGCAGCAAGAACATGCTTTCCGTGCTGATGCAGGTGATGGTCACCTTCTCGATGATCGTCGTGTTGTGGTTTGTCTATGGCTACAGCCTGGCCTTCACTGAAGGCAATGCATTCTTCGGTGGCCTTGACCGCTTCATGATGAAAGGCGTTTGGGACAACGCCGCTGGCACATTCGCCAATGCAGCCACCTTCAGCAAGGGTGTCTACATACCGGAGATCGTGTTTGCAGCCTTCCAGGCTTCTTTCGCCGCCATCACGTGTGCGCTGATCGTCGGTGCGTTTGCCGAGCGGATGAAGTTTTCTGCCGTGCTGGCGTTCATGGCCATCTGGTTCACCTTCAGCTACGCGCCGATCGCCCACATGGTCTGGTTCTGGATGGGTCCTGACGCGTACTCTTCGGCCGATGTTGCTGCGGAGATGACCTCCAAGGCCGGTTTCATCTGGCAATCGGGTGCGCTTGACTTCGCTGGCGGCACGGTGGTGCACATCAACGCGGCGGTTGCAGGTCTGGTGGGCGCCTACATGGTTGGCAAGCGCGTCGGTTACGGCAAGGAAGCGTTCACGCCTCACTCGCTGACGCTGACGATGGTCGGTGCCTCGCTTCTGTGGGTGGGCTGGTTCGGTTTCAACGCTGGCTCTGCGCTCGAAGCAAACGGGTTTGCCGCGCTGGCTTTCATCAACACCTTTGCTGCCACTGCGATCGCGGTACTGGCCTGGTGTGTCGGTGAAGCGCTGATCAAAGGCAAGGCCTCGATGCTGGGTGCGGCTTCGGGTGCTGTTGCGGGTCTCGTGGCGATCACCCCTGCCTGCGGCAACGTCGGCATCGGTGGTGCGCTGGTGATCGGCGCGGTGGCTGGTTTCGCCTGCCTCTGGGGTGTCATGGGCCTCAAGAAGCTGCTCGGTGCCGATGACTCGCTTGACGTATTCGGCGTCCACGGTGTCGGCGGTATCGTCGGTGCGTTGTTGACCGGCGTGTTCAATGCCCCGAGCCTCGGCGGCCCAGGCTACGTCGCCGACTGGGTGACCGTGGCGATGGTCGCTCCGGCCGACTACTCGATCGCAGCGCAGGTCTGGATTCAGGCGAAGGCTGTGGCGATCACCGTAGTGTGGTCCGGTGTGGTCTCCATCATCGCCTTCAAGGTGGTCGATCTGGTGATCGGACTGCGTGTGCCGGAAGACGAAGAGCGCGAAGGCCTCGACATCTCGTCGCACGGCGAGACGGCTTACCACCAGTAAGCCCGCTGGGAACGGGCCAGGCCTCGAACAGGCTTGCCCGTGTCAGACCAAGAGCCGCCGCAAGGCGGCTCTTGTTTTTGGGCGCCGCACCCTGCATCTGCGATGCACTTCTAGAATCGTTCGTCGCGATGCGCTAGTGCATGTCGTCAATCGCAATCAGGTAGCACCATGGTTCCTCACCTCATCACCGCGTTGACAGGCCCCACCAACGAGCTCGAGCAGCGCATCCTCGAATCGTTGCCGGCGATCGAGCGCTGGTTCCGCCTCGAATGGATGGAGCACACGCCTCCCTTCTACACCTCGGTCGACGTGCGCAATGCGGGCTTCAAGCTCGCGCCAGTGGACACCAACCTGTTCCCAGGCGGCTTCAACAACCTGACCTCAGAGATGTTGCCGCTGGCTGTGCAGGCAGCGATGGCAGCGATCGAGAAGATCTGCCCGGAGGCGAAGAACCTGCTGCTGATCCCCGAGAAGCACACGCGCAACACTTTCTATCTCGCGAACGTGCAGCGGTTGATGCAGATCTTCCACATGGCCGGCATGAACGTGCGGCTGGGGACGCTGGACGACACCATCACCAGCCCTACGGCGATCGAATTGCCCGATGGCACCTCCTTGACCATGGAGCCGTTGGTCCGCAGCCGTGGGCGACTGGGCCTCAAGGATTTCGATCCCTGCACCATCCTGCTCAACAACGACTTGTCGGCGGGCATCCCCAAGGTGCTGGAGAACCTGCACGAGCAGTATCTGCTGCCGCCTTTGCATGCCGGCTGGGCTGTGCGGCGCAAGACGAACCACTTTGCCGCATACGAAGAAGTGGCGAAGAAGTTCGCGAAGCTGCTGGGCATGGACCCCTGGCTGATCAATCCGCTGTTCGCACGCTGTGGCGAGGTCAATTTCAGTGACGGTACCGGTGCGGAGTGCCTGATGAGCAACGCTGAGGCATTGCTGGCCAAGGTCAAGCGCAAGTACAAGGAGTACGGCATCCAGGAGAAGCCGTTCATCATTGTCAAGGCCGATGCGGGGACCTACGGCATGGGCATCATGACCGTGCGGGATCCGAAGGATCTGATGGACCTGAATCGCCGTTCGCGCAACAAGATGAGCGTGATCAAGGATGGTCAGGAAGTCAGCGAGGTCATCCTGCAGGAAGGCGTGCCGACGTATGAGCGCGTTAACGATGCGGTCGCCGAGCCGGTCGTCTACATGATCGACCGTTATGTCGTCGGCGGCTTCTATCGTGTCAACGCAGAGCGCGGCATCGACGAGAACCTGAACTCCCCCGGAGCGAGCTTCGTCCCGCTGGCCTTCGCCGAATCCGGCCACCTGCCGCGCCCTGGCGTGAAGCCTGGTGCCAGCGCGCCAAACCGCTTCTACATGTACGGTGTGATCGCCCGTCTCGCCATGTTGGCGGCCAGCTACGAGCTTGAAGCCACCGACCCGGATGCTGAAGTCTACGAATGACTCCAGCTACCTCGTGAGCTGAAGCGCTGCGTGTTTCGATATGTGAACAGCTTCGTTGCCGACTGCTGGGCCCCCATTGAAAACTCCTCGCGTTGACGCGTCCCGCAGACTGGGCGTGTCCAACCACTCGTCCGCCGCCTGCGCGACACACCCTCGGCCGCTCGTCGTTGCTGCGGCGCAACATAAGAGGCGGGGTTGGTGGGGCCGTAACCCTTGGGTCATGCATCACCGGGGCTACCCTGGGCGCACAATCCACGGACTCTGAGCCCATGCCCGGGTGCGTCCCGGCCCAACTTGACTCCCCATCGTCCTGCTTCCAGCCTTGCGGCCCTGACGCTAGGCGCCGTCGGTGTCGTCTACGGAGACATCGGCACCAGCCCGCTGTATGCACTCAAAGAGGTGTTCGCGCACGGTCACGTGCCGCTCACGCCGGACAACATCTATGGCGTGCTCTCGCTGGTGTTCTGGACGATCACCGTCGTGGTGTCGATCAAGTATGTGATGCTGATCCTGCGCGCCGACAACAACGGCGAGGGAGGATTGATCGCGATGTTGGCGCTTGCTTCGCAGGCGGTGAAACACCGGCCTTTGCTGCGACGGCGCCTGTTGCTGGTCGGCATTTTCGGTACGGCGATCTTTTTTGGCGATGGCGTGATCACTCCGGCCATCTCGGTGCTGTCAGCCGTCGAAGGGCTGGAGGTCGCCGCACCGTCGATGCACCGCTTTGTGCTCCCGTTGACGCTGCTCGTGTTGACGGTGTTGTTCATCTTCCAGCGCTTCGGAACCGCGAGCGTGGGCCGTTTGTTCGGTCCGGTCACGGTGCTGTGGTTTGTGGTGCTGGCGGCCTTGGGCGCGGTTCACATCGTCGAGAACCCGGCCGTGCTTTGGGCGTTGAGCCCGCACCATGCGCTGAGTTTCATCGCGTCGCAACCAGGTATTGCCTTCATCGCGCTGGGCTCGGTCGTGCTCTGCGTCACCGGTGCCGAGGCGCTCTACGCCGACATGGGCCATTTCGGCAAGCGGCCGATCCGCCTTGCCTGGTTCGGCCTGGTGATGCCTGCGCTGGTGATCAATTACTTTGGTCAAGGTGCGATGCTGCTGGACCATCCGGAGAACGTGCGCAACCCGTTCTATGAAATGGCACCACAGTGGGCGCTTTACCCACTGATCGGTCTGGCCACCTGCGCGACGGTGATCGCCTCACAGGCACTGATCACGGCTGCCTTTTCGGTCACCAAGCAGGCGATTCAGCTGGGCTATCTGCCGCGCCTGCGCATCGCGCATACCTCCGTCAAGGAGACCGGGCAGATCTATGTGCCGTTCGTCAACTGGAGCCTGTATGCCTGCATCGTGCTGGCCGTCATCGTCTTCGGCTCCAGCAGCAAGCTGGCCGGCGCCTACGGCATCGCAGTGACGATCGACATGCTCATCACCACCACGATGACCTTCTTCGTCATCCGCTACGCCTGGAAGTACCCGTGGTCGCTGTGCATCGCAGCCACCTTCTTCTTCTTTCTGATCGATCTGGTTTTCTTCGCTGCCAACGCCGTCAAGCTGTTCGATGGTGGCTGGTTCCCTGTGGTGCTCGGCGCAGTGTTGTTCACGCTGATGATGACCTGGAAACAAGGCCGGCTGTTGATGCACAACCGCATGCGCGACGAAGCGATCGACCTGAACAGCTTCCTCGATGCAGTGTTCGTCAGTCCGCCGGTCCG
Source organism: Burkholderiales bacterium (assembly GCA_947462065.1). Lineage (GTDB taxonomy): Bacteria > Pseudomonadota > Gammaproteobacteria > Burkholderiales > Burkholderiaceae_C > PBB1. The sequence continues at coordinate 14,843 of CANHNO010000017.1, read as the reverse complement.
CGTGCCAGGTACCGCCGTGTTCCTGGTCAGCGAGCAGGGTCTGACGCCTAACGCGCTGCTGCACAACCTGAAGCACAACAAGGTGCTGCACGAGACCAATTTGTTCGTCACCGTGAAGCATCTCGAAGTGCCGTGGCTGAGCTTCGACCGGCGTTGCCAGATCGAGCCGCTCGGACGTGACTGCTGGCAGGTGACGCTTTGCTTTGGCTTCAAGAACGATCCCGACGTGCCGGAGGCGCTGGAGTTGCTGAAACTGCGCGGCGTCGCCTTGGACCCCATGGACACGAGTTACTTCCTGTCGCGCGACATCGTGATCCCCACGCTGGGCCAAGGCATGGCAATGTGGCGCGAGAAGCTCTTCGCCAGCATGCACCGCAATGCCGCTGCCGCGGCAGACTTCCTGCGACTGCCCACCAACCGTGTGGTGGAGTTGGGGTCCAAGGTCGAGATCTGAGTCGCCGGGCCTGATCCGTTATGCCTGCGCTGTGCGACGCCGCTGGCAGGGGCCACTCCGACACGCGAACGCGGCTTGTGCAACAGTCGCGGTCGTTCTCATCCACAGGATCCTCAGCCCATGAAACTGCTGTTCGTTGCCGATCCGCTCGAAGGCTTCAACACCCTCAAGGACACGACCTTCGTCATGATGCGCGAGGCCGCTGCCCGTGGCCACACGCTGCTGGCCTGCCAGCCGCGCGACCTGATGTGGCAGCGCGGTGGTCGCGTGACGGGCTATGTGCGTGAAATCACGCTGACACCCGAGGGGTCGACCTGGTTCTCCGCCAAGCAGCAGGCACCCGACGAGATCCCGGTGGTGCTGGCCGAAGTCGATGCGGTCGTGATGCGCAAGGACCCGCCATTCGACAGCGAGTACTTCTACGCGACCCATCTGCTGGGCCAGGCCGAGCGCGAAGGGGCCCGCGTGTTCAACCGCCCGTCAGCGCTGCGCGATCACCCGGAGAAGCTGGCCATCCTGGAGTTTCCGCAGTTCATCGGCCCGACCCTGGTCACCCGCGATGCCAGCGACATCCACCGCTTTCATGCCGAACACCAGGACATCATCCTCAAGCCCCTCGACGGCATGGGCGGCATGGGCATTTTCCGTGTCGGGCCCGATGGGCTGAACCTGGGCAGCATCATCGAAACCCTGAACCGGCACGGCGAGCAGACCGTGATGGTGCAGCGCTACCTTCCCGAGATTGCGCTCGGTGACAAAAGGATCCTGCTGATCGACGGCAAGCCGATTCCTTTCGCGCTGGCGCGCATTCCACAGGGCAGCGAGATCCGCGGCAACATGGCCGTGGGAGGCAAGGGCGTGGCTCAGCCTCTGAGCCCGCGCGACCGCGAGATCGCCGAAGCGATCGGCCCGGTGCTCGCGGCGCGAGGGCTGCTGCTGATCGGCCTTGACGTGATCGGTGACTGCGTGACCGAGATCAACGTCACCAGCCCGACGGGTTTTCAGGAAATCATGAAGCAGACCGGGTTCGACGTGGCAAAGGCCTTCATCGACGCGCTGGAGGCGCGGCTCGCGGCTTGAATCATCCGGCGGCCCGCGCGAGGGCCAGCCCTTGTGTGCTGTCGAAGCAACGAGGCTGACCACTGATCGGATCGACGAACGCGATCGAACGAGCCAGCAGCTGCAAAGGCCGGGCGTGGTCGTCGGTGTCGGCGGGCAGCAAGGTGGGGTACATCCGATCACCCACGATGGGTATGCCGAGCGCGGCGCAGTGCACGCGCAATTGGTGGGTGCGGCCGGTCAGCGGTGTCAGTCGGTAGCGGGCCGTGTCGCCCTGCACAGCCAGCACCTCGATGAGGGTTTCGGCATTTGCCTCGCCCTGTACTTCCCGCATCCGCAGGAAGTGGTCGTCCTGCACCAATCGACTACGGTGAATCAGTGGAAAGCTCAGCTCAGGTCGCCACGGCGCAATGGCTTCATAGTGCTTCGTCACCTGCCGCTGCGCGAACAGGGCCTGGTACGCGCCGCGCGTGCCGGTCCGTACCGCGAACACGACGACGCCCGCGGTCTCGCGGTCCAATCGATGCAGTGGTGCCAGCGTGTCGATGCCGAGCCGGCGCTTGAGCCGCACCAGCAGCGTTTCCTGCAGATGCCTGCCGCCGGGGGTAACAGGCAGGAAATGCGGCTTGTCAGCGACAACCAGCAGTTCGTCCTGGAACAGCACCACCTCATTGAACGGCACGCGCGGTTCTTCGGGGATCGATCGGTAGTAGTACAGCCGAATACCCGGGCGGTACGGCTGTTGCGCCGTGACGGCAACGCCTTCCTCATCGACCAGTTCGCCCTGCTGCATGCGGGCTTGCCAGGTCGCCGCCGAGACCGCTGGGAAGCGGTCGATCAGGAAGTTGCCTAGCGTCGCCCACGGGCCGGGCGGCAGTGCTACGCAGCTTGGGCCGACGCCGTTTCTGGTCGGCAGCGGGGCGCCTTGTGGCGATCGTCGGCCGGCGACTTTCGGTGGTGCGGGTGCGCTCAAGGTAACTGCCGTGGGGCGCCAGACTCGGTTGTCTTGGTGTCGTCAGGCGCCGTCGATCCTGCCAGGCGCTGCGCGCGCCGCAGCCGCCAGGCCTCGCCCGGATCGCCCGCATAGACCTGTTCGGCGGTGGTACTCGTCTCACGCAGCTGTGTGTCGAGGGCGATGCGGTTGTCGAACACGAAGCACTCGCCGGCCCAGTCACGCTCGGCGTCGGGCATCTGCGCAAAGTAGTTCAGGATGCCGCCCTCGAGCTGCAACATCGGCACGCCGCGTTCGTGCAGCCAGGCGCTGGTCTTCTCGCAGCGGATGCCACCGGTGCAATACATCGCCACCTGCTTGCCCTCGGCCTGCCAGGTCGGCAGCTGCGCCTCGATGTAGGCAGGGAAGTCGCGGAAGTTGTTCACTTGCGGATCGACCGCGTTGCGAAAGCGGCCGAGCCGAACTTCGAAGTGGTTGCGGTTGTCGACAACGACGACGTTCGGATCGTCGAGCAGCGTGCGCCACTGCGCAGGCGACACCTGCAGGCCGATGTGACCGACCGCGTTCACGCCGTCCACGCCGAGCGGCAGGATCTCCGGCCGGCTGTGCACCTTCATCCGCTGGAACGGCGGCGTCAGGCAGGCACTGCGCTTGAAGGTGATGCCTCCGAAGCAGTCGTCCAGTCGGGGGTCGCTGGCCAACGCGCGGTGAAACGCATCGAGCGAGGCTGCAGTGCCAGCCAGCGTGCCGTTGAGACCTTCGCTCGCCACCAGCAGCACGCCGGTCAGCGCTTTGGTCAGCTCGCGCAGCGTGGCCGCCGTGCCGTCCACATCGGCGATCGAGACGAATTTGTAGAAGGCGTCGTGAAAGACGGGCGCGGTGTCCATCCCCCCATTTTCGATGCTGCGACCGCACCCGCCACTCAGCCGTACGAAGGTCAACCCGCACAATCGAGGGATGGCTGTCTTCTCACTCTCCAATGCCCACCTGGCTTTCGGCCACGTGGCCCTCCTCGACAACGCGGCGTTTTCGCTCGATAGCGGTGAACGGCTCGGCCTGATCGGCCGCAATGGCGCTGGCAAGTCGTCGATGCTGAAAATCATCGCCGGCCTCGAAAAACTCGACGATGGCCTGCTGCAGATGACGCAGGGTCTGCGCATCTGCTACGTGCCGCAGGAGCCGCAGTTCGATCCGGGGCACACAGTGTTTGATGCGGTCAGCGAGGGCGTTGCCGAGGCGCGCTCGGTGCGCCAAGCCTACGAGGAGCATGCCGATGGCGTCGATCTCGATGCGCTGCAAACCCGCATCGAGGCGCTCGATGCGTGGAACTGGGAACTGCGCGTCGAGACTACGCTGGCGCAACTGCACCTCGATGGCACGCGTGAGATCGGGCAGCTGTCCGGCGGCATGAAGAAGCGCGTTGCGCTGGCGCAGGCGCTGGTCGCGGTGCCCGATGTGCTGCTGCTCGATGAGCCCACCAACCACCTCGACCTGGATTCGATCGCGTGGCTCGAGGAACTGTTGCGTGGATTCAAGGGCAGCGTGATGCTGATCACCCACGACCGCGCGTTCCTCGACGGTGTGGCCACGCGCATCATTGAACTCGACCGCGGGATCATCCGCAGTTACCCCGGCAACTTCAGCGCCTACGAGCGGATGAAGGAGGAGCAGCTGGCCTCCGACGCTCTGGCAAGCGCGCGCGCAGACAAGCTGCTCGCCCAGGAAGAGGTGTGGATCCGCAAGGGCGTCGAGGCCCGCCGCACGCGCAGCGTCGCGCGCATTCAGCGCCTGGAGGTACTGCGCGACCAGCGCCAGAAGCGTCGCGACTCGCTCGGCCAGGTGCGGCTGGAGGTGGACTCCGGGGCGCCGAGTGGCAAGATCGTTGGCGAGTTGCGCGACGTGACGCTGCAATTCAACGACCACGCCACACCGAAGCTGATCGTGAAGAACTTCAGCGCGACCATTCTGCGTGGTGACAAGGTCGGGCTGATCGGGCCGAATGGTGCGGGCAAAACCACGCTGCTCAAGCTCATCCTCGGCGAGTTGCAGCCCGACAGTGGCATCGTGCGCCAGGGCACCAAGATCGAGGTCGCCTATTTCGACCAGATGCGCAGCACGCTGAACCTCGATGCGACGCTTGCCGACACCATCAGCCCGGGCAGCGAGTGGGTGGAGATCGGTGGTCAGCGCAAGCACATCATGAGCTACCTGAACGATTTCCTGTTCTCGCCGGAGCGCGCCAACTCACCTGTGCGCACGCTCAGTGGCGGCGAGCGCAACCGCGTGCTGCTGGCCCGCCTGTTCGCCCTGCCCGCGAATGTGCTGGTGCTGGACGAGCCGACCAATGACCTTGACATCGACACGCTGGAGTTGCTCGAAGAATTACTGCAGGCGTACAAGGGCACGGTGTTTCTGGTCAGCCACGACCGCCGATTCCTCGACAACGTGGTGACCAGCACCATCGTGTGGGAGGGTGACGAGTCACCGGGCCAGTGGCGCGAGTACGAGGGTGGCTACGAAGACTGGAAGATCCAGCGTGACCGGGCTCAAGCAATTCGCGCGCAGGCCACCCGCGCGGCCAAGGGCAAGGACACGCGACCCAACGATGCGTCAGTTGCCGCCAAGCCCGTGCCCGTGACCCCGGTGGCGCCGAAGCCGCGCAAGCTCAGCTACAAGGAACAACGCGAACTTGACGAGTTACCCGGGCGCATTGAGGCGCTTGAAGCTGAGCAGGCGGAACTTGCCAAGCTGCTGGCCGATGCAGCCGCCTACACCCGCGACCCGCAAGGTGTTGCCGTTGCGCAGGCGCGGGTCGCCAAGATTGACGATGAGTTGTTGGGCGCTCTGGAGCGCTGGGAAACGTTGGGACAGCGCTGAAGTTCAGCGCTGTCCCAGCGCTGTGAACCAGCTGTCTCGAAGAGCGTCGGGATGCGAGCGGCTGACGATCAGCCCCGATTGAAGGTACAGCCCGTTCAACAGGCGCGCAGCGCGGTCGCGGTCGAAGCCCGGCCATGTCGCAATGTCGCGCAGACGGGCGGACTCGCGGCGCAGTCGGTAGACCGCCGAGAGCAAGGTTCCGGACATGGCGGTGTCACCCATGTCGAGCCCGTGGGTCACCCTGTAGACCGCCGGCCCGATGATTTCCGGCAGCAATTCGTGGCGAGCACCGTGCAATGCCAGATCCCACAGAACGGTTCCCAGAGTGTGTAAGCAGAGGTCGTCGAGCGCGTACGGCCCGGGCCGACCCCCCATCGCTTCGCCAGGCGCTGCCAGTAGCGCCGGCTCGATGTGGATCACCTGCAGTTCAGGTTCCCGCTGGGTCACCAACATGTCGATCGGGATCGGGCAGTGCAGCAGTCGCTCATGCGGGAACAAGGTCAGTGGCACCGCACGCTCGCCGCACTGCAGGTGCACCGTGACCGGCTGCGCGTGGCGCACGCATGCAGCCAGCACATCGAGCGGCTCTGTGCGTTGCTGATGCGTGGCGCTGTGGCCGAGATCGGCCATCAGAGACGGGCTCAGCGAGGCGAAATGCGGGCTAACGAGCGCGGGCGCCGAGCCATCGCCGCGATGGGGCAGGTAACGCCTGAAGCTGCTCGCCCGCATCAGTTCGGGCTCGCCGAAAGGGATCGTGGAGTCGAACATCAGATCCTCATGAGCGCCAGCATGTAGCCGCTTGCATCATATGTCGCGGTCTGCATCTTGGCGTGTTTGTCCCTGCGCGCGAGTCAAGTGGGCGGATGCGTGATGACCGGTCGGCTCAGTTGCCTGCGGGTCGGCGATAAACTGATCTGGGATTGACCATTAAACACCCCATGCCGACTTCCGAGATCAGCCTCGTGACGCCCGTTGACGGCGAACTGCTCGACCTCGCTCGTGGCATCTTCCGCGAGTATGCGGACAGTCTGGGCATCGACCTTGAATTCCAGAATTTCGACGCAGAACTGGCCAGCCTGCCTGCCCCTTATGCGCCACCCCATGGCCATCTGATGCTGGCCTTCGTCGACGGCGAACTGGCGGGTTGCGGTGCTTTCCGGGGGCTCGCAGATGTCGATTACCCCAACGCCTGCGAGATGAAGCGTCTCTACGTGCGGCCGGCCTTCCGTCGGTTCGGGTTGGGGCGGCTGATGGCTCAAGCCTTGCTCGACGAAGCCCGCCGTGCCGGGTATTCGGCGACGCTCCTAGACACCCTGGACGATATGGAGGCAGCGCGCGGCCTGTACACCTCGCTGGGTTTTGAGGAGATCCCGCCGTATTACTTCAGCCCGATCGCTGGATCGCACTACCTCAAGGCGGAACTGGATTGACCGCTACAGCCGTCACCCCTGATGGTCACCATCTTGAGGGCGCTGTGGAACTGCATTCGGGCGACTTGCGGCTGGCGCTGCGCGCCGACCTGGGCGGCTCGATCGCCGGTCTGTGGCACCGCGGCACGCCGATCCTGAGATCGACCGAGCCAGGCCAGTTGGCCAGCGCACGGCAATCGGCCTGCTACCCGTTGGTGCCCTATTCGAACCGGCTGGCGTACCAGCGCTTCCGCTGGCTCGGCAACGACTACGTCACCACCGCCAACTTCGACGACAACCCCCATTCGGTGCATGGCGTGGGTTGGCTGCGCGCCTGGGAGGGCGCGGTGCACGGCGAAGCCGATGCCGTGTTGCGCTACTGGCACGTACCCGATGCGCATTGGCCTTTCCCCTTCGAGGCGAAACAGGCCTTCTCGCTGACGCCGCACTCGCTGGTCGTGACGCTGTCCGTGACCAACACCGCTGACATCGCACAGCCGGTTGGGTTGGGGTGGCATCCGTATTTCCCCAAGCGCAACCTCAGTCGCCTGCGCATCACAGTGAGCGATCGCTGGGACTCCGACGAAACGCAGTTGCCTGTGAGGAAGGTGGTGCAGGCTCACATCGACGATGAGGTGTCTGGCCTGTGCTTCGACAACTGCTTCGACGGCTGGCGTGGCCCGGCAGGCATCAGCGACGAGGTGTTGGCGCTGCAGCTCAGCTCGAACCTGACGCATCTGGTCGTTTACACGCCGGCCAACAAGGGCTACTTCTGTGTCGAACCGGTCAGCCATGTCAGCGATGCGATCCATGGCGAAGACCCCGCGTCACTCGGATTGCGCACGCTGCAACCCGGCGAGACATTCGAGGCGTTGATGACCCTCGAGGTCGCTGCGCTGTGATTCGCTCAAGCGCGCGGCCGTGCTGAACCCGGACATCTCCGCAGCCGTGACGCTGCCCAGCGCGCTGGGCGAATCGCCCATGTGGCACCCGCGCGAACAGGTGCTGTACTACTGCGATATCCCGGGCCACCGTGTCAACCGCTACGACCCGGTCAGTGGTGAGCTGTCGCATTGGCCATTCGATACCGAGGTCGCCAGCCTCGCGCCGATGCTCGACGGCGGTCTGTTGCTGGCCTCACGCGATGGGCTGTGGCGCTTCGATACCTGCACTGGCAAGCGCACCGCACTGGTGCCGCCGCCCTACGACCCGCAAACCGAGCGTTTCAACGACGGCAAGTGCGACCCGCAGGGCCGCTTCTGGGTCGGCACGATCTATGAGCCGCGCGACGCCACGCGGGCGGCTTTGTATCGATTCCATCGTGACAGCCTCACGAAGCACGCCGAGGGCATCACCACTTCCAATGGCTTGGCCTGGAGTCCTGACGGTCGCACGATGTACTGGAGCGACACGAAGGCGCATGTCATCCATGCGTTTGACTTCGATACCCTGGGTGGCACGCTCAGCGGTCGGCGCGTGTTCTGCCAGTTCCCGCTGAAGCCTGCGGGCCCGACGCAAGCCGACTATCGCGGTCGGCCCGACGGCGCAGCGGTCGACGCCGCAGGCAATTACTGGGTTGCGATGTTCGAGGGACAGCGCCTGCTGTGCCTGTCACCGACTGGTCAGCTGCTGCGCGAGGTGCCATTGCCGGTGCGATGCCCGACGATGCCTTGCTTCGGTGGCGCGGACCTGAAGACGCTCTACATCACCACTGCGCGCGAGAACCGGCCAGCTGCCGAGCTGGCGTTGCAACCTCTGGCTGGCTGTGTGCTTTCGATGCGGGTCGAGGTGCCTGGGCTGCCCGCTAACCTCTTCGCCTGAGCGACGGCTCCAGAGCGCCCGGCTTCGCCCGCGTGGCCGCTCGAAAAGTCACGCGCATGCAGTGTCCAGAATTTGGGCTTGAGGAGAGTGCGGGTTTGCACGCATAATCAGGGGCTGAACTGAAAGCCTATGCGATCCTTCCGATGACTGATTCAATCGCCCATCGGGTGGCAAGCGCAGGATTCGGCGATGAGGCAGAAGGTCAGCTCATCATGCCACTGACGCGCGCTGAGGCCCAGGCCTTGCGCGCGAGCAACCCCCAGGTTTCCCCTTGGCAGGTGATTGCGGCGCAGGTGGTGATGGGGTGTCTGTCTGCGGTTGTGGTGTGGCTGGTACTTGGTCAGCCACAGCTCATCGGATCTACGCTGTATGGCGCGCTAGTTGCAGTGCTTCCGGGTGCTTTGATGGCGCGTGGCATGACTAGCAAGCTCTCCAGCATGTCGCCCGGCGCCAGCGCCGTCAGCTTCATGGTGTGGGTGGCAGTCAAGATTTTGGTTTCGATGGCCATGTTGGTGCTGGCGCCGAAGCTTGTGGAACCACTGAGCTGGCCAGCCTTGCTGGTGAGCTTGGTGCTGTGCATGAAGGTGTACTGGCTGGCGCTGTTGTGGCGAGGCCGCGGATCTGGTCGTTAAGCAAGACGCACACGGGACAAACTAGAACATGGCAGCCGAAGGTCACGCGCCCACAGCAGGCGAGTACATCGTCCATCACCTGCAGCACCTGCAGAACCACAAGCAATCGGCGGTGGTTGACTTCACCGTCTTCAACCTCGACTCAATCTTCTGGGCCACGCTGCTCGGCATCGTCGGCAGCTTCTTCCTGTGGCGCGCCGCCAAGGCCGCCACATCGGGCGTGCCGGGCCGCTTCCAGGCTGCGGTCGAGATCCTCGTGGAGATGGTCGACAGCCAGGCCAAGGGCATCGTGCACAACGCCAACAGCCGCAAGCTGGTGGCCCCGCTGGCACTGACCGTGTTCGTCTGGATCTTCCTGATGAACGCGATGGACTTGCTGCCGGTCGATCTGCTTCCGTCCATCTGGCACGCCGTCGGCCCGGCCGTGGGCATGAAGGACTACCAGCGCGTGGTGCCCACTGCCGACCTCTCGGTGACCATGGGCCTTTCGCTGAGCGTGCTGCTGATCTGCTTGTTCTACAACATCAAGATCAAGGGCGCGGGCGGCTGGATCCACGAGCTGTTCTCGGCACCCTTCGGCGACAAGTGGTTCCTGTATCCGGTGAACTTCGCGATGCAGATCATCGAGTTCGTCGCCAAGACTGTGTCGCACGGCATGCGGCTGTTCGGCAACATGTACGCCGGCGAACTGATCTTCATGCTGATCGCGCTGATGGGCGGGGCCTTCACGCTCAGCGCCACAGGCATCGGCCTGGCCATCGGCCACATCATCGCCGGCAGCGTGTGGGCCATTTTCCACATCCTGATCATCACGCTGCAGGCCTTCGTCTTCATGATGTTGACGTTGGTTTACGTGGGTCAAGCCCACGACGCGCACTGATCCAGCCCCCGCAACCGCTTTTCCCCTCACCCCCTTTTTCCCTCACCTTCCCCCTCTGGAGCAAAAAATGGAAGTCATCAGCTTTGTCGCCTTGGCCGCTGGCCTGATCATCGGCCTGGGTGCTGTCGGCGCCTGTATCGGCATCGGCATCATGGGAAGCAAGTACCTCGAGGCGGCGGCGCGCCAGCCAGAGCTGATGGGCGAACTGCAGACCAAGATGTTCCTGCTGGCTGGCCTGATCGACGCAGCCTTCATCATCGGTACCGGTATCGCGCTGTGGTTCGCCACTGCCAACCCGTTCCTGGCCCAGATCGCTAATCTGCCGAAGTAAGCCTTCGCATCGGTCCGGCGGGCAGCGGCGTTCATGCGGCTGCCCTGATCACTCCTTAACGAGGTCCCTGCCGTGAGCATCAATGCCACCCTGATCATCCAGATGATCGTGTTCGCGATACTGGTCGGGTTCACGATGAAATTCGTTTGGCCGCCCATTACGGCGGCTCTGGACGAGCGCGCGAAGAAGATCGCCGACGGTCTGTCGGCCGCCGACATGGCCAAGAGCGAACTCGCCGCCGCGAACAAGCGCGTCGAAGCACAGCTGTCCGCGGCCCGAGACGACGCTGCCAAGCGTCTGGCCGACGCCGAGCGCCTGGCGCAGCAGATCGTCGAGGAAGCCAAAGGCAAGGCCGTCGACGAAGGCGCCAAGATCATCGCCAACGCAAAGGCTGAGGCCGAGCAGGAAGCGATCAAGGCGCGCGAGGCGCTGCGCGAGCAGGTGGCCGGGCTGGCCGTCAAGGGCGCCGAGCAGATCCTGCGTCGCGAAGTCAATTCCGGCGTCCATGCCGAGTTGTTGTCGCGTCTGAAGGCGGAGCTCTGACATGGCCGAGCTGGCGACCATCGCCCGCCCTTACGCCGAAGCGCTGTTCAGCGCCGCTGGCGCCGACGCCGCGGCACTCAAGCCGCAGGTCACGGCGCTGGCGCAACTGGCCGCCGATCCCGAACTGCGTCAGTTTGCTGACAACCCCAAGGTGGTGGCTGCACAGGTGTTCGACGTCATCGCCGGCATCGCGCAGCAGCAGAGCCTGAGCCTTGACCCGAAGATTGGCAACCTGCTGCGCACCATCATCGACAACGGCCGCCTCGCTGCGCTGCCAGAGATCTCGGCGCAGTTCTTGGCGCTGCTCAACAGAAGCACCGGCGTGTCGGATGCCCTTATCCAGAGTGCCTTTCCCATCGACGGCGGCCAGCTCGCCGAGGTGGTCTTGGTGCTTGAGAAGCGCTTCGGCCGCAAGCTCAACCCTTCCGTGGAAATCGTGCCCGAGCTGATCGGTGGCATCCGCGTCGCCGTTGGCGACGAGGTGCTTGACACCTCGGTCAAGGCCCGTCTCGAACACATGAAGATGGCCCTGACGGCCTGATCTTCAGGAGCAACACATGAACTTGAATCCCTCAGAAATCTCCGAACTGATCAAGAGCCGCATCGAAGGTCTTGGTGCGGTTACCGACATCAAGAACCAGGGCACGGTGGTGTCGGTTGCCGACGGCATCTGCCGCGTGCACGGCCTCTCCGACGTGATGGCCGGCGAAATGCTGGAGTTTCCGGTCACCAGAAGCGGTCAGCCAACCTACGGCCTCGCACTGAACCTAGAGCGCGACTCGGTTGGCGCGGTGATTTTGGGCGAGTACGAGCACATCTCGGAAGGCGACATCGTCAAGTGCACGGGCCGCATCCTGGAAGTGCCGGTCGGCCCCGAGCTCATCGGCCGCGTCGTCAACGCGCTCGGCCAGCCCATTGACGGCAAGGGTCCGATCAACGCCAAGATGACCGACGTCATCGAGAAAGTGGCACCGGGCGTGATTGCGCGCAAGTCGGTCGATCAGCCGCTGCAGACCGGCCTGAAGTCCATCGACGCGATGGTGCCCGTGGGTCGTGGCCAGCGAGAGCTGATCATCGGCGACCGCCAGACCGGCAAGACGGCTGTCGGCATCGACACCATCATCAACCAGAAGGGCCAAAACGTCACTTGCGTGTACGTTGCCATCGGGCAGAAGGCCAGCTCGATCAAGAACGTGGTGCGCTCGCTGGAGCAAGCCGGTGCGATGGACTACACCATCGTTGTGGCGGCCAGCGCTTCTGAATCGGCCGCGATGCAGTACGTCAGCGCCTATTCGGGCTGCACGATGGGCGAGTACTTCCGCGACCGCGGGCAAGACGCGCTGATCATTTACGACGACCTGTCCAAGCAGGCTGTTGCTTATCGCCAGGTGTCCCTGCTGCTGCGCCGCCCACCGGGCCGCGAAGCCTACCCCGGCGATGTGTTCTATCTCCACAGCCGCTTGCTCGAACGTGCTGCGCGCGTGAACGCCGACTACGTCGAAGCATTCACCAAAGGCGAGGTCAAAGGCAAGACGGGTTCGCTGACCGCGCTGCCGATCATCGAAACGCAGGCCGGTGACGTGTCCGCGTTCGTGCCGACCAACGTGATCTCGATCACCGACGGCCAGATCTTCCTGGAAACCAGTCTGTTCAACGCTGGTATCCGCCCCGCCATCAACGCTGGCATCTCGGTGTCGCGCGTGGGTGGTGCGGCCCAGACCAAGCTCATCAAGAGCTTGTCGGGTGGTATCCGTACCGACTTGGCGCAGTACCGTGAACTGGCGGCGTTTGCGCAGTTCGCATCCGATCTCGACGAAGCTACCCGCAAGCAGCTCGACCGCGGTGCGCGGGTTACTGAACTGCTGAAGCAAGCTCAGTACTCGCCTCTGCCGATCGCGCTGATGGGTGCATCGCTTTTCGCCGTCAACAAGGGCTTCATGGACGATATCGACGTGAAGAAGGTCCTGGCCTTCGAATCGGGCCTGCATCAGTTCCTGAAGACCAGCCATGCCGGCCTGCTGAAGAAGATCGAAGACGCCAAGGCGCTCGACAAGGACTCGGAACCCGAGTTGTCGTCTGCCGTTGCGGCCTTCAAGAAGTCGTTCGCCTGATCCGTCCACGACCAAACCAGGAGTTTCGTCATGGCAGCTGGCAAGGAAATACGCGGCAAGATCAAGAGTGTCGAGAACACCAAGAAGATCACCAAGGCCATGGAAATGGTCGCCGCTTCAAAGATGCGCAAGGCGCAGGACCGTATGCGTGCTGCTCGGCCTTACGCCGAGAAGATCCGCAGTCTCGCAGCCAACCTGTCCAAGGCCACGCCCGAGTACAAGCACCCGTTCCTGATCCAGAACACCGGCGTCAAGTCGGTGGGCTTCATCGTGGTGACGACCGACAAGGGACTGTGCGGTGGCATGAACACCAACGTGCTTCGCGCCGTCACCCTGAAGCTGAAGGAGCTCGAAGCGCAAGGCCTGAAGGCCGAAGCGGTCGCGATCGGCAACAAGGGCCTGGGTTTCCTGAACCGCATTGGCGCCAAGGTCGTGTCGCACGCGACGCAGCTCGGCGACAGGCCGCATCTGGAAAAACTGATCGGCCCGGTCAAGGTGCTGTTCGATGCGTATGCCGACGGCAAGCTGAGCGCGGTCTATCTTTGCTATACCGGCTTCATCAACACGATGAAGCAGGAGCCGCTGGTGCAGCAGTTGCTGCCGCTGTCGGGGCAAAGCCTCCATGTGCCCACGCCGGAAGGTGCAGGCGAGTACGGTTGGGATTACCTGTACGAGCCCGATGCCCAAACAGTGATCGACGAGTTGCTGGTGCGTTACACCGAAGCGCTGGTCTACCAGGCGGTGGCCGAGAACATGGCGTCGGAGCAATCGGCGCGGATGGTGGCGATGAAGTCCGCCACCGACAACGCCGGCTCGGTGATAGCTGAACTGAAGCTGGTCTACAACAAGACGCGCCAGGCCGCGATCACCAAAGAGCTCTCCGAAATCGTCGCGGGTGCCGCTGCCGTTTGACCGGCGTCATCCAAGACCCCAGAACCCCAGAATTCGTTTTTTCTAAGGATACGAACATGTCCGCAGTGGCTACAGAAGGCAAGATCGTCCAGTGCATTGGCGCGGTGGTCGACGTGGAATTCCCGCGCAATGCCATGCCAAAGATCTATGACGCACTCAAGCTCGACAGTCTGGGCCTGACCCTGGAAGTCCAACAACAGCTGGGCGATGGCGTGGTGCGCACGATTGCGCTCGGTTCCTCCGACGGTCTGCGCCGTGGCCTGACAGTGGTGAACACACAGAACCCGATCACCGTGCCGGTGGGCCGTGCGACGCTCGGCCGGATCATGGACGTGCTGGGAAGACCGATCGATGAGCGTGGCGCCGTCGGCCAAGAGTTGACCGCATCGATCCACCGCAAGCCCCCGGCTTATGACGAGCTGAGCCCTTCGCAGGATTTGCTCGAAACCGGCATCAAGGTGATCGACCTCGTGTGCCCGTTCGCCAAGGGCGGCAAGGTCGGCTTGTTCGGCGGCGCCGGTGTCGGCAAGACCGTGAACATGATGGAGCTGATCAACAACATCGCGAAGGCTCACAGCGGCCTGTCGGTGTTCGCTGGTGTCGGCGAGCGCACCCGCGAGGGCAACGACTTCTATCACGAGATGGCCGATTCGGGCGTCGTGAACCTGGAGAACCTGCCGGAATCGAAAGTGGCCATGGTCTACGGCCAGATGAACGAGCCCCCGGGCAACCGTCTGCGCGTGGCGCTGACCGGCCTGACGATTGCCGAATCCTTCCGCGACGAAGGCAAGGACGTGCTGTTCTTCGTGGACAACATCTACCGCTACACCCTGGCCGGTACCGAAGTGTCGGCACTGCTGGG